>NZ_CP183073.1:0-307500 GCF_048401065.1 Pseudoalteromonas sp. US3C1004
TCCCTATAATGCGACCCCACTGAGACGGCAGAGCGCAACGCATAGCGAGGCACGAGCTACTCAGTGAGTCGAGTAAAACTTAGTTTCGAAAACTTTCAAGTTTAGCGAAATTAAGTGTTGACAAAAAAATAGGAAAGCGTAATATGCGCAGCCCTAGCGAGATAAAGTTTAACGCTTTAATCGCAACGTTCTTTAACAATATAAAGCAATCATCTGTGTGGGCACTCGTACAGATTGAGTTCTAACAGCCAAGCTACTTAGGTAGTGAGGCAAACAAATTTAGAGTCTCAATTGAAACTGAGTGACCAACAGCAATAACTTACTTAGGTTTTACTTAAGGAAAGAATTGCAGCACAGTCAATTCAATATCGAAAGATATTAAATAAATTCAGAATTCATTGAGCTGTCGAAAGACATAAAACTTTTTAATTGAAGAGTTTGATCATGGCTCAGATTGAACGCTGGCGGCAGGCCTAACACATGCAAGTCGAGCGGTAACAGAAAGTAGCTTGCTACTTTGCTGACGAGCGGCGGACGGGTGAGTAATGCTTGGGAACATGCCTTGAGGTGGGGGACAACAGTTGGAAACGACTGCTAATACCGCATAATGTCTACGGACCAAAGGGGGCTTCGGCTCTCGCCTTTAGATTGGCCCAAGTGGGATTAGCTAGTTGGTGAGGTAATGGCTCACCAAGGCGACGATCCCTAGCTGGTTTGAGAGGATGATCAGCCACACTGGGACTGAGACACGGCCCAGACTCCTACGGGAGGCAGCAGTGGGGAATATTGCACAATGGGCGCAAGCCTGATGCAGCCATGCCGCGTGTGTGAAGAAGGCCTTCGGGTTGTAAAGCACTTTCAGTCAGGAGGAAAGGTTAGTAGTTAATACCTGCTAGCTGTGACGTTACTGACAGAAGAAGCACCGGCTAACTCCGTGCCAGCAGCCGCGGTAATACGGAGGGTGCGAGCGTTAATCGGAATTACTGGGCGTAAAGCGTACGCAGGCGGTTTGTTAAGCGAGATGTGAAAGCCCCGGGCTCAACCTGGGAACTGCATTTCGAACTGGCAAACTAGAGTGTGATAGAGGGTGGTAGAATTTCAGGTGTAGCGGTGAAATGCGTAGAGATCTGAAGGAATACCGATGGCGAAGGCAGCCACCTGGGTCAACACTGACGCTCATGTACGAAAGCGTGGGGAGCAAACAGGATTAGATACCCTGGTAGTCCACGCCGTAAACGATGTCTACTAGAAGCTCGGAACCTCGGTTCTGTTTTTCAAAGCTAACGCATTAAGTAGACCGCCTGGGGAGTACGGCCGCAAGGTTAAAACTCAAATGAATTGACGGGGGCCCGCACAAGCGGTGGAGCATGTGGTTTAATTCGATGCAACGCGAAGAACCTTACCTACACTTGACATACAGAGAACTTACCAGAGATGGTTTGGTGCCTTCGGGAACTCTGATACAGGTGCTGCATGGCTGTCGTCAGCTCGTGTTGTGAGATGTTGGGTTAAGTCCCGCAACGAGCGCAACCCCTATCCTTAGTTGCTAGCAGGTAATGCTGAGAACTCTAAGGAGACTGCCGGTGATAAACCGGAGGAAGGTGGGGACGACGTCAAGTCATCATGGCCCTTACGTGTAGGGCTACACACGTGCTACAATGGCGCATACAGAGTGCTGCGAACCTCGCGAAGAGTAAGCGAATCACTTAAAGTGCGTCGTAGTCCGGATTGGAGTCTGCAACTCGACTCCATGAAGTCGGAATCGCTAGTAATCGCGTATCAGAATGACGCGGTGAATACGTTCCCGGGCCTTGTACACACCGCCCGTCACACCATGGGAGTGGGTTGCTCCAGAAGTAGATAGTCTAACCCTCGGGAGGACGTTTACCACGGAGTGATTCATGACTGGGGTGAAGTCGTAACAAGGTAGCCCTAGGGGAACCTGGGGCTGGATCACCTCCTTATACGATTTAGAACTTATTTGTTCGTAGTGTCCACACAGATGATTGTTAGTTAGTTTTACTCTTTGAGTTTACTAATTAATATGCTCTTTAAAAATTTGGAAAAGCTGATAATAAAATTCGTATGAATACATTGTATTTGTACAGAGTTTTCAAAAGTAAAAAAGAATGATAGCAGTATCATTCAGTGCCATTTAATCCTCGGATTAATTGGTATCTACTTTAGTATTCAATATTAACTTCTGGCGAAGTTAAACTGTCACAAAACAAAGACCCGTTTGGGTTGTATGGTTAAGTGACTAAGCGTACACGGTGGATGCCTTGGCAGTTGGAGGCGATGAAGGACGTATTAACTTGCGATAAGCCTAGTCAAGCTAGTAAAAAGCACTTGAGACTAGGATTTCCGAATGGGGAAACCCACCTGCTTGCAGGTATCGTTAACTGAATACATAGGTTAACGAGGCGAACGCGGAGAACTGAAACATCTAAGTACCCGTAGGAAAAGAAATCAACCGAGATTCCGATAGTAGCGGCGAGCGAAATCGGAACAGCCCTTAAGCTTATTATGTGTTAATGGAAGGCTCTGGAAAGTGCCACGATACAGGGTGATAGTCCCGTACATGAAAACGCATTTTAAGTGAAATCGAGTAGGTCGGAGCACGTGAAACTTTGACTGAATATAGGTGGACCATCATCTAAGGCTAAATACTCCCAACTGACCGATAGTGAACCAGTACCGTGAGGGAAAGGCGAAAAGAACCCCTGTGAGGGGAGTGAAATAGAACCTGAAACCGTGTACGTACAAGCAGTAGGAGCCCTTCGAGGGTGACTGCGTACCTTTTGTATAATGGGTCAGCGACTTATATTTTGTAGCGAGGTTAACCGATTAGGGTAGCCGTAGGGAAACCGAGTCTTAACTGGGCGAATAGTTGCAAGGTATAGACCCGAAACCCGGTGATCTAGCCATGGGCAGGTTGAAGGTTGAGTAACATCAACTGGAGGACCGAACCCACTAACGTTGAAAAGTTAGGGGATGACCTGTGGTTAGGAGTGAAAGGCTAATCAAACCGGGAGATAGCTGGTTCTCCCCGAAATCTATTTAGGTAGAGCCTCGGACGAATACTTACGGGGGTAGAGCACTGTTAAGGCTAGGGGGTCATCCCGACTTACCAACCCTTTGCAAACTCCGAATACCGTAAAGTAATATCCGGGAGACACACGGCGGGTGCTAACGTCCGTCGTGAAGAGGGAAACAACCCAGACCGCCAGCTAAGGTCCCAAAGTCATAGTTAAGTGGGAAACGATGTGGAAAGGCCCAGACAGCCAGGAGGTTGGCTTAGAAGCAGCCATCCTTTAAAGAAAGCGTAATAGCTCACTGGTCGAGTCGGTCTGCGCGGAAGATGTAACGGGGCTAAACTATGCACCGAAGCTGCGGATTCAGAATTTATTCTGAGTGGTAGGGGAGCGTTCTGTAAGCGGTTGAAGGTGTACCGGGAGGTATGCTGGACGTATCAGAAGTGCGAATGCTGACATGAGTAACGATAATGCGGGTGAAAAACCCGCACGCCGGAAGACCAAGGGTTCCTATCCCATGTTAATCAGGGTAGGGTAAGTCGACCCCTAAGGCGAGGCCGAAAGGCGTAGTCGATGGGAAACGGATTAATATTTCCGTACTTGGTATAATTGCGATGGGGGGACGGAGCAGGCTAAGCAAGCATGGCGATGGTAGTCCATGTGAAAGTGTGTAGGCTAGTGACTTAGGTAAATCCGGGTTGCTGTTAGGCTGAGACACGAGACGAGTCACCAAGGTGATGAAGTTGCTGATGCCATACTTCCAGGAAAAGCCTCTAAGCTTCAGATTATACCGAATCGTACCCCAAACCGACACAGGTGGTCAGGTAGAGAATACTAAGGCGCTTGAGAGAACTCGGGTGAAGGAACTAGGCAAAATCGTACCGTAACTTCGGGAGAAGGTACGCTCCGATTGGTGATGAGACTTGCTCTCTAAGCTGATTGGAGCCGCAGTGACCAGGTGGCTGGGACTGTTTATTAAAAACACAGCACTGTGCAAAATCGCAAGATGACGTATACGGTGTGACACCTGCCCGGTGCCGGAAGGTTAATTGATGGGGTTATCTTCGGAGAAGCTCTTGATCGAAGCCCCGGTAAACGGCGGCCGTAACTATAACGGTCCTAAGGTAGCGAAATTCCTTGTCGGGTAAGTTCCGACCTGCACGAATGGTGTAACCATGGCCACGCTGTCTCCACCCGAGACTCAGTGAAATTGAAATCGCAGTGAAGATGCTGTGTACCCGCGGCTAGACGGAAAGACCCCGTGAACCTTTACTACAGCTTGGCACTGAACATTGAACCTACATGTGTAGGATAGGTGGGAGACTTAGAAGCAGAGACGCTAGTTTTTGTGGAGTCGTCCTTGAAATACCACCCTTGTAGTTTTGATGTTCTAACGTTGGCCCCTGAATCGGGGTTACGGACAGTGCCTGGTGGGTAGTTTGACTGGGGCGGTCTCCTCCCAAAGAGTAACGGAGGAGCACGAAGGTTGGCTAAGTACGGTCGGACATCGTACGGTTAGTGTAATGGTAGAAGCCAGCTTAACTGCGAGACAGACACGTCGAGCAGGTACGAAAGTAGGTCATAGTGATCCGGTGGTTCTGAATGGAAGGGCCATCGCTCAACGGATAAAAGGTACTCCGGGGATAACAGGCTGATACCGCCCAAGAGTTCATATCGACGGCGGTGTTTGGCACCTCGATGTCGGCTCATCACATCCTGGGGCTGAAGTCGGTCCCAAGGGTATGGCTGTTCGCCATTTAAAGTGGTACGCGAGCTGGGTTTAGAACGTCGTGAGACAGTTCGGTCCCTATCTGCCGTGGGCGTTTGAGAATTGAGAGGGGTTGCTCCTAGTACGAGAGGACCGGAGTGAACGAACCGCTGGTGTTCGGGTTGTCATGCCAATGGCATTGCCCGGTAGCTACGTTCGGAACTGATAAGCGCTGAAAGCATCTAAGCGCGAAGCAGGCCTCGAGATGAGTTCTCACTAGACTTTTAAAGTCTCTGAAGGGCCGTTGAAGACTACAACGTTGATAGGCAAGATGTGGAAGTGGTGTGAGCCATTAAGCTAACTTGTACTAATTACCCGTGAGGCTTAACCATACAACGCCAAACGCGTTTTATGTGATAGTGAAACAAGCGAAGAAGTTAATATAACTAAAGTAGATACTAGAAGACTTTATTATCAGAATTCCAAATTTTAGTTAGTGCGTAGTAATACGGACTGACACCAAATTTGCTTGGTGACAATAGCGTTTTGGACCCACCTGACCCCATGCCGAACTCAGTAGTGAAACGAAACAGCGCCGATGATAGTGTAGCATTTGTTATGTGAAAGTAGGTCATTACCAGGCTCCAAATACAAGAAAGCCCGACTCGAAAGAGCCGGGCTTTTTTACGTCTACAGAAAAGTGA
Organism: Pseudoalteromonas sp. US3C1004; assembly: GCF_048401065.1. Lineage (GTDB taxonomy): Bacteria > Pseudomonadota > Gammaproteobacteria > Enterobacterales > Alteromonadaceae > Pseudoalteromonas > Pseudoalteromonas undina. The sequence continues at coordinate 5,448 of NZ_CP183073.1, forward strand.
AAATATCAGCCGTCAGCTATCAGTTGCACTGCGTTAACCTGACCACCGCAGCCTGGGTTGAGTATCACGAAGCCCATGGGCAAAATAGCGCACCGACTCTAAATACAAGCAAGCCCGATTCAAGAGTCGGGCTTTTACGGGTGTAAAGGAAGCATTCTTAAAACAGTCCATAGGCTTCAGTTTCTTGCTCTTGAGCGCTGCTAGATGGTTCAAGCTCTTTGGGCTTAAATATTGCGCTAGGATCAATAAGTACACTATGTTTATCAGCGAGTTTGATCAGTCCATACATCATGCTTCTTGTTTGGGGGTCAATATCAAAACCAACTTCGGTAAGCTTATCTAGTGGTTTAATATCTTCTTGTTTATATTCAATATTATCTTCAACCTTATCAACTAATAGGCCTACATGGGGGGTCATGCCATCTTTAGTGGTAAACACAATAATAGGTTTATAATCTAAAGTGATTTGTTCTATTGCAGAGCCGAATAAACGCTCTAGGTGAATAAGATCATGTCGCCTTATAATCTCAAGTTGAGTACTAACTTGTTTGCTGTTGCCTTTTTTATATGCATCTATTGCACTGGTCAATTTGTGTAGAAGCGATTTAAACGGGTCATCAAAGCGTGACATAGTATTTTTTAATTCATCGTTATCTGTTTTAAACTCTGTATAAAACTGTTCAAAATCAGTAAGCTCATACTGATTCGCCTTTAACGAGCTTTGCGAAACGAGTAGTTCTTGCTCTAATTTATTAAACCAAGCAATTAGTTGTTTTTGCCAAGATTTAAGTTGCTTTAAAGCATCTAAATTACTGCGCTCAGTAGAAACTCCATTTAAAATGATTCCAAGATCAAATACAGGGGTTGGGATCCCCATATAATCTTTAACGCCCAAAAAGCTTTTATTGTCGTTAGGTAACACCGTGAGGTTATTATTAAATTGTTCCGTTAATAAGATATCAAGAATCTTAAGTGAAATGGTTTTATAACCCACTTTAAAGTTAATTAAGTCCATAGTTTCCTCACATACTTAGTTTGTATATTAAGGATAGAACAATATTTGGAAGGTACTTATTTATTCACATAATAAGAGCGATATACATTACGTTTATTTTCATTTTTTGTATCAATAAAAAACTTTTTGATTATTTTATCATTTGTTAACAGTGAATTAAGCTCTTTCATTAGGCACGAGTGTTTAAGCGGTAATTTGCAGTTTGCTGCAGCCCTACTAAATGCCATCGCATTAATATAACCTTCAAAATGAAGACGGTTGGGTTTTGTAATCTTGTTTGCTTGCATATCGGCCAAAAATTCATTACAAAAATTATCATTACATGTGAGTGGATTAGGAACAATTTCTGTAACCATAATATGTGAGGGTGTGGTTACTTCATCAAATAAGTCAAAGCTAGGTACAAAAGAAACACTGGTATAATCTGGGGCAAAATTCTTCGCATGTGCACTGTTTATAAATTCACCAAGTGGTGCGTAGGTGCCAACTAAACAGATAGCTGTCACCCCACTGGCTTGTAAGGCATTAAGCGCTGATGCTACATCATGACTATTACGTTGATAACGCGCGACTTTTATAGGCGACAGATCATATTTTGCTAGTTCTTTCCTTAGCCCCGATTCTACGTACAAGCCAAACTCATCTGCTTGAATAAATAGCCCTATCTTTGTATGTTTGCGCTCCTCTACTAAGTATTTAATTTGCTCTGCTGCTTCGTCATTGTAGCTTGCTTTTAAATTAAATATGTTAGCTCGTGATTTATCATGTAGGAAGCTTGCCCCGCTAAAAGGCATTAAGAACGGAATTTTTGATTGCTCTAGTAAAGGTATAATAGCATGGCTGGTTGGGGTGCCCATGGCACCAAACAATGCATCGACTTTGTCGGAATAAATAAAAGTACGGGTATTATTAACAGTTTGCTTTGGTTCGTAATTATCGTTAGCAACTAGAAGTTGTACCTCCGCGCCATTTATTCCGCCGGCATTATTAACCTTGTTAAAGTAAATGCTACTGCCTTTATGCAATTGTAGGCCAATATTTTGAGCCGGTCCGCTAAGCGCTGTAGACATGCCAAGTTTAATAACTTTGCTATTATCTTGCTCTGCATAGGCTATAGGCTGCCCTAAGGCTAAAGCAATGGAGGCAATGCTAAGGTGTATTATTATGCGAAGTGCGCTCATACCAGTTATCTACAGCCTTTTTTAATAATATATTAAACAGCTTTATGCCATTCACCCCTAGCTCAGTTTGGATATTTTTAGGTGTCCAATTTTGTAATACTAGCCTAATAAAAACAGATTGGAAATTATCCTCATCATTTGGCAAGCTAAGAGGAGATGCCCAAAAGCTTCGCCATAGTAAAGGTGTAATATTAAATAGCTGATAGTCACTTGTTAACATAGACTTTAATCTTGATTGATCAGCTATGCTATTGGTATGAGTATTAAAGCGTGAAACAATTTTTGCTACCAGTTTATAATCTAGCTGACTAAAATGGCTGAGCAATTGCAAAGGAAAATCAGCTTCGAACTGGGCTGTTAATTGTTCTAGTAGTTGGTCATTTTTAGTTAAGCTCTTAATAACTAATGCGCTATGTTCACCCGTTGCCTTATCTTTTTGAAAACCCAGCTTTACCAAATTAAAGTCATTATTTTGCCAAAAACTAAGTAATTGCGCATTAGCACCAAAGCTAGCACCAAACCAATCACACTCTTTCTGTAATTGCTGTTCACAGTAATGAAGTAATTGTGTTCCTAGGTGCTTATTGTGCTGCTCTGGGTCAATGGCAATTCGCACCACGCGAGCGCAGTATTGTTTTAATACCTCAGGGTTAAAGCTTAATTGTGCAAGGCTTTGCGCCATTAAGTGCCCTTGAGGGCGGCGCTTACCTTGCACTACTTCATCACTCAACGATGTAGTAAAGCCACCTTCTATCGCTACTAAACACACACCAAGAATATTATCACCTTGTTGACAAACAAATAGGCGTTGCCCAGCGGCATCTAGTAAGTGACGTAAGTCATTCACACTGGTTTGATAATGTGCCAGTGTTAGTAAGCCAACAACTTGATGAAGCAGTGGCTCGTCGTTAGTAAGTTGATTTGCTTGCAGATGCTTAAATTGTAGGGGAGCAGTATTCAAACTAGCGCTGTGATGTTCTGCATCCAAAGCTAAGAGTGTACGAAGGTGCAGCTCTAAAGGATCGTGCTTTGCAAAACGGATTGGCTGCTCAAGACTGATGCTACGCATGTTTTTAAAATGCGTTTTGAGGTAACTAGTAAACTTTAAAATATAACCGCGACCATTACCTTCATAGCCAATCATAGTGCTTGAAAAGACCACGCGAGGATAAAGGTGAAGAATTTTTATGAGAATTGGAACAGGGATTGCTGCTGCTTCATCAATTAATAGCAAATCGCACTGCGGTTGTTCGTTCAGTAGTTGATCAGGCGCCACATAGTGCATGTTTGCAATGTGTTTATCGCCAGCTCGATAATCTATATCAAGCTCACTCGCTAAGTGCTTAAAACTACTGTGCAAAGCACGAAATTGCATAGAGCAAATAAGTATGTTTTTATCGCTGAGTTTACTTGCTGCAATACCTAATGCGGCTGATTTTCCTCTCCCCCGATCTGCATTAATTAATAATGGTCGATTTGCTCGTCCGTTTGCCGTTTTTATTATTAATTCAATACACTGTTGTTGCTCGGTAAAGTCAATTTCACCAGTTGATAGATTCGTATCGGTAATACACTGCCAACCATTTTGCTGGCTAAAATGCAGTAAAGTAGTTTTGCTTAGTAAGTGAGCTAAGCGTTGATTAAAAAAGCTGTAAGGGTGCATTTGCCCAAAAGATTGAAATAAGGGAAGGGCATCATCACACCAGTGTTCAAGTTCTTTAAGTTCGGGTAGCAATATAATTAAAAAACCACCTGCTTGCACAACGCCACTGAGCGCGGCTAGTTTATCTGGCACCAGTCCACTGTAGCCGTCATAAACAGCATGGGCGCACTCTTGCCCTAAAATTTGGTGGGTATGCTCTGGCCAATGTGCATTAATTAAATGAGTGCTTTTAGACAGCACAAAGGAGGGTTGCTGTAAATGAACAAGCAGCTGAGTGCATTGCTCATAACACCAGTTTTTATCGCCTGTAAGCAGCAGTAACTGGCGATGTTTCGCATTCGCAAGTTGTTGCTGTACACGCTCTACAACGCGCTTAAACGGCTTGTAATCTTGCATAAGCTGTTACTAACCACTTACTGCCTAAGTCGTCAAAGTTAACTTGTACGCGAGATTGTGCGCCACTGCCTTCGTAGTTGAGTACGGTGCCAATGCCAAACTTTGCATGCAGCACGCGTTGACCTAAGTTAAATCCGCTTTCTTCAAATGCAGCATGGCTAACCGATGCGCTAAAGCGACCGGCTGCAGGCGGACGAGATACTTGCGTTTTTATGCGAATTTCTTCTACGCAGTCCTCAGGTATTTCACGTAAAAAGCGCGATGGGCTGTGATATTTCTCTTGGCCATATAAACGGCGGCTTTCGGCATGGCTTATATAGAGCTTATCCATAGCGCGGGTCATACCCACGTAACAAAGGCGGCGCTCTTCTTCTAAACGGCCGGTTTCTTCATTACTTTGCTGAGATGGAAACATACCTTCTTCAACACCGACCATAAACACTAAAGGAAACTCCAAACCTTTAGCTGAGTGAAGCGTCATCATTTGTACGGCGTCTTCATGCTCATCGGCTTGGCCTTCGCCAGACTCAAGTGAGGTGTAAGCTAAAAAGCCTTGTAGTGGCGAGCTAAACTCTTCCTCTTCAGGGAGTTCATACTGATCGCAGGCACTAATTAATTCTTCTAAGTTTTCTACTCGAGCGCGGCCTTTTTCGCCTTTTTCAGCCTGATACATAGCCATTAACCCTGAGGTTTGAATCGCGTATTTAGCTTGCTCATGCAGCGTTAAGTCACTAATTTTATCTTCAATATGCTCAATAAGTTCGACAAACTTGGCAACCGCTCCTGATGCACGCCCCGATAAATGCTGTTGTTCTACAATGGCTTTAGCGGCATACCAAAGCGGCAAAGATTCAGCTCGAGCGCAGTCACGAATATGGCTTAATGTTTTGTCGCCAATGCCTCGGGCTGGGGTATTGATTACACGCTCAAATGCCGCATCATCTTGGCGGTTACCCACTAAGCGTAAGTATGAGAGGGCATCTTTAATTTCTTGACGTTCGAAGAATCGCATACCACCATAAATTCGGTATTTTAAACCTTCTTGTAGCATCGCTTCTTCAAGCACCCGCGATTGCGCATTACTACGATATAAAATAGCCGCATCTTGTAGTGCGTTCCCCGCATTTAGCCAGCTGCGTAATTTGCTACTCACAAAGCGCGCTTCATCTAGCTCGTTAAAGGCGGCATAAATAGAAATAGGTTCGCCGTCGTTACCGTCAGTCCACAAGCTTTTACCCATACGCTCGGAGTTATTCTGTATAAGTGCATTAGACGCTTTAAGAATGGTGGCAGTCGAGCGATAGTTTTGCTCAAGGCGAATTGTCTCTGCATCAAAGTCTGTTAAAAAGCGTTTGATATTTTCAATTTTAGCGCCACGCCAACCGTAAATACTTTGGTCATCATCACCTACAATCATAATACTACTAGTGTCGCCAGCAAGTAATTTTAGCCATGCATACTGAATAGTATTGGTATCTTGAAACTCGTCTACTAGCATGTGTGCAAAGCGCTGCTGATAATGACGAAGCAGGGTTGGGTTGTTTTTAAGAACCTCATAGCTGCGTAGTAATATTTCAGCAAAATCAACTAGGCCCGCTCTATCACAAGCTTCTTGATAGGCTGCGTAAACGCGCAACATCATTTGCTCGTTAATATCGTATGCCTGAATATCTTTAGGGCGCAGAGCTTCGTCTTTTTTAGCGCTTATGTACCAACCAAACTGTTTGGCTGGCCATTTTTTATCATCAATATTCATAGATTTTAACAAACGCTTGATCATACGAAGCTGATCGTCAGAGTCTAAAATTTGAAAGGCTTCAGGTAAATTTGCTTCACGGTGATGTGCCCGTAAAATTCGGTGCGATAAACCATGGAAAGTACCAATCCACATGCCGCCAACAGGGGCTTTTAGAGTTTCTTCAACCCTTGAGCGCATCTCTTTAGCGGCTTTATTGGTAAAGGTTACCGCAAAAATACTGTAGGCAGAGGCTTGCTCTACTTGCATTAACCAGGCAATACGATGAACCAATACTCGAGTTTTACCTGAACCTGCTCCTGCTAATACCAGCATGTTTTGTAATGGCGCTGCAACGGCATCGCGTTGTTTATCATTTAAGCCATCGAGTAATTCTGAAACGTCCATCGTTACGCCTTTTTAATCAATAATGAGAGCAGTATAACAGGTGTTTTTGTTAGGCTAAATAAAATACTGTTTTTATAAACAGCTATTTATAAAATAGGTATTTAAGTTGTTGAATAGAGAACAGTATAAACTGAGCAAGTAACTAAAATAGCTATTTAAAATTGCTAATTTGACTTATTTTTGGCAAAAAATACTAAAGCGATAAATTCGTAATAATTTAACTGTATGATTTGTAAGCCTTAATAAATTGGCATAAAGTGTGTAAGTATAAATAATAAGTACAAATACAAAATTAATTAAACTACAGAGGTTAGTATGTCTCAACAAGGTTCTGGCGGAAATGTAATAGCCGCTCTATGTAATATTTTTTTCCCAGGTTTAGGGCAGTTGGTGCAGGGTCGTATTTTATCGGCGCTGGTGTTTGCCATTTTGGTTTTTGGCGGTTACGCGTTATGGTTCTTAGTTGTTCCAGCTATTGTTGGAGCCGTATTCCATTTATGGGCAATTATTGATGCTGCCCGCTATCGCTCAGGCGGTTAGCTATATTGATGATACTAAATAACCTGAACTCTGGATAATAAATCTATCTCTAGCAGCTATTTTGAGCGCTAACTGCGTTGAATTTACTTGCAATAGACTAGCTATTGACGCGTAATTTCGCCTTGTTTTCACTGAAAATCTCTGGCTAGAGAAAATAAACATAAATATCATTTTATTCAATATGTTAGTAAATCTCTTAACCAGAGTTCAGGTTAAGTAGCGCCTTGCGGCGCTATTTTTGTATCTGGCTTGCGTTATTCATAACTGACTAGGTTATAATCTGTTGTAATTAGCAGTACTGGAATAAAGTTATGGAATACCAATTTATTCGCGACCCTATTAGTGGGTTAAGAATTAAAATAAGCAGCGAGCATGCGATTATAGGCCGTTGGTTAAATGAAGAAATAGGCAAAGACAAAGTGGCTATGGTGCTGGCGCTTATTAGCTCGGTGAGTTCAAGCTTTGAACCGTTAACACTTAAAGGCCAAGAAATTGACCTGCTCCTTTCTAAAGATGAAGCGTTATTTGAAGCGCATGCGCTGCATCAAGATAACGAAGATATATTAGCCTACCAAGATGACGAATTAATGCTTGAAGAGAATGATTTAAGCAGCGGTTGTGGTTTTGAAGACTTTGTTGACCTGATCAACTCATGGCATGAGTTTTCGGCTGGTCGTTAAGTTATATTATCTGTATTATTACCCTAATTATAAATCCAACAGTGGAACCAATATGTCTGCGAATTTAAACAAGCTAGTTGTTATGCTAGAAATGCAAAATGCCATGAATACTAAAGTACATGAGCAATGGTTTAGCCAAGGCTTTGAATGGTACAGAGCTATTTGGGTTGAATGTGCAGAAATGTTAGACCATTACGGTTGGAAATGGTGGAAAAAACAAACACCAGATACTGAACAGGTGATTTTAGAGCTGGTTGATATTTTTCATTTTGGCTTATCGTTGCGTATTGACGGTGAGACTAGCTACGAGCAAATAGCAACAAAACTACAAGCCGAAATGAGTGCACCACAACAAGGTGATGACTTTAAACAAACGCTTGAATTACTAGCGGCCAGTGCTGTTGCCAATAAAACCTTTGATGCAGCCGCCTTTGCTGGTTGTATGGCGCAAATAGGCATGGATATTGATGATTTATACCGTGGTTATGTAGGTAAAAATACGCTTAACTTTTTCCGCCAAGATCATGGCTACAAAGATGGCAGCTACATTAAAGTATGGGATGGTCAAGAAGATAACGAACACTTAGTAGAAGTAGTTAAAAGCCTTGATACTGAACATGCAGATTTTGCAAAACAGGTATATCAAGGCTTAGTAGCGCGTTACCCTCAGGGCGAATAAGCTAAATAAGCTAAATAAGCTAAATAAGCTAAATAAGCTTACGGTAATCGGTGACGCTTAAGTAATCGGTTATATCGTTATGTGGTTGCTGACTATTAGGGTTAGCAACCGCAAGTAAATGCTCAATGCCGTATTCTCGTGCGGCATGTAATACCGGTAAGCTGTCATCTACAAATAAAGTGCGGCGTTTATCAAACCCCAAGTCCCCTTGCACTTTATGCCACAAGCTTTGTTGCTCTTTACTTACTCCATATTCATGCGTTGACACCACCCCGTCTAAATAATTATCAATAGCGGTATGCTCAAATTTAAGCATCACGCATTCAGGATGAGCATTGGTAAGTAAAATGAGCTCTTTACCTGCACGTCGAAGTTCAGTTAAAAAATGCGGAACGTCTTCACGAATTTTGATTAAGTGGGCAGACTGGCGCTTTAGTTCGAGAATAGGTAAGTTTAGCTGTGCTTCCCAATAGTCAGAGCAGTACCACTGAATTTTGCCACTCACAGCCTGATAGCGTTTTAAGATATCTGCGCGGGCTTCCTCAAAACTGATATTTTGAGCCAGAGCATGTTGTTGGGGTACAACATTGAGCCAAAAGTCAGTGTCGTAATGTAAATCAAGTAAAGTTCCATCCATGTCGAGTAATACAGTATCGATTTTTGACCAGTTGAGCATGATGTATCCTTATGAAAACTACTTTTTGAAATGAATAAGTTGCGATGAAGTAGATTAATGAACTTTGTTAATTGAGTTATTAAGGTATAAATCCGACAATGTTATATTAAGAGCGTATTCGTAGCCTAAAATAAAGAATTAACCTTAGCTAAACCCGAGAATTATTTGCTCAATTAAATTGCTTTTAATTCAAACTGAAACTCGCATCTTATACTCATTTGGGTATATGATTAGTATAACTGCAATGATAGCAAATTGATGCCCATGACACAGAAAAAGCACCCAACACCACCACAAATTCTCAGTAATAATGTTGTCGCTAAAAGTCGCTTATTTACTGTGGAGTCTTTAGAGCTTAAGTTTTCAAATAACGAAGAGCGTCAGTATGAGCGAATTCGCGGCGGTGGTCGTGGAGCCGTTATGATTGTACCTATGACCACTGAAAATGAGTTATTACTGGTTCGTGAGTATTGTGCAGGCACCAATGACTATCAGTTAGGGTTTCCCAAAGGGCTCATTGACCTAGGTGAAACGCCTGAACAGGCTGCAAACAGAGAGCTCAAAGAAGAAATTGGCTTTGGCGCTGAATACTTTAAACCGCTTAAAACGGTCACTATGGCACCGAGCTATTTTAACGCAACCATGCATATTTTGTTTGCTAAAAATTTATATCCTGAAACCTTACTAGGCGATGAGCCTGAGCCCTTAGTGGTGGTGAAATGGCCACTTTCACAGTGGCAGTCGTTATTAGAACAACCTGACTTTACTGAAGCACGTAGTGTTGCGGCTCTGCTATTATTAGATAAGTATTTAGCCTCAGGAGACATTAATGAATAAACTTCTAGAGCCATGTATTGAGCTTGCGCAAAGTGCAGGGGATGCCATTATGTCTTTGTATAAAAAAGACGATATTGGTCAGCAAGAAAAATCAGATAATACGCCAGTAACAAAAGCAGATTTAGCTGCAAATGATGTGCTCGTGGCGGGTTTAAATGCGCTTGCTCCTGACATTCCAATTATGTCAGAAGAAACCCCCATTCCAGCGTTGCAAGATAGACAGCACTGGCAACGTTATTGGTTGCTTGACCCAATGGATGGCACCGGTGAATTTATACTCGAAAGTGGTGACTTTGCCGTTAATATTGCATTGATAGAAAATAACCACCCAGTGTTGGGGGTTATTCATTGGCCAGCAAAGGGCGTGACCTATTATGCAACGGCTAAAAATGGGGCATTTAAGCGTGAAGGTGAGCACGATAAACAAATATTTGTAGCACCGCCCGAGAGTTTAACTTTGGCTGTAAGCCGCCGCCAAAAAATAGAAGCAGTTAGCCAGTATCTAAATGCGCAATTTGCAACGGTGGCTTTAGGTTCGTGTTCACTTAAGGCGTGTATTGTTGCTGAGGGTAAAGCAGATTGTTTTTTAAGAATAGGTCCTACAGGTGAGTGGGATACGGGTGCATCGCAAGTTATTGTTGAAGAAGCGGGCGGCTGTATTACCGACGCTGAATTTAATCCTTTAACGTATAACCAAAGAGAAAGTACAGAAAATCCGGATTTTATTGTTATGGGTCATCCCGACTGGGAGTGGCAAAAAATGATAAATCCACATCAGCGATTACTGTAAATACCACTGTTTGATGGGTTTTTGTTCACTTAAACGTTTTTAATTAGTAAAACCTTGCATTATAGGTTTATTCCTATATTATAGCGCTCTCTTCGAAACAGGCTTGTGAATAACACAATACTGTTACTAAGAAATTACAGGCGCGGGATGGAGCAGTCTGGTAGCTCGTCGGGCTCATAACCCGAAGGTCGTTGGTTCAAATCCGGCTCCCGCAACCATTTTTATTGAAATTTGGTTTCTGTAAAACTCTAACTTAAGAGCATAAATTAAGTAGTCGATAGACTTTAAATATACAGGCGCGGGATGGAGCAGCCTGGTAGCTCGTCGGGCTCATAACCCGAAGGTCGTCGGTTCAAATCCGGCTCCCGCAACCAATTTTCTTTAGAGGATTGGAAGCCAAGTTGTAATGTAAGCAACTATAAATAAATCTGCAATTTCAGGCGCGGGATGGAGCAGTCTGGTAGCTCGTCGGGCTCATAACCCGAAGGTCGTCGGTTCAAATCCGGCTCCCGCAACCACTGAAATAAACAGTTATAGTAAAGCAACACGCCTAAAGCGTGTTTTTTTATGCCTAAAATTCAGTGAAATGGGTAGCTCGTCGGTCTCAGCTCTGCATTAGCCAGCAAAGGTCGTCGGTTCAAATCCGGCTCCCGCAACCACTGAAATAAACAGTTATAGTAAAGCAACACGCCTAAAGCGTGTTTTTTTATGCCTGAAATTCAGTGAAGTAAATAGCTCATCGGTCTCAGCTCTTCATTAGAACGCAAAGGTCGTCGGTTCGCTCCTTACAAACTCTGGCTCCCGCAACCACTGAAATAATATGTTTTATTAAATCGACACGCTAAAGCGTGTTTTTTTATGCCTGAAATTCAGTGAAGTAAATAGCTCGTCGGTCTCAACTTTCCATTAGCCAGCAAAGGTCGTCTATTAAATTCCGGCTCCCGCAACCACTGAAGTAACATGTTTTATTAAATCGACACTCTATAAGAGTGTTTTTTTATGCCTAAAATTCATATTCCCTCACGCTATTTTTAACACGTATACCTGCTGTTCTTTTCTAATTCTACTTTTTGAAAGTGTTATTGCTGAATATTTAGTATGCTATGCACTAAACTCTTTAAAACTTTTTGTAATCAAAATTATGACTGAACTTTATCACTGGTTTGATTTAATAGGTGTGGCGGTATTTGCTATCTCAGGCACCTTGGTAGCCTATGAAAAGAAAATGGATGGCTTTGGTGTAGTTGTACTTGCAACTGTTACGGCTATTGGCGGCGGTACCGTTCGCGATGTGATACTCGACCAGCCCGTATTTTGGTTACACGACCAAAGCTACTTCTACGCTATTTTGGTGGCGGTTCTGGTTACTACACGACTGATCAATAAGCAAAAATCCATTCCATACTATGTATTGCAAACCGCTGACGCGTTTGGCTTAGCCTTTTTTGCGGTCATGGGAGCGCAAAAAGCGCAATTGGCTGGTATGCCAGATATGACGGTTGTGATTATGGCTGTAATAACCCCCTGTTTTGGTGGGCTTATTCGCGACGTGCTTGCCCGCGATATTCCAATGCTGCTTAAAGGTGAGCTGTATGCTATTACCTGTATTGCTGGTGGCATTGTCTATACATTAAGTATCAACCTATCGTTAACGGTGGAAGTGGCAATGATTCTGAGTATGCTAATGACCTTATTGCTACGTTTTTCGGCGATTAAATGGAAGATTATATTACATGTTTTCAAATATCCTGACTAAACTGGGTTAATACAGCTGTTAACTAGGATAAGGAATGTCGTTAGCCCGTATATTTTCTCGCGCGCAGGTGGGGATAAACGCCCCCGAGGTGATGGTTGAAGTACATTTAGGGAATGGTTTACCCGCCTTTCATATCGTCGGCTTACCTGAGGCGTCGGTTAAAGAGGCCAAGGATAGAGTACGTAGTGCTCTAGAAAACTCGCAATTTGGATTTCCCGATCAGCGTATTACCGTTAATTTAGCACCTGCCGATCTTCCTAAGGATGGAGGGCGATTTGACCTTGCGATTGCGGTAGGTATTTTGGTCGCATCGGGTCAAATAGTCTGCCCTGATATTCATAAGTATGAATTTTACGGTGAGCTTGCACTTAATGGTGAAATACGGGCGGTAAATGCCATTTTGCCTTCAGTGCTTGGTGCCAAAGAGCAAAATCGTTGTTGTTTTCTGCCTCTTGAAAATGACAGTTTGGCCAGCCTTGTCAGTGGTGTAAAGCGAAAAGCCGTCAGTTCTATACAAGAGGTGTGGGGAGACTTACTCAATCAACAACCTTTACCACTCAATATTGCCTACCCTGATTGCACCCAAGCGCCAGATTTTTTACTCGATTTAAGCGATGTAAAGGGCCAGCCTGGTGCAAAGCGTGTATTAGAAATTGCCGCTGCTGGTGGGCATAACTTATTGTTTTTAGGTCCACCAGGAACCGGAAAATCAATGCTTGCACAACGAATGGCCACCATAATGCCAACCATGTCTGATGATGAAGCCATTGATACTGCTGCTTTATATTCAATTATTGGCCACTCAATTGATTTAACCAATTGGCGTCAGCGACCGTTTCGTAACCCGCACCACACTTGTTCTGCAGTAGCGCTGGTGGGTGGCTCGTCTAACCCTAAACCCGGTGAAATATCGTTAGCGCATAATGGTGTGTTGTTTTTAGATGAGCTCCCTGAATTTGAGCGTAAAGTGCTAGACTCGCTACGCGAGCCAATGGAAACCGGAACAGTGACGATTTCGCGCGCGGCCAGACAAATGGAATTTCCAGCGCAGTTTCAGCTTATTGCAGCACTTAACCCTAGTCCAACTGGGTGTCATCATGATAAACGGGCGACACCCGATCAGGTAATGCGCTATTTATCGCGAGTATCGGGGCCGTTTATTGACAGAATTGATTTGCAAATTGAACTACCAAGGTTGAGCAGCGTGGAGCTACAAAGTACAACTACAGAAGAAACAAGTGCTGAGGTGAGGGCACGAGTAGAAGCAGCTTATGCAGTTCAGCTTAAACGCCAAGGTAAAGTAAATGCGCGGTTAAATAACAAAGAGATGAACTTGCACTGTGAGTTACCACCTGCAGAGCTGCAGTTTTTAGCCAGAGCCAGTGAAAAGCTGGCGCTATCGCCGCGCTCTTATCATAGAGTAATCAAAGTGGCGCGAACTATTAGTGATTTAAAAGGTGCGCCACAAATCAGTTTAAATGAGCTTAAAGAAGCGCTTAATTATCGGGCATTTGAGCGTTTATTATCGCAGTTAACCCAACACTAAGGCTTTAAATTGAAAGCATATAGCCTTTACCGCGAACAGTGACAATACGTTTTTGATCTTTCTCATCGTTCAGCTTTTTACGTAAACGACCCACTAACACGTCTACTGTGCGATCGTTGGGGCTCCAATCGGGCTGGCCAATTTCTTCTGATATTTTTTCACGGGAAGTCGCTTTACCAGCATTACCAATCAAACAAATAAGCACTTTGTGTTCTGCTTCAGTCAGTCGTGATTCAATCCCACTGGCTGTAATAAGGGTGCGATTATCTGGATGAAGCTTAAAATCGGCGTATTCAATAAACTCTTCACTGTCATCGTCGCTGTGATTATTGGCAACTCGTTTGTATAGGGCGCGCATTCTTAGCTCAAGCTCAAGTAAATCTACCGGCTTGCAAATATAGTCATCGGCACCTTGAGCAAGGCCTGCAATTCGATCGGCTTGTGAGTCACGACTCGATAATAAGATAACGCCAATATCGGTGAGCGTATTTAGCTCTTTGGCAAGTTGTAAACCGTCGCGTTTTGGTAGCACAATATCAATTATTGCCAAGGAAATAGTATTGCGCTGACTTACGCGGCTTTTAACAACATTTAACGCATCGGCCCCAGTGGGGTCAACGTCAATAGAAAACTCGGTATTTATAAAATGATTTTGGATGCGCTTTACGAGTAGTTCGTCATCTTCAACCAATAAAACATTAATTGCCATAGTCTGTTATTTTTTTAGTTTCAGCTTTACATATTAGCATCATTGATGGCCTGTATAACACAGAGATCGTTGTTTTTCGGTAACATTATATTACGAATTGGTCTAATAACATTACTTTTGTAATGCGCACTTTTCACTTGAGCGACAAAGTGCGCATTATGGTTACTAATCTTTATACATTGAATCCCACCATTGTGGTTCATTTTTTAAGTTTTTGTCAAAGTAAGCCAACATGGTGTTCCACCAATTAAATCGCTTATCGCGCGCAAATATTTGGTGATCCGCTCCTTTGTACTCTATCATTTCAACGTCTTTATTAAGCAGTTTTAGTGCGGTATACATAGTTAAGCTTTCGCCCACAGGCACATTGGTATCACTGTCACCATGAATAAGCAGTAATGGTGTGGTTACTTTATCAGCATGGAATACAGGGCTATGCTGGCTGTAAAGTTGAGGATTATTCCACGGAAAGCTATTTTTTGAGGCTTCGCCTGAGTATAAATAACCCCACCATCCTTCACCCCAGTATGACGTTAAGTTTGAAATACCGGCATGCGCAATAGATGCGCTAAACATATCGGTTTTGGTGGCAAGCAGCATAGTCATAAAGCCACCATAAGATGCACCAAGATTACCTACTTTACTACTGTCTACAAAATCATATTTAGCTAAAAATGCCTCTGTGCCTTGCATAATGTCATCGGCGGTATAGTCGCCCCAAGCATTTACATGTTGTGCTGAAAAAGTTTGCCCAAAACCCGTTGCGCCGGTTGGTTGTACAACATAAACCACATACCCGTTTGCTGCCCATAAGTTAAAAGGGTAGCGGCCCGTAAACCCGCGTGTTACTGGTGAGGTGCCACCATAATAATAAACAAGAGCAGGGTACTTCTTGGCTTTATCAAAATTGCTTGGCAGATAAACACGGCCAGAGATTTCTACGCCACGCTTATTGGTAAAGTTAAATTCTTCAAGCGCAGGAATAGTCGTATTGGCATATGCAATCTGGTTTGAGTCCCAAATGATCTCTACCTTGTTTTTACTTACGTCTAAGCGCTTGAGTTGTTGAGCGCTCGACGCATTGCTGCCACTAATTAATAACTGGGCATTGCGCGTATTTGAAAAGCTAAATTGCTGCACAATATCAAAGCCTGTATTTAACTTTTTAAAGCGCTGTTTACTCAGGTCAAATAAATACAGTGGTTGGGTATCTTTTTCTGTCACTTTGATTAGCGCATCACCATTGCTTAGTACTTCTAATGTGCCAATTGCGGGGTCAAACTGTTTGCTTAACGCCGTTACTTTTTTGGCATTATCAGTTAGTAAGTACAGCTGGCCATCGTAATTATTAGCCAGCATGTTCTTTGGTAATGTTCTGCCTGCACCATTCTTAAAATCAGGGCCTGCAACAACATAAATATTGTTTGCGGCATATTTAGCTTGATTAAAGGTTTTAAACTTACCTAATGATTTTATGCTGTTGGATTTTAATGTAAGTTCAACCAACTCAGTCTCTGGGTGAGTTGAGGCTTGCATCGCCATTACTGGACGGCTTATTAATAGTTTTCCACGGTTGCTGTTAGCATCTTCAAGTTGATGGCTCAATACGCCTTCAGTTAGGGCTTTGGTTAAACCACTGTTGGTATCGAGTAAATATAATTGGCTAACCGTACGGGCATATGACCAACGATCTTGAAGACCTTTATGGTGCTTGGTTAGGCTGTTATTTTCTTCTGGCGATTTTGACCAACTAAATATAATACTGCTGTCGTTATAAAAGTTGAAATTACTTGCGCCTTCAAGGCCAGAGGCTAAGGTTTTAATTGTTAAGTTTTTACGGTTTAGTTGCTTTAATTCACCGTTTAGTAAATAAACTAAAAATTGGTTATTAGGGCTCCAAATGAACTGACTTGGCTGGGCTGCTTCAAATCGGTATACCGTTTGGTTATTAGTATTTTTAAGCTCGGTTGTGGTAATGGCGTCGTTGCCGGTTTTGTCACTATAGTGCTTGGTTGTACTTAAGTAATGTTTGGCATCAGGCGACAAAGAGAGGGCACTAATAGTTGGGGCGTCAAACAATTGCTTAGCCGATAAGCGCTTGGTTTTATTTGTCGTTAGGGTCACGACGTCAGTTTCTGCTTTTGGCACAAACTCTAAGCTAACATCATTCCAATTAGCAACCTGTTGAGCGATGACGACCACGGTATGTGAGCCGTTATTTAAAGCAAGCTGATAGCGTTGGTTTTCACCAGTTTGCTTCTCACCATTGATAAAAACCTGGCCTTGCTCTATTCCTTTAATGTTTAAGGAGCCTTGAGTAAATCGGTTAGTTTCCAAATTAAATTTAAGTGCTTGTAAACCGCCTAAAGTAAGCGCGTTAATTTTATCAAGTGGTTGCCACTTGTGTTTTTTACCAAATACAACAAAGCTTTCTGTATTTAATTTAAGTTGTGCAATTAGATTATTTATAATCACATCGCTATGGGGTGTGTGAAATGGCTTAGCTTGCATATCTTCTGCAAGAGGACCAATAAATTGGATTTTTGATTGATCGAGTGAGGCGGCTAAGGTCGTTAAACTCAGACTACTTAATGTTAGTAGGGTTGCTAAGTAAGTAAAACGTTTTGCGTAACGATGCCAAGGTGCGCTTAAATTCATTGTTATGCCTATTATTATTGGGTATTTGGCCAAATATAGCATGTATTGTTATGATGCTCATATATCCAATATAGAGGAAAAAAAGTGACACTATTAATCATTTACATGGTTACAGCGATTGTGATTTCGTTTTTGTGTTCAATAATGGAGGCGGTGCTATTAAGCATTTCGCCTAGTTATGTTGCATTGCTGCGCAAAGAGCGTCCAGTGCTGGCGAAGCAGCTTGAAAAGCTAAAAAGTAATATTGATCAGCCATTAGCGGCTATTTTAACGCTTAATACAGTTGCCCATACTGCTGGTGCCGCAGGGGTAGGTGCACAAGCCGCCGTTGTATTCTCAGATGCTGCAGTGGGGATTGCATCTGCAATTATGACTTTATTGGTACTGGTGTTATCTGAGATTATTCCAAAAACCTTGGGTGCCAATTATTGGCGTGCTTTAACACCGAGTGTGACTTATGGTTTACGTATTTTGGTGTTAGTACTTAAGCCGTTTGTATGGGCTGCACAAAAGCTAACCAATTTGATGGGGCAAAAGCATAATGAGGCCTATTATATTCGCCAAGAAATAGAAGCGATGGCCGATATTGGCAGTGAGTCAGGGGCACTTCATGCTGATGAATCAGAGATCATCCGCAACTTACTGCACTTTAGACATGCAAAACTAACCGATTTAATGACTCCGCGTACGGTTATTTTTAAAATTCATAAAGACCTTACTGTTAATCAGTACTTAAGTGAACATGGCTCTTCCTCATTCTCTCGAGTGCTAATTTACGACAAAGATGCTGACGATATCATAGGGTTTGTTCATAAAAACGATATCATGTTGGCATACCACCGCTTAGGTACAGACTACAAAATTAGTAAACTGGTTAAGCCTATTTATACCGTACCGAGTACGCAAAACGTGTCGTCGTTATTACAAACATTACTCACCAAGCGAACCCATATTTGTTTAGTGATTGATGAATACGGTGATGTACAAGGCATTGTAACCCTAGAAGATATGATCGAAGCGTTAATGGGTTTAGAAATTGTTGATGAGCGAGATCAATCTACCAACATGCGTGCCGTGGCTAAACAACGTTGGCATCAACGTTTAGCTGATAGTGAACATATCGTCAGCGCCGACGATAACGAACCTCGTTAGGAGGTCTGTAAATATCAACAGACAAAGGTCAGCAGGCCCTAGTTATTATTTGTTTTAGTGGCTGTTTTTATCCAGTGCTGTGCCCATGAGATAAATTCAGCTTTTGCTTTTGGGCAGCTAAACAAAAATCCTTGTATAGTTAAGTCTGTTTGATAGTGCTTTAGGTAGGCAAGTTCTTCTGGGCGCTCAACACCCTCAGCAACAAGTTGTAGCTGCTCTTGGTTAGTCATATTAATTAATGAGCTGACCACCACTTGCGAAAACTTATCGGTTTCAATATGGCTTATAAAAGAGCGGTCTATTTTAACTTCAGTGAAAGGAAGTTGTTTTAGTTGATTAATATTAGTAAAGCCAGTACCAAAGTCATCCAGCGAAATACCAAAACCAAATATTCTGAATCTATTTAAGGTTTCTAACTGAGTGTAGCTTGAAAGGGCATGTTGTTCGGTTATTTCAACAACCACATCACTGGGAAGCACGCCGTGCTTTTGTAATAGCAGCAATAACTTATTAGGGCAGTTCAAATCATTTAACTGGCATGGCGACATATTAAATGACAATTTTAAGCTTTCTCCTAATTGCTCTTTAAGCTGCTTTAAGTCATTGCAGGCTTTTTCAAACAGCGTAAAAGTAATGTCATTGATTAAGTCACATTGCTCTGCAAGGCTTATAAAGCGGCTTGGTAAAATAACGCGTTCGTTTTTATTTGAAACAATGCGAGCCAATACTTCAACACTTTGTATTTGGTTATTGTTTATATTTATTTTAGGTTGGTAATACGGTGTTATTTCATTATTTTTTAATGCGTTAATCAGCTTAGCTTTAGTAATTGGGCGCTCTTTTACAAGTGTGTGGCTGTTTAACTGCGCTATTTTGGCAAGTAACGTATTTACCTGATTTAATTGCACAGGCTTGGTAAGATTACCAATTAAATGCACATTGTGCTGCTTGGCTAGGTCAGCTGCTAGGCTGATTATTTTAGGGTCCATTTCAGAAATAATAACAATCGCACCGCAATAGCCTATTTCACCTAAATTACGAATTAACTCCATACCATCCATTTCTGGCATATTCAGATCAGTAAATATGGCGTCATAAAAGTTTATATCAGGCTTTACTTTCTCTAATGCTGTAACTGCGCTTAAGCAAGTGGTGACTTCTGGCATTTCGAGCTCATTAAAAATCGCTTTCATAACAATTAAAATGGCTTTTGAGTCATCAACAACGAGTATGTTTGGCAATTGAGTTCGCATTGGTGTCCTTGGTAGTTGTAGCTTACTTCCTGTAATACTAAAAATAGTCGCTTGAATTGTTTTTGTCAGTATTTCAGGCATTTTTACCTTAAATTGTTGCTAATAAAATGATGCTAGCTCACTCGTGTTTTTTTGGTGGAAAGGTATACTAGCGGCATAATTTATAATGGTTAGAATAATGATAAAAGTCGAACTCTCTCTGGCAGAGCAACCGTTTACGCTGATGATAGCAGAGCAGCAAGTTGTAAAAATATTTCATGATCAGCAAGCGATTGCATTTGAAAACCCACGTGAAAATTATGTCGAGTTTATGCTTGATGAGCAGTTAATTGGTATTGATAGCAGCGAAGTAAGCCAGCAAAGCTTGGCGCTATATGTAAATAATCAGTTTGCAACTCAGTTAGCTTTACCTGCAGCAGCACAAGGCGAACCTAAAAAAGGGTTTTTAGGGCTCGCGGCGCTTGGCTTTAAATTATTTAAAAGTGCTAAAGTTGTTAAAGTGGCGCTTGCCAGTGCATCGGTGGCTGGTTATGCGTGGCTGTTTACCATTGAATTTGCGTTAATGCTGATTGCTTGCCTGGTGGTACACGAATATGGCCACGTACGAGCTATGAAGTATTTTGGCATTAAAACCAAAGGCATTTATTTAATTCCTTTTGTAGGCGGGTTAGCCGTTAGCGACGATAAAATAACTACGCGCTGGCAAGATGTGGTTATATCACTTATGGGCCCTGCCTTTGGTTTATTTACTTCTGTGCTTGGTGTAGTGCTTTATTACGCTACGGAAATGGAAATATTTGCAGGTGTTGCAGTGCTTAGTGCACTACTTAATTTATTCAATTTACTGCCTATTTTACCGCTTGATGGCGGGCATGTATTAAAAAGCATTAGCTTTTCAATGCGCTCATGGGTTGGTTTAAGTGTGTGCTTACTTGGCGTGTTATTTGGTTTATGGCTTAGCTATACGTTTGGCTTAATGCTTTTAGTGTTCTTTTTGTTTGTTGGGGCGCTGGAAATTGTGTTTGAATGGCGCGGCCGCCATTACTCACATTTACTGCCATTAGATAAATACGGCCAAGGTTTTTCCGCGGTAATGTATGCACTCGTCGTTGCAGGGCACATTGCGGTAATGATGCATTTTGCAGATTCAGAAAACGCGATATTAAGCTTACCGATGAAGATTTTATCAAGCTAAGTAAGCGCGGGCTGTAATATAAGTTACAGCCCAGTTAGATTAATAAAAGCTCAATATGAGTGAAATAAATACTCCAGTAATAACAAGCTGTACCACGCAAAAACCCATAATATCTTTAGCTTTTAACCCTGCAATGGCTAATACCGGTAAGGCCCAAAAGGGTTGAATTAGATTCGTCCACGCATCTCCCCACGCCACAGCCATAGCAACCCTTGCCATATCTGCACCAAGCTCTTGTGCTGCAGGGATAACAATAGGCGCTTGGACTGCCCATTGTCCGCCACCGGATGGCACAAACATATTAACGAGTCCTGCACTAATAAAACTGTAAAATGGCAAGCTATCGGCATCCGCTATGGCAATAAAGCCCTGCGATATTTGTTGTGCTAACCCTGTATCGACCATAACCGCCATAATACCGGCATAAAAAGGGAACTGAATTACAATTCCCGCGCCACTCGGAATCGCTTGTTGTAGGCTATTTAGTAAATTGTGGGGGGTCTGATGTAGTGTGATAGCTAAAAATAAGAAAAGCGCTATCACGCTGTTGAGATTTAAGCCGCCACCTGCGATAAAAAAGTAATAACCTAAGTAGGCAAGTCCGAGTAAGCCAATGCCCATGCCTAGCAGTTTGCTTTGTTCTAAATGTTGCGCAGGGCGTGTTATTGTTACTCTATCGAGTAGAGTGTTCTTAAGCTGTGATGGGTCAATATAAACACTGTCTTTTTCACTCGGTAGCATGTAGCGGTTAACCAACGGCATAATAATAAATAAGCCAATCAGAATCGCAATGTTAAAACCTGCGAACAAGGTTTGCTCGGTGCCAATAATCCCCATTGTTGCCTGTGAAAAATGCCCTTGGCTGGCAATGGTTAGTGGTACGGAGCCTGCCAATCCGCCGTGCCATACTACAAAACCTGAGTAAGCACTTGCTACTAAGAGCCGATAATCTACTCGAGTCTGCTTAGCAATAGCCTTAGCAAATAAAGCTCCAATCACTAATCCAAACCCCCAATTAAGCCAGCTTGCTAAAAGCGAGATAAATGTCACTAAAATAATGGCTTTTGGGGCCGTATTAGCAAGCGTTGCTAATTTTGTTAGTAACTTACTTATTAAAGAGGTACTGGCGAGCATATAGCCTGTTACTAGCACCAACAGCATTTGCATGGCAAAGCTTAGTAAGTTCCAAAACCCGCTACCCCATGATGTTATTACCTCAAGTGTGGTTGCAGGAGTCGCTAAATTCGCAATGCTCAAGGTAATAATAGTGAGCATAATGACAAATATAAATGGGTCGGGTAAGTAGCGCTCAACGAGCTTAGTAAACGGGCTGGCAACTTTATTTAGCATAATTAATAACGAGTTAGTGAAAACTTATTTGCTAATTAATCATGAAATCTTAGGATTAGCAAACACCGCTTTGAATAACCACTCAGTAAGGCAGGTTTTTTAAAGGTTGCTGATGAGGAGAATGTTACTAGCAAATATTTACCCTGGCAGATATTTGCTAGTTTTATAATTAAGCGTTGCCTAACACATGTTTTAAACGATTTTGTACTTCTTGCACCAGTAAGTCAGGCTGAAATTTTGATAAAAATGCATCACAGCCGACCTTTTCCACCATGGCTTGGTTAAAGCTGCCACTTAAGGAGGTGTTAAGTACCACATGTAAGTTTTTTAAGCGGTTGTCGTTACGTATTTCATAGGTTAATCGATAACCATCCATTGAAGGCATTTCGGCATCGGTAATCACCATAAGTAATTCTTTTTCAACATCGCGGCCTTCATCGGCCCAACTTTTCAGCATATTGAGTGCTTCCAAGCCATTACTGGCAGGAACGATTTCGATACCAAGCTGCGATAGCGTATCGCTAACTTGCTTGCGTGCTGTTGGCGAGTCATCAGCATGTAGTATTTTTCGCCCAGAGAATTCGTTAACTATAGTTTGGTCTAACACTCCATCTGAAATATTAACCTCGTACTCAACTATTTCAGCCAGTACTTTTTCTACATCTATAATTTCTACTAAGTGCTCCACGTCGTCGCGCTGTACTTTAGTAAGTGCAGTAATGTAATGATTTTTACCCACTGAGCTGGGTGGTGGCATAATATCAGACCAGGTCATGTTCATGATTTGATCAACTTTACCAATTAAAAACCCTTGGGTGGTACGGTTATATTCAGTCACTACTAAATTACAATCTTCACCATGCTCTTTGTGCGACATAGAAATGGCTTGGCGTAAATCAATCACCGGAATAGATTCACCTCGTATATTGGCAACACCCGTCACCTTAGGGTGAGAGTGCGGTATTTTGCTTAAACGGGGAAGCTTCACTACTTCTTTAATTTTAAATACATTGAGTGCAAATAAATGGCGACTATGTAAATAAAAAAGTAGCAATTCTAAACGATTCTCACCTACAAGCTGAGTACGTTGATCAACTGACGCTAAAACACCTGACATAATAGATCCATTCTTTCCTCATAACTTAATAACTATAGTTTACTCTTATTTTTATTCATAACGAACCGTGAATATTTCGATTACAGTAAAACGTTGCTTAAGTGTTATGATGTGCAGTATCGTGTTACCAAATGATTCAAATAATCAATCGATTAACAAAAAATTATGCATCATATTTTTAAACGTATTGTTGTGCTGTTGCGCAGTCACATTGATCAGGTTAGTTGGCAGTCTGTTGTAATAGCAACGTCTTTACACATGCTACTTACTTGGTGCTTATTATTTATGGCTAATGAGCAAGCACTACTTTCGCCAGGGACCTTTTTTTACTACTACACGGTAACCACTTCAACGGTAGGGTATGGAGACTTAAGTCCATCATCTGACTTGGGCCGTTGGATTGTCGCATTAATACAAATACCCTTTGGTTTGGCTTTATTTGGTGTCTTGTTAGGTAAAACAGGGCAAACAGTAACTTACTTAATTAGGCGCGCTATGACTGGTGATAAAAACTTTGCTCACAGTAGTAATCACATTATTATTTTTGGTTGGCATAATGCTCGAACAAAAAAAATGATCGACTATATTTTGGCTGATACTAAACGTACAGACCGCCGTATTTTATTGGCGGTTACTGAACAAATAGAGCATCCATTTTTAAGTAATGAGAATGTTGATTTTGCTCGTTTGACTAGTTTCACCGATTTGGATGAATTAGAACGCGTTGCCATTCGCCATGCCGATAAAGTGATTATTGATGGCCAAGATGACGACCAAACATTTACTACCGCACTGCGTATTAGCCGTTTAGTCAAAGAAGATTGTCACATTAGCGCACACTTTTTTGATGAAACGAAAGTGGAAATGTTATTAGAGCATTGCCACAATGTAGAGTGTAGTAGCACTAAGTCAGCAGAGATTTTGGTGCGCTCAATGCAAGATCCAGGCTCAAGTCGAGTTCAAGAAGAGTTGTTATCTACTTTGCATGGTGATACGCAATTTAGCCTACAAATACCCAGTGATATAAAAACCATGGAATTTGGTAAATTATTTCATCATTTTAAGTACGATCATGATGCAATATTGTTAGGTGTTGCTCATAATTTAAGTGCAAAGAATATGGATTTAAATCCACCTCTAGATTATGCAGTAAATGCGGGTGATATTCTGCATTACATCGCGCAAGAGCGGGTGTTAAGTGGTGAAGTTGATTGGCTTAGCTTGGAAAAATAATGACTGAAGTTGCTTTTTTAATTATTGTTTTATGTGCTTATATTTTTCCTATCATGATAATTCTTAACAGTAAGCGTAGCCAAGGCCATGAAAAAAATGGCTGGCTAGTCGGCGCTATCTTCTTTTCGTGGGTAGCGCTGATTCTTTACTTTTCGATTGTGCCCAAGCAAGGGCACGCCAAGAAAAAGTAAAGAATGAGTACCTTTTGTTACTTATTCTAATTGTCTCAGTTTATGCTCAACAAGTGGGTCGTCAGGCACGAGTTGTTGAGCAACTTCTAATAGCTTAATGGCATCATTTGGGCTTTCGTCTTGATGCTTAATAGCTACCTCTATTAAAGGTTGAATATCAATTTTCGCTTGATGCTCTTTAACGTGCGCTGCTTTTTCGTCGATTAAAATAGTGTGAGCCGTACTTAATAACGCTTGGCGATGTGCCGATTTAGCGTTGGCTTTATTAAGTTTTTTATAATAATCCTCTTTTAAACGCAGTGTTTTTGTTTGCAGCCTAAATTGCGCGATGTCGATTTGCTGATCACGAATAAAATCAACCGCTACTTGTTTATAAAAGCCAAACTTATTTAAATAGGTGGCGTGAGTGCCGTGACCCATACCAAACACGCGTAAGTGAGTGAGCTGTTTATAGCGTTTAGCATGTTGGCGGTCAATACGATTGGTTGGGTCGTAAATAATGTAACCCTTGGCATCCCCTAAGTCTAAGTCATGGTAGTCACCTTGCCAGTCATATTGCTGAGCAATTTCAGTACTTGAGCGGTCATCCCAAGGGGCGATAAGTTTGTTTTTGGTGCTAACAGGATGGAAAAGCAGTACTTTATCGAGCTTGAGTAACTTAGCAAATGCACCCACAGCAAAGCCGCCACGACTGAGCCCATAGCCTAACTTAGTTTTAAAAGGAGAGAGTAAAGTTGATAGCTGCTCAATAAAAAAGATTAAATTGCGGTTACGAAACCAATTGCTTTTACCCAAATGCTGAAACGCAATAATATTAACATCTTGCTTTTGCGCTAAATGATAGCCCCAAGGGGCAAAGTCTTCATTTAGATCGCGTTCTTGTATATCGGTGCCCGCAGGAGAAAAAGTAAAAAGTAGGGGTTTAGTGAGGTCAACAAAGTGATATTTTACATACACATCACCGAGTAAATCTCCACCAGAGGTTGGTAGTTTTGCTTGCCTCTCATCATCGCTGAGAGTTAACCATTCATCTAACCAATACAGTAATTTCATTTTTCCTCCAGTAAACGCAAGCCGCAGATCATAACAAATTTGGCCCCATAAGAAAATCGAGCGGTGACATGCTGCGCTGGTGGAGTACTATTTTAATGAAGAAAATGTAGTTATTTTAGTGGTTTATTTCGCCATATTTAAAATTTCATGCCAATCATTTTCGGTCACTGGCATGACCGATAAACGCCCGCCTTTTTTAAGTGCTATATCAGTTATAGCTGTATTTGCTTTGATCGCTTGCAGGCTGACTAAACTACTCAAATGCGCCTGATAGGTTATTTCTACCACAAACCAGCGAGGGTTTTCAGTGGTTGCCTTAGCATCGTAATAGTCGCTACTTAAATCAAATTGCGTTGGATCAGGGTAAGCAGCCTTAGTAACCACACCAAGTCCTGCAACGCCAACCTGTTTGCAGCTAGAATGATAAATCATCACTAAGTCGCCCTGCTTTACATCATCGCGAATAAAGTTACGCGCTTGGTAGTTGCGTACACCTTCCCATAGCGTTGTTTGCTCTGGCGCTTGCTTTAAGTCATCAATTGAAAAGGCGTCGGGTTCGGTTTTAAAAAGCCAAAATGCCATATTAAATTTCCTCAATCAGTGAGTTAGTATTTTTTAACTATTGTATAGTATCATTTATAAATTAGGGGATTGAGGAAGAAATAATGAGCCAAGTATTAGATGATTTATTGTCGCTGTTGTCACTTGAAGAAATTGAGCAAGGTTTATATCGAGGACAAAGCCAAGATTTAGGTTTTAGAGCGGTGTTTGGCGGTCAAGTTATGGGGCAAGCGCTTTCAGCAGCTAAAGAAACACTGCCTGCGGGGCGTATTGTTCATTCCTTACATTCTTATTTTTTACGTCCAGGCGACGCTGCAAAACCGATTGTGTACGATGTAGAAACTATACGTGATGGTAAAAGTTTTAGCACTCGACGTGTCAGTGCGATTCAGTACGGTAAACCTATTTTTTACATGACAGCGTCGTTTCAAGGTGAAGAGCAAGGGTTATCGCATCAGGCAACCATGCCTGATGTTCCAGCTCCTGAAGAACTGCGTTCTTCGTTAGAGTTTTATCAAGAAAATGCACAGCATATTCCTGAAGCAATCCGTAATAAGTTTATTCGTGAAATGCCGATTGAAATGCGCCCGGTGAACTTTCATAACCCCTTTAAACCTGAAGCCCTAGAACCGGTAAAACATATTTGGTTTAAAGCCAATGGCGATATGCCGGACGATCAACGTATTCATAATTACTTATTGGCGTATGCGTCTGACTTTGAGTTTTTACCAACCGCGCTGCAGCCACATGGTGTGTCGTTTATGCAGCCGAATATGCAAGTAGCGACCATAGATCATGCTATGTGGTTTCATCGTCCATTTAGAATGGATGATTGGATGTTATATACCATTGATAGCCCAAGCGCGAGTTCGGGACGAGGGCTGGTACGTGGGCAGTTTTTTGACCGCCAAGGAAATTTAGTTGCCTCGACGATTCAAGAAGGGGTAATGCGCCAGCGCTAACTCTTTAAAATCCACTATATTGAGTTAATTCAATACAGTGGATAATAAGAGTATGTTACTGACATTGAGCGTGAACAATGTCAGTAATTGATTGCCAAATACGTGCTGGCAACAGTGTTTGCAGTTGCTTGTAGGTCTCGCACAGCTCTTGGCTTCCTTGTAAGCCGCTATCAGATTCACTAATAAGCTTTTGTTCGCGAAGATTGGAAATAAAACTACTAAGTACCTTCTTATCAAAAAACTCCGGCGTTTTAATACCATGTAACGTACCCAAACGCTGTGCCAACACATAGCTTTCACGTTCCAGTTCTGCTTTTGCAATACCTTGGCTGGTTTGAATAAAGCCAATCACAATCGCATAACGTTGCAGAGTAAAGCTTAATGCACGACCAAGCATTTCGAGTTTGGCAAAGCTATCGTTATTTTGAGTCACTTTAATGTTATCACCATCAAGCTCAATTAAGCCTTGATCGCTAAAGTTAGTTAAAATGCGGGTTACATAGCTTTCATCAAGCTCTTGTAAATACCACTCTTTGGCGAATAACGGATAAAAAGATTTTACCAATTGATGGCAGCGAGTAACGCTACTTTGATGCTGCTTGAATAAATGCAGGGCAACTAAACTAGGCACTGCAAAAATATGCAAAATGTTATTACGGTAATAGTTAAATAAGGTTTTTTCTTTATCGTTTATCGCAATAATTTCACCAAACTCATCACTGATCACATCAAACTTATTCAACTTTAAGGCGTGTTCTAGCAGTTGCTCTGGCGTTTCATCGGGTGCGGTTATTTTATTGCTGTAGCTAGCTTCACGTTGTAATCGCAAATAAAACTCAAGCTGAGCTAGCAATTTAGGTTTACTCAATGCGTGCTTATCGTTTACTAGCAGAATCATCGCCAGTAAGTTAACTGAGTTAAGTGCGGCTGCATTGTTAATTTTAACCATAACCTGATCAGCAAGATTAGCCACCTGCGGCCCTAACCATTGTGGCTTTTGCACGTCGGTAGCATGAATTGACTCGCGCCAGTCTGGCTGGTTGTCATTTAGGTATTGGTTAATAGAAATAGGGTCACCAAAATTTAAATAACCACGACCATAGTTTTTTAAGTTTTTAATCGCTTTAAAAATACCTAATATCGACTCGCCCTTTTTATCATTACCCGCGAGCTCTTTTAAGTAGGTGTTTATTTCCATTACGTGTTCGTAGCCTATGTATACAGGCACAATAGATACTGGGCGATCAATACCGCGCAGCATTGCTTGTAATGTCATGGCGAGCATGCCGGTTTTTGGGGGGAGTAAACGTCCGGTTCTGCTGCGGCCACCTTCGGTATAAAACTTAACCGAATAACCTTTTATAAATAACTGGCTCAAGTACTCTTTAAATACCGCTGAGTAGAGTTTGTTACCAGCAAATGAGCGACGAATAAAAAATGCACCACTGCGGCGGAATATGCCACCTGCAGGGAAAAAGTTGAGGTTGATCCCAGCTGCAATATGCGGTGGTACAAGGCCTTGATGATAAATAGAGTAGGTTAGCAGTAAGTAATCCATATGACTTCGATGACAAGGCATGTAGATTATTTCATGGCCTTTATTGGTTAGGTCATGAATTTGCTCGGTGTACTTTATATCAATGCCATTATAAAGCTTATTCCAAAGCCACGTTAATATACGATCCGCAACGCGGATGGTGGCATCACTATAATTAGCGGCAATTTCATCCAGCAACTTCAAGGCGTTTTGTCGCGCTTGGGCTTGGCTGATGTTTTTTTCAGTGGCCTCGGTTTGAATTGCTTTTTTTATTGTTGGTGATGCCAGCAGTGAGCTAAATAACTGATCACGAGATGGTATTTTAGGCCCTGTAGCAGCCAGCTTTTGACGTTTAAAGTGAACTCGAGCTACACGCAACAGCTTATGAGGAAGTTCATTAACGTCGGCTTTTTCATTAACCAATAAAGATAAGTCGAGTGGCTGGCTAAATCGAATAAAGTTATCTCTTCCTGAAAAAAGTACCACAAAGATTTTTCTAAACCAGCTGGGCGTAAGTGAGTGCGAAAGTAAAGTGCTTAATCCTGGCTTTTCTTTACCCGGCGCTCTGCCCCATAAAATAGTCACAGGCACAACCTGGACATTTTTTTGGCCACTATTTAATAAATGCTCAACAATGTGTTTGCCTTGCGCTAATGCATTGGTAGGTTTTTCTTTATCACCAAATAGCGGGGGAGGGTTTTTAATGCCGATAAAGCGATCTAACGCCTCGTCACCTAATACTTGCTGCTCTGTTGGGTCTGGTAAACCATTTCGTTTACAAACACGTGCCAGTGCCGCTAAATCAAAGCGTGAATTTAAACGCACTATATAAAAGGTCGGGTTTTTAGGGTTCAGCTCAAATTGCTCTAAAGGTTTTTCAGGCAGTACTTTGCTTTTGACAAACAAGCGGCTGATACCACCAGAGATAAGATTTAAACCATAATTTAAAATACGCATTGACTCACCATAAGAGAGTAGTTACCCAAACCAATATGGGTATATAACAGCAAAATTAGCGCATAGGATAACATAATATCTAAAAAATCCCCTGCAGATTAATCGACAAGCTATGACATTATAAAGACATCATCACCTCTATTGCGTTCACTATTAATAAACTTAGCTATTTTTTAAACGACAATAACAAAGTAATAATGTCTAAATAGTTGTTGCATTTATCACCAGTACCATTATAATACGCAGGCTTTCAAAATTCCCTCGGGAACAAGAAAGAATAAATTAAGCTTGGATTTCAAGCTAATAAACAGGAGTTCCGATTTGGAACTCAACGTAGATATAATCAAACAACCGGCATCTTAATTATTAAGATTGTTTCGGTCGTTTTTTTATGCTCTTTAAATGCTCTTTATATTGAGGTTTAAGAATGTCAAATCAACGCATTCGTATTCGCCTAAAAGCTTTTGACCACCGTTTGATTGACCAATCAACGGCGGAAATCGTGGAAACTGCGAAACGCACTGGCGCACAAGTACGTGGTCCAATTCCACTACCTACACGCTTTGAACGTTTTACTGTACTTACATCACCGCACGTTAACAAAGACGCGCGTGATCAGTACGAGATCCGCACCCATAAACGTCTGATCGACATCGTAGAACCAACTGACAAGACTGTAGACGCACTTATGCGTTTAGACCTTGCTGCTGGTGTTGATGTTCAAATCAGCCTGGGTTAATCGGAAGATTAGAGAGGTTTTAGGAAAATGGCATTAGGTCTAGTCGGTCGTAAAGTGGGTATGACACGTATCTTCACTGAAGATGGTGTATCTATCCCTGTGACA
Source organism: Pseudoalteromonas sp. US3C1004 (assembly GCF_048401065.1). GTDB lineage: Bacteria > Pseudomonadota > Gammaproteobacteria > Enterobacterales > Alteromonadaceae > Pseudoalteromonas > Pseudoalteromonas undina. Next base: position 36,122 of record NZ_CP183073.1, read on the forward strand.
GTTATTGAAGCGACTCCTAACCGCATTGCTCAGATCAAATCTGACGCAACAGACGGTTATAACGCGCTTCAAGTAACCGCAGGCACTAAAAAAGCAAGCCGTGTAAACAAAGCAACAGCGGGTCACTTCGCTAAAGCTGGTGTTGAAGCGGGTCGCGGTCTGTGGGAATTCCGCCTAAATGGTGGTGAAGGCGATTTTGAAGTAGGCGCTGAGCTTACTGTTGAATTATTCAACGAAATCAACAAAGTTGACGTAACCGGTACTTCTAAAGGTAAAGGTTTCCAAGGTGGTGTTAAGCGCTGGAATTTCAGCATGCAAGACGCTACACATGGTAACTCTCTATCTCACCGTGCTCCTGGTTCAATCGGTCAAAACCAATCACCTGGTAAGGTGTTTAAAGGTAAGAAAATGGCCGGTCAAATGGGTAATGAGCAAGTAACAACTCAGAACCTTGAACTAGTTCGCGTTGACGCTGAGCGTAACCTGCTTTTAGTTAAAGGTGCAGTACCTGGCGCCATCGGCGGTGACGTTATCGTTAAACCAGCTGTTAAAGCATAAGTCCTGGAGATTTAGTGATGGAATTAGCAATTAAAGACGCTTCTGGCGCTCTTGAAGTTTCTGAAGCTACTTTTGGACGTGAGTTTAACGAAGCATTAGTACACCAAGTAGTTGTTGCATACGCAGCAGGTGCTCGTCAAGGTACTCGTGCTCAGAAGACACGTTCTGAAGTAAGCGGTGGTGGTAAAAAACCATGGGCTCAAAAAGGTACTGGCCGTGCACGTGCTGGTACAATCCGTAGTCCAATTTGGCGTTCAGGTGGCGTTAGCTTCGCAGCTAAACCACAAGACCACAGCCAAAAAGTAAACCGTAAAATGTACCGCGGTGCGATCAAAAGCATCTTATCTGAATTAGTTCGTCAAGAGCGTTTAATCGTTGTTGAAAGTTTTGGTCTTGAAGCACCAAAAACTAAAGAACTAGTTGCTAAGCTTAAAGAACTTGAGCTTAAAGATGTTCTTATCGTGACTGAAGAAGTAGATGAAAATCTTTTCTTATCGGCACGTAACCTGTACAAGGTTGACACACGTGATGTAGCTGGTATCGATCCTGTAAGCTTAATTGCTTTCGATAAGGTACTAATTACAGCTGCTGCTGTTAAGCAACTTGAGGAGGCGCTAGCATGATCCGTGAAGAACGTCTTTTAAAAGTGATCCTTGCTCCACACATCTCTGAAAAAAGCACAATTGCTGCTGAAGAAAACAACACAATTGTTTTCAAAGTAGTAAATGATGCAACTAAAGCTGAAATTAAAGCGGCAGTTGAGAAGCTTTTTGAAGTAGAAGTAACTGGTGTTCGCACACTTAACGTTAAGGGTAAAACAAAACGTACTGGCATGCGTTTCGGTCGTCGTAGCGACTGGAAGAAAGCTTACGTTACTCTTAAAGAAGGTAGCGAGCTGGACTTTGTCGGCGGCGCCGAGTAATAAGGGGAGTTAGAATTATGGCACTTCAAAAGTGTAAGCCAACTTCTGCGGGTCGTCGTCACCTAGTTAAAGTGGTTAACCCAGATTTACATAAGGGTAAACCTTACGCACCACTATTAGAGAAAAACTCTAAATCAGGTGGTCGTAATAACAATGGTCGTATTACGGTTCGTCATATCGGTGGTGGTCATAAGCAGCATTACCGTTTAATCGATTTTAAACGTACTAAAGATGGCATTCCAGCCACTGTTGAGCGTTTAGAATATGATCCAAATCGTAGCGCAAACATCGCTCTTGTATTATATGCAGACGGTGAGCGTCGTTACATTATCGCACCTAAAGGCTTAAAAGCTGGCGATGCAATCCAGTCTGGTGTTGATGCACCAATCAAACCTGGTAATGCATTACCAATGCGTAATATGCCTGTAGGTTCGACTGTTCACAACGTAGAATTAAAACCAGGTAAAGGTGCTCAAATCGCACGTTCTGCTGGTGCATACGTTCAAATCCTTGCTCGTGATGGTCAATATGTAACATTACGTCTTCGTTCAGGCGAAGTTCGTAAAGTTGAATCTGATTGTCGTGCTACGCTAGGTGAAGTAGGCAATGCTGAGCATATGCTTCGTTCACTTGGTAAAGCAGGTGCAAATCGCTGGCGTGGTATTCGTCCGACAGTTCGTGGTGTTGCCATGAACCCGGTTGATCACCCACACGGTGGTGGTGAAGGTCGTACATCTGGTGGTCGTCATCCTGTGTCTCCATGGGGTAAACCGACTAAAGGTGCTAAGACGCGTAAGAACAAGCGTACGGATAAATTTATAGTACGTCGTCGTACTAAGTAATATTGAGGAATAGCCATGCCACGCTCTCTCAAGAAGGGTCCTTTTATAGACCTACACTTGCTGAAGAAGGTAGAGAAAGCTTTGGAAAGCGGTGAAAAGAAGCCAATTAAAACTTGGAGCCGTCGTTCAATGATCATACCTAACATGATCGGATTGACCATTGCTGTCCATAATGGTCGCCAGCATGTACCAGTTTTCGTTTCTGACGAAATGATCGGTCACAAACTAGGTGAATTTGCACCAACTCGCACTTACCGTGGCCATGCTGCGGATAAGAAAGCGAAGAAACGTTAAGAGGGGAAGATAAATGCAAGCATTAGCTAAACATAAATTCGCCTCTGGTTCGGCGCAAAAAGCACGTCTAGTTGCAGATCAGATCCGCGGGTTACCTGTCGATCGCGCACTAGAAATCCTGGCGTACAGCCCGAAAAAAGCGGCTGTATTAGTTAAGAAAGTACTTGAGTCTGCTATTGCTAACGCAGAGCATAACGAAGGTGCTGACATTGATGAGCTACGTGTAACAACGATCTTTGTGGACGATGGTCCAACAATGAAACGTATTATGCCACGTGCTAAAGGACGCGCAGACCGCATCCTTAAGCGTACAAGCCACATCACTGTTGTGGTTTCAGATAGCTAGGAGATATAAGTAATGGGACAAAAAGTTCATCCTACTGGTATTCGCCTAGGTATATCTAAACCTTGGGTTTCTACCTGGTACGCGAATTCAAAAGATTTCTCTGCACAGCTTTTTGGCGATCACAAAGTACGTACATTCCTTACTAAGGAATTGAAAGCGGCTTCTGTGTCTAAAATCGTTATTGAGCGTCCAGCAAAATCTATCCGAGTAACTATTCACACGGCTCGTCCGGGTGTTGTTATCGGTAAAAAAGGCGAAGACGTAGAAAAATTACGTCAAGCGGTAACTAAAATCGCTGGTGTACCTGCTCAGATTAATATTTCTGAAGTACGTAAACCAGAACTAGATGCACAACTAGTAGCAGACGGCATTGCCTCTCAGCTAGAGCGTCGTGTTATGTTCCGTCGCGCTATGAAGCGTTCGGTACAAAATGCAATGCGCATCGGTTCTAAAGGGATTAAAGTTGAAGTTAGCGGTCGTCTTGGCGGCGCAGAAATCGCACGTTCAGAATGGTATCGTGAAGGTCGTGTACCTCTACATACTCTTCGTGCTGATATCGACTACGCAACTTCTGAAGCCTTAACCACTTACGGTATCATTGGTGTTAAAGTTTGGATCTTCAAAGGCGAAGTTATTGGTGGTTTACCACTAGTACAAGAGCAAGAGAAGCCAGCTAAACGCGCACCAAAGAAAGCCAAAAAAAGTGCTAAGTAGAGGTAGCGAGTAATGTTACAGCCAAAACGTACAAAATTCCGTAAAATGCATAAAGGCCGCAACCGTGGTCTAGCGCAAAACGGTAACAAAGTAAGCTTCGGTACTTTCGGTTTGAAAGCTACTGGTCGTGGCCGCATGACTGCTCGTCAAATCGAAGCAGCTCGTCGTGCTATGACACGTCACGTGAAACGTCAAGGTAAAATCTGGATCCGTGTCTTCCCTGACAAGCCGATCACAGAAAAGCCTCTTGAAGTTCGTATGGGTAAAGGTAAAGGTTCTGTTGAATATTGGGTTGCTGAAATTCAGCCTGGTAAAGTACTTTACGAAATGGAAGGTGTTTCAGAAGAGCTTGCTCGTGAAGCGTTTAACCTTGCTGCTCGTAAGCTGCCATTCAAAACAACTTTCGTAACTCGGACGGTAATGTGATGAAAGCAAACGAACTAAAAGATAAAAGCGTAGAAGAGCTTAATGCTGAACTTCTAGGTCTTCTTCGTGAGCAGTTTAACCTGCGCATGCAAGCAAGCACTGGTCAGCTAGCTCAGACACACACGCTAAGAACAGTACGTCGCGATATCGCGCGTGTAAAAACAATTATTAACCAGAAGGCAGGTCAATAATGAGCGATAAAATTCGTACTCTTCAAGGCCGTGTAATCAGCGACAAGATGGAAAAATCTTTCACTGTTGCTATCGCACGTTACGTGAAGCACCCAATCTATGGGAAATTCATCAAACGTACGACTAAGTTACACGTACATGACGAAAATAACACTGCAAAAGCGGGTGACACTGTCACTATCCGTGAATGCGCTCCAATCTCTAAGAACAAATCTTGGACTTTGGTAGATGTTGTTGAACGTCCAAAACAAGCTTAATTTTTAATTAAGTCTGTTTTAAAAGAAACCCCAGCTTTTGCTGGGGTTTTTTTTGCGTTTAAAAAAGCGATAAGTTTGAAGCTTTCAGCCTTCAGAAGTAAGTAAATTATAGCGTCGAAGTTTGGGTTGAGTGTTACGAACCTAAGTGCAAAAAATAATATTATAAAATAGGTGTAAGAAAAGCCTTTGCGTAAGCAAAGGCTTATGTTTTCTGCGAAGCCCGAAGCCCGAAGCCCGTTTACCAAATCATCTCTACAAATTCAGGATGATCAATATACGGGTTACGATTTCCCTGAAATTCAAACGCTGCTTGGTTGCGGTCTAATTCCATTTGGCTAACAGGATCGTTGTTATGCCACTTTAACAGCATGGCCACAACCCAGCTTTCAAATACTTGGGTACTGGTGCCATTAAGCACGTCATTACTAGCTGCGGTGTTATTTTGCCAAGCACCAATTACGTTTTGATAACGGGTTGCCATGTAAAAATAAGCACGAGCAAAGTCACCTTTAAATTCATCAATAGGTTCAAACACAGTACCGTTGTAATTAATCGTATTACTTGCAGAGCCTAATTTACTGCCGTTGGTTGAGGTAAACGAAGCGCTTGCTACTTCACCGAATGGGAAGTTGCTTCGTTTTGAATTTACATAACCGTCAGTGGCGTAAATATGATGAACATCAGAGTTCATCGGTTCAACTTTTCCACCAAACCAACTTTTAGGGAACGAATGCTCTCGGTTGTAGCAATCTGCCTCACCACTGTAGGTGCCACATTGATCGCTAACGGCTGTGTATGTGTAGCTATCAGAGCCATTGGGCTTCTCGCTGTACATATCTAAAATACTATTATCGTTTTCATAGTATTTATCACGCGCCGATGCGTCGTAAAAATTCCAAATAGCGGAATACCCCTGAGCATTATGATTATTAATAATGTTATAAAGCTCAGTTTTTAGCGTGTAACCAGACAAGCCTTGAGTTGTCACATAGTAGCCGGTTGGCGTCGGTGTTGGCTCAGTGCTTCCTAATGAGAAAGCAGTAGCCTCGGTTGTTTGAAAACTAGCTCCACTGGCGAGCAATGTGCTTTCATTATTCAAGGCGTAGCTACCACTACCATATGAACAGCAAATACCATCGCCATAGCTGTCATTAATAGTAAATGTATACTCACCATCGGCTACGCATAATTGTTCGGTATATTGGGTGTTTGCAGCATACCCACTTCCGCTTGCAACGACACCGGTTTGGTTGTGCGCTATTTGCCAGCTGGTTTCTTCGCCGTAGTTATCTGTGGTTAGGCTAAAAGTAAGGCCGTTATCTGCGCAGCTTGGAGAGCCACTGCTGTCATTACTAGGCAAGAAGTTATCAACATAAACTAACTCGCTACCATCAAATCCCGTTGTATCATAAAAGCGTAAGCCGACATCAATGGTTTTATTACTATCGGCTGTGTAGCTGTAAGTAATGGTTTGCCATTGGTTGGTTTGTGCTGGATTTGAATAGCCTTGATAACCATCTATCAACAAACGCGCCTTAAGATGGCCTTCGGTATGATACACATCTACTGAGAACTCATAAGTTTTACCCATTTCAACAGCGACTTGCTGCAAAAAATCAGTATTGCTTTGTGTGCCTGTATTAACGCTAATCGCTGCTGCTTGTGAGCCTGTGCTTACGACTGTGCTGTTGGCAGATACGTTAATACCGCTATCAATCACTGTCCACGAATCTGGGGTGTTGCCACTGTATTGTTCAAAGTTGCCATTAACCACATTAGCCATCGCGGGTAATGAGGATAATAACAAGGTGCTCAAAAGTAATTTGTTTTTATATATACCGTGTAACATAGGTGTTCCTATTTATATTTTTGCGTAATATACCTTAGAACATTAAAGTTACAAAATTGTTAAATTAAAATTTCATAAAAGACAATAAAACCCTTTTAGGTCTATTTCGCAGGTTTTTAGGTAACTTAATAACTAAATGGAATATCAAAGCAGATTCTATTCTTTTTTTATCTATGCTTAGGCGGCTATCCTGCATACTCAATTAACCTCAACAGAACTTTCTGAGTGAGGTGGCACTCATTTTTAAACAATGTGAACAGGCATTGTGTTTAACGTTCAGGGTTATGAGGAAAAATTCATGTTGTTAGGTCAACTCAATGCGCTAGCAAGTCCGCTTTCGCAAGAGCAAGTACAAAAGCTACAAGGTTTAGTGGCTGAGCTTAATCCAATTCAGCAAGCCTGGGTTAGCGGCTACTTAGCTGCTAATGCTAATTCTGCAGCGCTAGGCGCACCAGCTTCAGTTACACCCGCAACCTCGGAAGCGGCAGCGTTGACCATTTTATATGGTTCGCAAACAGGTAATGCTAAAGCGGTGGCGACTAAACTTAAAGAGCAAGCTGAGTCTCGCGGCTTAGCAACTAAACTGGTTAGTATGTCAGATTACAAACCGACAGCCCTGAAAAAAGAGAAGTTTTTAACCGTTGTTGTATCGACTTACGGCGAGGGTGAGCCACCAGAAGACGCCGAAACACTGTATGAATTTTTAATTACTAAAAAAGCGCCAAAGCTTGATGGTGTCAAAGTTGCAGTATTAGGTTTAGGTGATTCTAGCTATGAATTTTTCTGCCAAACCGCTAAAGACTTTGAAGAGCGTTTAACTAAATTAGGTGCAGAGGTTATTCATCAACGCGCCGACCTAGACGTTGATTATGATGACGAAGCAGCCACTTGGATTGAGGGCGCATTAAATGCGTTTGAACCAGACTTAAAAGCCCAGCAAGATGCAACTAGCGGTCAAGTTGTATCAATGCCATTTGGCGCTCCTGCAGCAGCGGCTAGTCAGTACACAAAGCAAAATCCGTTTGCGGCAGAGCTAAGCTTAGTGCAAAAAATTACCGGTCGTGATTCAACCAAAGATGTACGCCATGTTGAAATTTCACTAGAAGGGTCAGACATTGCGTATACACCTGGTGATTCACTCGGTATTTACTTTTTAAATGATGAAGCCCGTGTAGATGAGCTACTAGCGCAAACGCAAATTGATCCAACTAGCCGCGTTAAACTTGGCGATGAAGAACTCAGCGTACGTGATGCCTTAATTGAAAAACTAGAGCTAACACAATCCTACCCTGGGTTTGTTGAAAAGTACGCCACGGCTACAGGCACGCCTGAGCTGCTTAAACTAGTAGAAGATAAAGGCGCAATGCGCGAATACATTGAGCCTCGTCAAATCTTTGATGTGGTTGCACAAAACCCAGCTAAATTAGAAGCGCAAACACTAGTTGATTGCCTGCGTAAATTACAAGCACGTTTATATTCAATTGCTTCTAGCCAAGCTGAGGTTGAAGATGAGGTGCACTTAACTATTGCATTGGTTGAGTTTGAAGCGTTTGGCACAGAGCACTTAGGTGGTTGTTCAGGGTACTTAGCACGCCGCGCAGAAGAAGGCTGTAAAGTAAAAGTATTCAGTGAACATAACGATAACTTCCGCTTACCAGTAAGCGATGACACACCAATTATTATGGTTGGCCCAGGTACTGGTATTGCGCCATTTCGCGCCTTTTTACAAGAGCGTGATGCACGAGAAGCAACAGGTAAAAACTGGCTGTTTTTTGGTAACCCACACTTTACTCAAGACTTCTTGTACCAAGTAGAAATTCAAGGGTATTTAAAGTCAGGTTTACTAAGTAAGGTCGATGTGGCGTTTAGCCGTGACCAAGCAGAAAAAGTTTATGTACAAGACAAGTTACGTAAAAACTCAAAAGAAGTGTTTGATTGGTTAGAAGCGGGAGCTCATTTTTATGTGTGTGGCGATGCTAACCGCATGGCAAAAGATGTGCACAATGCCTTAGTTGATATCATTAGCGAAAACACTGGTAAAAGCTATGAAGACGCAGAGCAGTACTTAAAAGACTTAAGAAGCGCAAATCGCTATCAGAAAGACGTGTACTAAGTGCACATTGCTTACTTTATAAAAAATAACGCTAACAGCCGTCACTGTAACAAATTTAGGATTAAACATGAGCGAACAAGATAAAAACGTAAAGCTTTCTGATAACGAGCGTTTGAAAAGAGAAAGCAACTTTTTACGTGGCACCATAGAGCAAGATTTAAAAGACGAGATCACCGGTGGTTTTACCGCCGATAACTTCCAGTTAATTCGTTTTCACGGCATGTATCAACAAGATGATCGCGATATTCGTCCTGAACGTGCTAAACAAAAGCTAGAGCCACTGCATAATGTGATGCTACGCGCACGTATGCCTGGCGGTATTATTAAGCCAGAGCAATGGCTTGCAATTGATAAATTTGCTGGTGATAAAACCAGTTATGGCAGTATTCGTTTAACTACTCGCCAAACATTTCAGTTTCATGGTGTATTAAAACCTGAAATTAAAGGTATGCACCAATTGCTTAATAGTGTTGGAATTGATTCTATTGCCACCGCCGGTGATGTTAACCGTAATGTATTATGTACTACCAATCCGGTTGAGTCTGAGTTACATCAAGAGGCCTACGAGTGGGCGGCAAAAATTTCTGAACACTTATTACCTAAAACGAAGGCATACGCTGAAATTTGGCTCAATGGCGAAAAATCTGAAACTACAGAAGAGCCTATTTTAGGTTCAACGTATTTACCGCGTAAGTTTAAAACTACAGTGACGATCCCACCTAACAATGAGGTGGACGTACATGCTAACGATTTAAACTTTGTGGCGATTGCTGAGGATGGCAAACTCGTTGGTTTTAACGTGCTAGTAGGCGGCGGTTTGGCGATGACCCATGGCGATACAGCAACCTACCCACGTAAAGCGGACGACTTTGGCTTTATTAGCCTAGAAGATACGTTAAAAATTGCTGAGCACGTGGTATCTGTTCAGCGTGATTGGGGCAACCGCTCAAATCGTAAAAATGCAAAAACTAAATACACACTCGATCGTGTTGGCACTGAAGTATTCAAAGCTGAAGTTGAAAAGCGCGCAGGCGTGAACTTTGCACCAAGCCGCCCTTATGAGTTTACTCACCGAGGGGATCGTATTGGTTGGGTAGAAGGCATTGATGGTAAGCACCACTTAACCTTATTTATTCAAAGCGGTCGTATTTTAGACTACCCAGATAAGCCGCTTAAAACAGGGTGTCGCAAAATTGCAGAAATTCATCAAGGTGATTTTCGCATGACGGCAAATCAAAACTTAATTATTGCGGGTGTACCGGCCGATCAAAAAGCAGTAATTGAAGAAATAGCCCGCAATCATGGTTTGATTGACGATAAGGACACTGAGCAACGCAAAAACTCAATGGCGTGTGTGGCATTGCCAACTTGCCCATTAGCTATGGCCGAAGCTGAGCGTTACTTACCGAGTTTAATTGAAAAAATAGAAGGCTTATTAGCCAAACACGGAGTGCCAAATGACAGCATTATTATGCGTGTAGTTGGTTGTCCGAATGGCTGTGGTCGTGCCATGCTAGCAGAAGCAGGCTTGGTCGGCAAAGGCCCAGGTAAGTACAACGTTTACCTTGGGGGGAATACTGAGGGTACACGTATTCCAAAGCTTTACCTTGAAAATGTTGGCGAAGAGGTTTACTTAGAAGCATTCGATAAACTCATTGGGCAATGGGTTAGTGAACGTGATGATGGCGAATGTTTTGGTGATTTTGTGATTCGCAAAGGTATTGTTGCAGAAGTAAAAGTATCCGTTACCGATTTTTACGCATAATTTAAAAGCAGCGCAAAGCGCTGGTGAGGTTTAAAGTTGACCATGAGTGAATTTAAAAACATATTACAGCTAGATAAGCAAAGCCAACAGGCTATGTTAGCTGATGCGAACGGTTTGCTGGCTGACATGAGCGCAGAGCAGCGCGTTGCATGGGCACTTGAAAATTTGCCTGACACTGCGTTTTTATCATCGAGCTTTGGTATTCAGGCTGCAGTTATGTTGCATTTAATGACTGCACAGCGCCCAGATATACCTGTGGTATTAACCGATACAGGCTACTTATTTCCAGAAACCTATCAGTTTATAGAGCAAATGACTTCGCAGTTATCACTTAACCTAAAAGTGTATAAAGCGCAGCTGAGCCCTGCATGGCAAGAGGCTAAATTTGGAAAATTATGGGAGCTAGGTGAGGCAGGTATTAAGCAATACAACCAGCTTAATAAAGTAGAGCCAATGACACGCGCTTTAAAGGAGCTAAATGCGAGCACTTGGTTTAGTGGCCTACGTCGAGATCAATCCTCAAGCCGTGCTGAAAAGCAAGTACTAGAAATAAGCCGAGGTACGGTAAAAGTGTATCCCATTATTGAATGGAATAATCGCGATGTATATCAGTATCTAACAAAGCATAATTTGCCATACCATCCATTATGGGAGCAAGGTTATGTGTCGATGGGGGATGTGCACACCACGCGTAAACTAGAGCCCGGCATGAGTGAAGAGGAAACCCGTTTTTTTGGCTTGAACCGTGAATGTGGCTTACATATTGATGGTGATGGAATTTAATTACCTTATTATTCAAAGCTATAAAATGAAAAAACGCAGCCTTTGCTGCGTTTTTTATTGTTTAATATTTGCTGAATTGATTCTTTTTTATTATATTGGTTGTGATGATGGATTAAACACACAGCAGGAACGCTATGAAATACTTCACCTATTTAGCAGTGTCAGTGATGATAATTGCTGTTATCTTATTGTTTTATATTAAAAAACCAAATGGCCAGCCTTGGCTAAGCACCTCTCATATTTATAATGAATCAACAGAGGTCAAGAATGAAATGATAGCGCTTTCATCTAGCGCGTTAGATAGTATTACCTCAGCAATTACCACAGCGGGTGAAAAAATCACTGGGGCTACCTTTGAGACAGAAACTCCTAAGCCAATTTATAAATGGCAAGACGAGCAAGGACAATGGCATTTCTCAGATGTACCAAACAAGAATGGTAAAAGCGAAGTGGTAAAGCTTAACCCCGCCGATATTAATGTCGTGGTTGCAGAAGATACCGCTATTTTGAGTGGCAGTGCTAAATCAGCAGTAAAGCCTTTTCCTCAGCGAGCACCAGCGATATACAACAGTGAATCAATTAATAAGCTGTTTGAAGATGCTGAAAAAGCTAAAAAGAGAATAGAGCAACGCAGTAAAGAGGTCGAAAGTTTTAGCGGCTTTTAGTTTTGAGGTGTTTTTTGCTGTGTCTTCAAATAACGCTTTTCTGCTTCCATTAATAATATAGTTAAGTAGATTTTAGTAGGCAACGATAAAAGTACGCCAATTGCAATACAGGCAGCTGCAGTAATAATACCTTTAATGCCGAACTGGTTGGTAAAGTAGCTCGATACAATTAAACCATGGCCTGTCACTATTAAGCACAATCCAAGCAAAATCGATGTTTTAAGTAGTCTTATTATTACAATTGAAGACATAGCGACCTCTGCGCAGCGTGTCTTCTTAGTGTATGTAATCTTTATAAAGCGGCATTGATTTAGCGCAACCATCCATTAATAATATAAAAAAGCCCAGCTCATTACTGAGCCGGGCTGCATTTTCGTTTTAAGTTGTTAGTCGAGCATATTGCGCAGTACGTACTGTAAAATACCGCCATGTTTGTAGTAATCCCACTCTTTCGGAGTATCAATACGCACATCGGCACTAAAGCTAACTTGTTTACCTTCACTGTTAGTCGCAATCACACTGACTTCGTCGGTTTTATCGTATAACCCTTGAATATCAAATTGCTCTTGCCCAGTTAAGCCTAGTGATTCATGGCTTTCACCTTCTTTAAATTGTAAAGGAAGTACGCCCATACCAATTAAATTAGAGCGGTGAATACGCTCATAGCTTTGTGCTATCACAGCTTTAATACCGAGTAATAATGACCCTTTTGCAGCCCAATCTCGCGAAGAGCCAGTTCCATACTCTTTACCTGCTAGAACCACTAGTGGTGTTCCACTTTCTTGATATGCCATTGCCGCGTCATAAATACTTTCTAGCTTATCATCAGGTTGAGTGCGGGTAACACCGCCCTCGGTACCAGGGGCTAGTAAGTTTTTAAGGCGCACATTAGCGAATGTACCGCGCATCATTACTTCGTGATTACCACGTCGTGAACCATAAGAGTTAAATTGTGCTTTTTCAACCCCATTTTCTTGTAGGTAAAGCCCTGCGGGTGCCTCTGCCTTAATTGCGCCTGCTGGTGAAATATGATCGGTAGTCACCGAATCACCCAGTTTAGCTAAACAACGCGCACCCTCAATAGTTGGAATACCTGGTGGTTCAACACTCATACCATCAAAGAAGGGGGCTTTTTTGATATAAGTCGAAGCACCGTCCCAATCGTAAAGTTTACCATCAGGTATTTGAATTTTTTGCCAGCGACTGTCGCCATCGTAAACATTGGCGTAGCTTTTTTCGAACATCTCTTTAGTTACCGTACTTTTTACTAGTTCACTTACTTCTTTAACGCTCGGCCAAATATTTTTAAGGTAAATATCGTTACCATGCTTATCTTGCGCGAGTGGCTCGTTGTAAACATCAATATCGGTTCTACCCGCTATGGCATAGGCAACCACTAAAGGAGGCGACGCTAAAAAGTTCATTTTAACATCTTGATGTATGCGCCCTTCAAAGTTACGGTTACCCGATAAAATTGAGCTTACAACTAATTTGTGTTTTTGAATCGCCTCACTAATTTCATCGGCAAGTGGGCCTGAATTACCAATACATGTGGTACAGCCATAACCAACTAAATTAAAGCCAAGCGCATCCAAGTCATCCATCAACCCTGCTTTTTCAAGGTAATCGGTGACCACCTGAGAACCTGGCGCAAGTGAGGTTTTAACCCAAGGTTTTACATTAATACCTAACTGACGTGCTTTTTGAGCTACTAAACCGGCAGCTAAAATAACACTTGGGTTAGATGTGTTTGTACAGCTAGTAATTGCAGCAATAACACAGGCACCATCATTTAACTCAAATTCTTCTCCATTAAAGTTTACTTTTGCTGCGCCCATAAACTGCGCTTCATCGGTAGGCTCATCAGGGTTGGTAGTAGGGCCTTCGCTTTCAATACGCGCTTGCTCTTCATCGCTTTTATCACGACGTGCCATACGCTCGTCTTGAAAGTCTTTTAAGTGCTGACCAATAACCTTGCCGGCTTTATCCAAAGTAATTCTATCTTGCGGGCGTTTGGGGCCTGCTAGGCTTGGCACAACATCATCTAAAGTCAGTTCAAGCTTATCGGTATAATGTGCTTCGTCGCCATCGTTACGCCATAAGCCTTGGTGTTTAGCGTAATCTTCAATCAGTTTAAGCTGCTTCTCATCGCGATTAGTTAAGCGTAAGTAATTAATCGTTTCCTCATCAATAGGGAAAATACCACAGGTTGCGCCATACTCTGGCGCCATATTAGCGATAGTTGCTCTATCGGCAAGTGGTAAGTCGGCAAGGCCGTCACCATAAAACTCAACAAACTTACCTACCACACCGTGGTTACGCAGCATTTCAGTAACAGTAAGTACTAAATCGGTTGCTGTAGTGCCCTCAGGTAAGCGACCATTTAATTTAACACCCACAACCTGTGGAATAAGCAAGCTAATAGGTTGGCCAAGCATGGCGGCTTCGGCTTCAATACCGCCTACACCCCAGCCAAGTACGCCTAAACCATTAATCATCGTTGTATGAGAATCCGTACCTACTAGTGTATCTGGGTAGGCTAATGATTTGCCGTTTTTTGTATCATTAAATACTACACGAGCTAAATATTCTAAATTAACTTGGTGAACTATACCGGTTGCAGGTGGTACAACTTTTAAGTTATCAAATGCGGTTTGTCCCCAACGTAAAAATTCGTAACGCTCTTTGTTACGCTCATATTCTAATTTTGAATTTAAGTCGAATGAGCCATCTTTACCGTAGCCATCCACTTGCACCGAGTGATCGATTACCAACTCTGCAGGAGAAAGCGGGTTTATTTTTGCAGGATCACCACCGAGCTTTTCCATTGCATCGCGCATGGCGGCTAAATCAACAATTGCAGGGACACCAGTGAAATCTTGCATTACTACGCGGGCTGGAGTGAAAGCTACCTCGGCAGAGGGCTTCGCTTTTGGATCCCAATCTAATAAGGCCTGAATATCTTGTTCTTTAATATTCACACCATCTTCGTTACGTAGTAAGTTTTCTAGCAATACTTTTAACGAGAAAGGCAGGCGTTTGGCTTTATCGCCAAGTCCCATAAGCGAGTTGATATGATACTGCTCGCCATTGATAGTGAGCTGTTGTTGGGTGTCGAAACTATTTTTCATTATTTGTCCCTTCAATAAATTAGATTAATATTCTTGTAAAAGTGACCTCTGTAGTGATTTGCAAAGTGTGTACCATGATAAAAAATACCATATTGTATAATTTATTTTGGTCGTTATTTAAATAGAGATGAAGGCCAAAAGTTAAAATTCAAGGGATACTCTGAGTAATAATTGGCCACAAAACTAAACTCAAAAAAGTGCTATTTAAAGTAGTCCTGTTGTTTTAAATGAAAACTTAAATACACCAATGCAATCGCAATTATGGTGACTGCAATAGGCATAAAAATAGCGCTAATACCAAACAAGTTGATGCTATTAATAATCATAAAATTATAGTATTGCTGAGCTAAAACCGCTGCCAAAGAGATTATTAATGTTAATCTGGCTAGAGACTTTTTGAATAACAAAAGTACGCATCCTAATGCGCCGCCAAATACCGCAATAGCAAACGCTAAAGTAGCCCATAAAGGTTGGCTGTTATAAGCAAGTTGTTGTTCTTCAGGTAGTTTACTTATCATCTCTGGAGAGAGAAACAGCTGCATGACAAATGCAAGAATACCTAATATGTTCCATAATAAGGCAGTAATAAGTACGGGTTTTATCCAGCGGTTTGAGGTGTTTTCTGACATGTAAGCATCTATTTTTTATTATTGATATTCTATTAAAGAATAAAAAAGCCAGTGATGCAAACTGGCTTTTAATAACACATATAACTTAAGCAAATGTTAGCCAAATGAAATAGGGCGACGACCCGTTTTTTCATCAACTTTAGGCTTTTTAGTGCGTTTGCGTTTATTTTTAGCCGGCTCTGTTGTTGCTACGGGCGCGGCTTTTTCTGCTGTAACTGTTTCATCAATAACTGGACGTTCTGCTGGAGTGGCATCTTCACTTAACGTTAATTGAAACAACTCGCCATCAAATGCAAGTACATCACCGCTGTATAATTTTTTCCGTTTGATTGTACAAATTTCATGGTTAACACCTACATAGCCTTCGCTAATTAGGTTTTTTGCTTGACCACCACCTTCAACAAGATCTAATACCTTTAATAATTTGCACAGCTCTATAGGCTCTTCTTCTAACTCAACTTCTATATATTCTTCGTTCATCATGTTTCTCAGTGGGGGTGGTATTAGCTGTAGTATAAAGGCTCAGTGGCTATTTTGCACCAAAGTGAGCTTGTTAGGTGAGTTGATTATGTGATTTTTTATGAAACTTTTTATCTCTTTTTATAGTCTTTAAAAAAACTGAAGTAATTTAGGGTTAAGCTTCACGCGAAAAAAATTACACATTGGCGCGCTAATTGCCAATATCGGCCGTATAAGAGATTGAATATAAATAATGGAGTAAAACATGGGCATAAGATTAGCGATGAAAAAAGAGCTAATGGGCTTAGAGCATTCAGATCTGTTAACCGCTGATGATGTAAGAGCGCATCTAGCACAACAGGTAAAAGAAGACACTGAACGTGGCTTTTCAGTTATCTCTAAGTTTAACGATACCCATAGCCAGCTAACTAGCGGGCTTAAAACCAAACAAAGTGAGCTAGTATTTGAGCGTCATCGGTTATTTAATGAAGTGCTGTACAAACGTCAAAGTGTCGATGCATGGCTAAATAACCAGACTTCAGGTTAAACAGCCAAATAAATTAAGTTGCGATTTTAAATCACTCCTTTAGACTACACTTGTAATCAACGGGGGTGATAATGAAAAATGGAATTTTAGCGTGTGCACTCATGCTATTGTTGAGTGCATGCCAACAGCCTACAGTGTATATATTTAGTAAAGGTTTATCGGACTCACAGCGCAGCAGTTAGAGGCCGCACTCAAAACACAATCCCTACCTTACGAATATGTTGAACACGACATCCCTCGGGAATTTGGCGTAGCTACTTTACTATTATCAAATGATAGAATTTTACGCCAAGAAACAGAGCAGTTAGCTACTATTATGCAGGGGTTAGGGTCTGTTGATCTTTGCGGATTAAAATTTGTTCAAACTAGGGGCGATTTAATCGCGGCGCGAGGTTTGTAACCTAGTGGGCTAAGTCAAAACCGAGGAACAAAGAGTAAATTGCCCCTAGGAAGAACCCGAAGGGCAGCGCCTGTTTGGTATTAATGCGGCGTTATCGCCTACTTATGGGGAATAACCACACTACATAGGCTCTGCCTTGCCTAAATACCAAACAGTCTGCTGCAAATTTAACCTTGAAAGGTTAACAGACCCTAAGTTATCAACCCGAAATTAGCTACACCACACGCGCAAATCACTTTTATGGTGATGGTAATATCGGTTTTTACCTAAAAAATACTAATGCAGACGACGCTTTTACCATGCCTTCTCGGTTGCGAACAACCCAGTGCGAAAAAGATGAGTTTAATGACCTAGTCGTAACCTTTACTGATCAGCATGCTGAGTTCACATTAATCAGCGGCGCAAAAGTCACATTGAAATGGGAATATTTATACGGCTATTTAGTTATTTACTACAGCAATTATTCACAAACCTACACTCATTCACAGCCATTGGTTAAGACTCCTTTTGGCGAAAAACCATCAGACACATATACCATAACAGCTCATGTAAATAAGCCAGGCTGGCTTAATTGCTCAATGCAGGTTGTTTATATGGATTAAGTTAACTGTTAACCGTGCTCTTCTATATGCTCCGAGAGTTTTGCAATGCGCAGGCTCATACCTTCAATAATACGGTCTTTAATTTTTTCGCGTATGACATTAGGTAGGCGGGTGAGAGCATCTGCAGTTATAGCCAGTACTATGGCGCTTTCTTTGGCGCGTGCATTAATACTGCGCTCTCGGTTATTAATAAATGCACCTTCACCAATAAATTCGCCAGGTTCTATACTGCCCAGTTCCAGTAGGTGATTGTGTTTAAACACCATTAAAGATCCACTAAGCACAATAAACAGTCGCTTGTCGTTATCAAACTCTTTAAATAAAAACTGATTTTTATTTATTAAATAAAGTAAACCAAACGACTCAAGCAAAATCTGGCGCTCATTGAGTGTGAATTCTTTAAAAAAATCTAAGCGATTTATAATTTCCATTTGCTTAAACAAAGGGATGTTTTCAATTAACTTCATGCTTTCTCTATGCTTCTAACAATCAGCTAATATTGCGCTCTTTTAATTTTCGGGTCAACGTATTGCGACCCCAACCAATTTTTACGGCAGCTTCTTGCTTATGGCCAGAACAATTAGCGAGGGCTGTTTTGATTAAGCGGGTTTCTAGCTGGGCTTGAATATCCGGCCAAATATTTTCTTTACCTTGTTTAAATTCTTGATTAAGCCACTGCTGAAATGAATCTAGCCAATCCCCTTCTTGGGTTGCGGCGGCATTATCAATAATTTCAGGAGGTAAATCTTGCTCGCCAATCAGCTCTCCTGGCGCCATAACGGTTAACCAGCGGCAGGTGTTTTCAAGTTGGCGAACATTCCCAGGCCAATTAAATAAACACAATTGCTTAATCGCTTTAGGGCTTAATACTTTGCTATCTACTTGCAGGTCTTTTGCACTTTTATGTAAAAAGTGTAGCGCTAAGCGCTCTATATCTTCGGGACGCTCGCGTAAAGCAGGTAAACGCAGGCGAACCACGTTTAAACGATGAAATAAATCATCTCTAAACTTACCTTGTTTTACCAGCTCTTCTAAATTTTGATGGGTAGCAGCAATAATGCGTACATCTACTTTTATACTTTGATGACCCCCCACGCGATAAAATTCGCCATCGGCCAATACACGCAATAAGCGGGTTTGTACATCCAGTGGCATATCACCGATTTCATCCAAAAATAAGGTACCGCCATTAGCTTGTTCAAAGCGGCCTTTACGCACGCTATCAGCCCCGGTAAAAGCGCCTTTTTCGTGGCCAAACAGTTCAGATTCAACTAATTCTTTAGGGATGGCGGCCATATTAAGGGCTATAAATTGGTTTTCTTTACGCGGGCTGTGGTTATGCAAAGCGCTGGCAACCAACTCTTTACCTGTTCCTGACTCACCGTTGATGAGTACGCTCATACTTGATGCTGACAGCTTACCTATAGCACGAAACACTTCCTGCATAGCCGGGGCTTCACCAATAATATGGGCACTTTTGGGGGGCGCGCTTTTACGTTTGGTTTTTTTAGTTGAATTAGCTCGATACGCACTTTCCACCAGTGCAACCGCTTCATTTAAATCAAACGGCTTGGCCAAATACTCAAATGCGCCTTTTTGGAATGCATTAACGGCTGAATCAAGGTCTGAGTGGGCGGTCATAATGATCACAGGTAGTCCTGGCGTTTGCTCTGCTATGAGCTCAAGTAACGCCATACCGTCCATACCAGGCATTCGCACATCGGAAATCAACACGCTAGGTTGACTAAATTTTAGCGCGTTAAGTACGTTTTGTGCATCTGCAAAACTTTCTACTTCAAACCCTGCGCGAGTCAGTGCTTTTTCTAGTACAAAGCGAATTGAGGCATCATCATCTACAAGCCAAGCTGTTTTCATGCAAACTCCAAAGTATTAATCTGTAAACGGCAGATAAATATTAAATTCAGTATGTCCCGGCCAACTATCACATTCGATATAGCCATCATGTTGATCAATCAAGGTTTGCGCTATAGATAATCCAAGTCCCGAGCCACCTTCTTTATTGGTGGTCATAGGGTAAAATAAGGTGTCGCGTAAATTGGCATCAATACCCGGGCCATTATCCATTACTTGAATAAGGAGTGCCTTTTTAGGGGCTTTGCCAGGACGACGATGCTGGTAATTAATCCGCGTTTTTATTTTTATTTCGCCACCATCTACCAATGCTTGTTGTGCATTACGCACAATGTTTAGCACTACCTGTTGAACTTTGCTCTGATCAATATAAACATCAGGAATACTCGGATCGTAGTCTTTAACTAACCGAATATCGCGGTTGTTATCTAAGGTACTGAGTTTTACAACCGACTCTAATGTTTGATGTATATTGCCATACGATTTTTGCGGCAGCTGATTAGGCCCAAGGAGTCTATCAACTAATTCACGCAATCGATCGGCTTGTTCAATTATCAGTTCTGCACATTGATCTCTTTCTTGCTGATCACCTTCATACTGCAATAATTGCGCCGCCCCGCGAATTCCACCCAGTGGGTTTTTAATTTCATGGGCTAAACCGCGAATTAAGTTGCGTGCAGCTTGGTATTGATGCATTTGGTTTGAAACTTGATCGTGCTTTATTTCGTCATCAGTTTGTCGACATTCAAATAAAATATAAAAGGTGTTGTTATGCTTTATTCGTCGCGTGCTGACCGCTAATTTTGCATGGCGAGAATCGATAAACACCACGTCAGCTCTATGCTGGTGGCAGTCTACACCATCAACCAATGAATACTGTGCAATACGTTTTAAGTCGATAGAGTGGTAATTAAATAAATCATCGAACGCTTGTCCTAGTAAGCGCTTTTCGCCTAAACCAAGTAATTCACTGGCACTGGTGTTGGCATAAATGAGCGTAAAGCTTTCATCAAGTAACATTAGGGCGGTGGTTTGGTTTTGCCAAATTATATTTAGTAGCTCTGGGCTAAAATGTGTTTTGTTTATCATTATTGCACCATTTTAGTGCGCCTGGGGAGGTAGGCAAGGTTTTTAGTAAAATATACGCTAATTGTACGTACTTAACTGCAATTACCGACCTATATTAAGGCCTTTGCGATGCATAAAAAATACACTCTCAGGGCTAGTTGCAATTACTTGGTTTTGTTTATTATAAAGTTTAACTTGTAGTGTGTGTTGCCCGCGCTCTACATCTCTTAACGCCAGCGTAGTGGTGTCACTAGGTTCACCAATGGCAACGCCATTTAAAAATAAACCAATGGTAAATCCAGCTTCAAACCGAGGCGCAATCTGAGTTGAAACATACACAGAGCCGGTGTTTTCTCTTATAGTTTGGTTGGGCTCTGGCGAAGTAATACTAATTTTAAACTTTACCGCTGTTTTAGTTGGTGAAGTATCAAGTATGTCAGTATTAGTTGCAGGCATGTTTAAGTGTTGGCTAGTGAGTTTAACCTCTTTAGCACCAGGTTGAGGGGTATCTGAAAAAACCAGTACACCGTTTTTGTCTTTCCATGCGTAAATTTTTTTATTATTTGCATGGCTATTAAGGCTTATCATTAAAGCTATTAATAGCAACAAAACCTTACCTATCATCCTGCTAACCTGCATTGTTTAAACTTATTTCACTTTAGTGTAGAACCGTTAAATTTACCATAAAAAAAGCCCGCAGAGCGGGCTTAAAACACACATTATTTATCGGTTAATAAATTAACAGCTGTAGTACATTTCAAACTCAACTGGGTGAGTTGTCATGTTAAGTTTTTCAACTTCTTTTGACTTAAGTGCAATGTAAGCATCAATTAGGTCATTAGTGAATACGCCACCTTGGTTTAAGAACTCACGGTCTGCATCTAATGCCGCTAGTGCTTCATCTAATGAGGCTGCCACTGTTGGAATTTCTGCTGCTTCTTCAGCTGGTAAGTCGTATAAATCCTTATCCATAGCATCGCCAGGGTGAATTTTGTTTTTAATTCCGTCAAGGCCAGCCATAAGCATTGCTGAGAATGCAAGATATGGGTTAGCAGTTGGATCTGGGAAGCGCACTTCAATACGACGACCTTTTGCAGATGGAACCACTGGAATACGAATTGATGCTGAACGGTTACGGGCAGAGTATGCAAGCATTACCGGTGCTTCAAAGCCAGGTACTAAACGTTTGTACGAGTTAGTTGACGCGTTAGCAAAAGCGTTGATTGCTTTAGCATGTTTGATGATACCACCAATGTAGTAAAGCGCGTCTTCAGAAAGACCGCCGTACTTATCACCTGCGAATAAGTTTACGCCGTCTTTAGCTAAAGACTGGTGACAGTGCATACCTGAACCGTTATCGCCAACAACAGGCTTAGGCATAAAGGTTGCTGTCTTTCCGTATAAATGAGCCATGTTGTGAATAACATATTTCATTTCTTGGATTTCGTCTGCTTTTAAAACCATAGTGTTAAAACGAGTTGCGATTTCATTCTGACCGGCAGTCGCCACTTCGTGGTGATGTGCTTCAACAACTTGGCCTAGCTCTTCAAGAACTAAACAAGTTGCAGAACGCCAATCTTGGAAATCATCAACAGGTGCAACCGGGAAGTAACCGCCTTTAACACCTGGACGGTGGCCTGTATTGCCATCTGCATATTCTTTATCTGAGTTCCAAGCTGCTTGCTTAGAATCAATTTTATACATTGAGCCTGACATGTCAGACTTGTATTTAACATCGTCAAATACGAAAAACTCTGGCTCAGGACCAAATAAAACTGTGTCAGCAATACCAGTAGAGCGCATGTACTCTTCAGCGCGTTTAGCTACTGAGCGCGGGTCGCGCTCATAACCTTGTAATGTAGAAGGCTCAACCACGTCACAACGAACGATTAGCGTTGTTTCTTCTGTGAAAGGGTCAAGCTTAATTGAATCTGCGTCAGGTAATAACACCATGTCTGATTCATTAATGCCTTTCCAGCCAGCAATTGAAGAACCGTCGAACATTTTTCCATCTTCAAAAAAGTCTTCATCAACTTGATGATGAGGAATAGAAACATGTTGCTCTTTACCTTTTGTGTCAGTAAAGCGTAAATCAATGAACTTAACGTCATTTTCTTTAATAAAATCTAAAACCGATTGTGACATGTGTCCTCCAACTATTGGGTTTTATTATTGCTGCTTAGATACTTTAAATACTAACAAGCTGATTTTATGCCACTATTATAATCTATTGTTTTTTATGTAAAAATATATAAACAACATAAAGGTGATATAGATTAAGCACTATTTTGGTGCGTAATAATTCCAAAAAGGTGCAACATTTACAGAGTCATAATTGCTTGCAAATTAATCACCTTAGACTAACACAAAGAAAATGCAAAATACGCAGTAAAGTCGCTTTAAATTAACTCAAACCCACCTTTTGAGATAAATTTATAAAAATTAATCATCAAAATTAATTATTTTAAAACAAAGGGTTAATTATTTTATTGCGAAAGTTTGAAATTTTATTTTGGATAAACTTTCATCCATTCCATTTATAGGGGATAATATGCGCCCTTTTAAATCCTATGCTGGGACATCTCGTGAAAGCGCAGGTGAGTACGTATAGCCCCCTGCAGGATCAATGAGATCAATTTCTCTGAGTGAACATATGAGTATCGAAAAGTTAAGAAATATAGCAATTATCGCCCACGTTGACCACGGTAAAACAACACTGGTTGATAAACTACTTGAGCAATCAGGTACATTAGAAACACGCGGCGGTAATGAAGAGCGCGTGATGGATTCAAACGACATTGAAAAAGAACGTGGTATTACCATTTTAGCGAAAAACACCGCTATATCTTGGAATGATTACCATATCAATATCGTAGATACTCCTGGACACGCCGACTTCGGTGGTGAAGTTGAACGCGTACTTTCGATGGCTGACTCAGTACTACTACTTGTTGACGCTCAAGAAGGCCCAATGCCACAAACGCGTTTCGTAACGCAAAAGGCATTCGCGCAAGGCTTAAAGCCAATCGTTGTTATCAATAAAATTGATAAGCCAGGTGCTCGCCCTGATTGGGTTATGGATCAAATCTTTGATTTATTCGACAACCTAGGCGCAACTGATGAGCAGTTAGATTTTAAAGTAATCTACGCATCAGCAATCAATGGTTGGGCTACATTAGATTTAGACGAAGCATCAGATAACATGGAACCTATGTTCAAGATGATCGTTGACGAAGTATCACCACCGGATGCAGATCCTGAAGGTGACTTCCAAATGCAGATTTCACAGCTTGATTACAACTCTTATAAGGGTGTAATTGGTATTGGTCGTATTAAACGTGGTTCTGTTGCACCTAACCAACAAGTTACGGTTATCAGTGCAGACGGCACAACTCGTAACGGTAAGATTGGTTCAGTACAAAGCTACTTAGGCCTTGAACGTATTGAAACTGATAAAGCTTACGCTGGTAACATCGTAACAGTAACAGGTTTAGGCGAGCTTAAGATTTCAGATACGCTTTGTTGTCCAAACAACGTTGAAGCATTGCCACCACTAAGTGTTGATGAGCCAACAGTAACAATGACGTTCTCTGTAAACAACTCTCCTTTCTGTGGTAAAGAAGGTAAGTTTGTAACATCACGTAATATTCGTGAGCGTTTAGACAAAGAATTAGTACACAACGTAGCACTTCGTGTTGCAGATACAGATAACCCAGATAGCTTCCGTGTATCGGGTCGTGGTGAATTACACCTAGGTATCTTAATCGAGAACATGCGTCGTGAAGGTTACGAGCTTGCTGTATCTCGTCCAGAAGTAATCTTACGTACTGTTGATGGTGTGTTAGAAGAACCGTATGAAACACTAACAATTGACTGTGAAGAAGAGCATCAAGGTTCTATCATGGAGCAAATTGGTCTTCGTAAAGGTGAGCTAACTGACATGGCACCAGATGGTAAAGGCCGTATGCGTATGGACTTCATGATCCCAAGCCGTGGCTTAATCGGTTTCCAAACTGAGTTCATGACATTAACGTCGGGTTCTGGTTTACTTTACCATACATTCGATCACTACGGTCCGCACAAAGGTGGCGAGCTAGGTGTTCGTAAGAATGGTGTAATGATTGCAAACGCAACAGGTAAAGCACTTACTAACGCATTATTTAACTTACAAGAGCGCGGCCGTTTATTTATCGGTCACGGTGTTGAAGTTTATGAAGGTATGGTTATTGGTATTCATAGCCGTGATAACGACCTTACAGTTAACGCACTTAAAGGTAAGCAACTTACAAACGTTCGTGCATCTGGTACAGATGAAGCACAAACACTAACACCAGCACTTAACTATTCACTTGAGCAAGCGCTTGAGTTTATTGCTGATGATGAGTTAGTAGAAGTAACACCTGAGAACATTCGTATTCGTAAGCGTCATTTAACTGAAAATGAGCGTAAACGTGCGGGTCGTGCTCCTAAGTCATAATCTATAAATTTAGAATAATGACTTTAAAAGCCGCTGTATTGCAAAATACAGCGGCTTTTTTGTTTTTAAAGTAAGAGAAGCTTTCAGTTTTTAGTTATCAGTATTGAGCTCTAAAAGCGCAGCGCCTCTTACCCTCTTTGTAAAAAATTCACTTAAAAATATTTATACAAAGAGAAGAGAATGAGAAGTAAAAGAGTAAGAGCTAAAACAACTGATAATGTAAAACCCCTATTTTTTTTGGTTTCGTTGCGCTCAACCCAACAAAAAGGCCAGTTCGCTAACTTCATCACTTTTTCGGTAGTAAAGTGATTTTTCCAAACACATCAGCATCTATATAGCCAAGGTTGCGACTGCCGTTAACAGGCTGTACTTCATGTGAACCCATGAAGTGCTCACGAACTTTACTGCCGTCGTTATCGCAATATGCGAGCATAAAGCCAATAACTTGTTTTTCAGTTAATTTAAGCGGAGTGTTTTGTGCGCCTTGTTGGAAATCGTTTGGGTAGAGTTTTATCGCCACTTCCCACGTGATGTTATAGGGCGCAGTGGTATTGCGTTTCCAGTTACTAACTAAGTGGTCGGTATATAAATGCGCTTTTTTATCAGGCCCATAATCGGCAGCTTGGTTATCAAGGCCAATATGATAAGCAAATGCTGTATGGTTAAATTGGTGATTACCGCCAGATGCGTCACTATCTATAAACACTTCTAAGGCATCATCGTCCCAGTATTTATCCGTTGGATCTGGGTGAGTATCAATAAGCACATCATCACTAATGTCTGCTTGTAAATACAAGTAGTTTTCATCCCACAAAAGACGATAGCGACCTTTAAAATCCTTGTCTGAGTCTGGTAGGGTGCCGTCCATTAAGTATGGCATATTATGCCAAGTGGCTTTGTCCCATGCACTTTCAGAAACCCCATCAATAGTAATAGCTGTTGGTGTATGACTAACGTCAATAGCCATGATTGGCTGGGTAAAAAGTAAGCTAAAAGCGAGTAGTGTTTTTTTCATTAATCATCTCATCAATTAAGGATGATTTAGCTTGGCTTAAATAGCAATCAAAAACAATCTCGTCGTCTATTTTTATACTAACTGATTGTGCCTGCTATGCTGTCTTTTAATGCGAGCATTAATAAATGCGCACTTTCTCCAGACATTTTAAAAGGATTAAAATCAATGGAGCCTGAAAACTTGAGATTCAGTGATTCGGTTAGCTTAGATTGCGGTACATAGCCCATTGACCATTTTTCAAACTCTCTTTCAGGAATTTGGGTATAGTTGAGCATAATTACATTGTGGTGACGTTTATCGTTTAATATTTGTTGGTAGGTATTATTTACAGCCGTTCTAGAGCCTTCCAGGCATTGTAAAAAGTAATCATTACTAAAACATAACATGCCGGTGACGTTTGTTTTTACATTATAGGTTCGAGCGCTTTGTAAAATATTTTCTATATCTTTAGGCCCAAAACCACTACTAATTTTGCTGGCGTAAATAAGTCGTACAAGAAACATAAAACCTCCTCACTGTTTAGTTAATTAAACATAGTTCAGCAGAGAAGTTATTACTAATTTTGTAAATGACTGATTAAAGTTTAATACTCTCACCTTCATTTAAAATATGCAGGGGTATTTTCGAGTCCATCTTTTTGTGCATATACAATAAACGCAGTAAAGCTGAATGACTCGTGCGATCGCCCATTTTCCATGATGAGTTACCGTATCCCCAAGGTATCATTATTTTACAGTTTAGCTCTTGTGCTGCTGTTAGAGCGTCTTCTGGGGTTGTATGAACGTAACGATACCATTTAGGGTTATCTTCGCTATAGTAAGACGCTATCGGCATTAAGCACACATCAATATCGCCATATTTTTTCTGTATATCGCTGAAGTGTTTTGAGTAGCCAGTGTCGCCTGCAAAAAATAAGGTGCTGCCATTTTGTTCAAGTAGCCAGCCATTCCATAGGTCTTTATCGTTGTCTTCATAAATAAAGGGTACTAAAACACGGCTGCTAAAGTGATGAGCAGGCAAGGCATGGATAGCTAAATCGCCAATATTTGTTTTTGCATACCACGCCATTTCACTAATATTAAACCCGCCTGTAGGGAAGTTGTCGGCCATGCCTAGTGGTGTTAAGTAGCGGGGTTTATTACCGATCTCTTCTATATCTGCTTTATTAAAGTGATCGTAATGAATATGCGAGTACATCACAGCGTCTAAGTTTTTCAGTTCACTATCTGTGAGCCAATCGCCGGGCTGTCGGTAAAACCCAGAGGCTAGTCTAAATGCTAAATCTACAGGTGAGTCAAACTGCTCTTTTACAGGATCAAGTAACACTTGCTGTCCGTTAGGCGTGCGGATCATAAACCCAGCATGCCCCAGCCAGCGTAAGCTAAAGCCTGTATTTAAATTCATAGGCTGTTGCTCACCAATAAATTGGCAGTTTTCGCTGTCTTTTTCGCATTGTAATTTAGGGCTAGTTGGGTAGCAGTTGCTTTTACAGGTAGTCGGGTAAGTTTTTTTACCCGGGTAGAGATTATGAAACCGTCCTTCTCGCTCGCCATTTTGATGTAGCGGGGTAATGGTTTGCTCCCCTGCAATAACTTCAACATGGTTAGCTGTTTGGCAGGCGCTTAGCATTGTGCATGCAAGTATTAGGGTAATGGCTTTGAACTTCATTTTACTGTTCTAATTATTATTATTTTGTAAAAGTATAACAACAACAGCGGATTATCGAAGAGCTTAAAGGTAACAAAAAGTAACAATAAAAAAGCCTACAATTTAGTAGGCTTAGTAAACGAGTTTATAGTAATTAGCCTGTGGTATTCATTTGCTCAATAAATTTATTTGAGTCTTCAATCGACTTATTCATGTCATTCATGAGTAACTGAATATCACGCTTTAAGTTAGTAAACTCGCCTTTTATAGCGGCTACCGCTTGTGCGTTTAAGTTATGTTTTAAGTAAAGCACGTTATCTTGTAAAGACGATAATACTGGCTCCATTTTGCTCTCAGCACTGCGCATTGAGCTAAGTAATTGGCTAAACTGGCGCTGAGTTGCAGCTAGTTTTTTACTGCTTTGACGCTTAAGTGAGGCGCTTTTGTATTGCTCTAACTCATCGCTCCACTCATCAAACAACGCATCAGCTACATCTTCTACTTTATTTATGTTACTTGATACTTCGTTTGCCGCCGCTAAGCTCGACTCGTAATCGTCATTAAGTTGATTGTAAGCATCTTGCAACTCACCGCCATCGAAATTAATTAAGGTAGTTAGGCGCTCGAGTGCTGATTGAAATTCTTCTTGCGACTCTTGTTGTGAGTCTTTCGTTTCTTCAACGCGGTCAATAAGAATGTCACGTTTATGTACGCCTACTTTTTCCATTGCCGAATAATAAGCCGACTGACAACCTGAAAGCATCAGCATTAACGAGAGTATGGCTGTCCCTAATAATGTTTGTTTTTTCATCTGAATTCCTATTTACGAGTGTTAATGCTGTAAATTATGGCCTTGATTGTTATTATAATCAAAAGCCCACCAACAAAGTTAATTGTATGAATGATAAGCTCTCCCATTATAAACAGCAAGTTAAGGTGTTTCTAAAACAGCAACCAGGCTGGTGGATGCAATATTTTAATCGCTGTATAGACGATCAAATAACCATTAATGCAGGGTATTTAGCATACGTTACCTTGTTGTCGTTGGTTCCGTTGATAGCGGTGGGTGTGGCAATCTTCTCTGCTTTTCCAGGGTTTGAATCGACCCGTTTAGCCATTGAAAGTTTTTTATTTACTAACTTTGTGCCGACTTCTTCCGATGTTATTAAAGAACATATTAGCTCGTTTGCTGGTAATGCTAATCAAATGACGGCGGTAGGTATTGGCTTTTTGGCAGCCATTGCCTTGCTACTTATTCGTAATGTAGATGCCACGCTAAACCGTATTTGGCGAGTAAAGAAAAAACGCCCAATGATGATATCCTTTGCTGTGTATTGGATGGTACTGAGCTTGGGACCTGTACTACTGGGTGCGAGTATTGGTGTCACCTCTTATATTGTGTCGTTAGTGTCGTTCGCTGATCAGGGGATCCCTGGGTTTAGTGGTTTTTTATTAAAACTACTCCCTTATGCTATTTCTATGGCAGGTTTTATTATGCTGTATACCTTAGTGCCGAATACGCGAGTTTCATTTAGGGCTGCTATTCCAGGTGCACTGTTTGCTGCAATGTTATTTGAGTTAACCAAAAAAGGCTTTGCTTTGTACATTAGCCATTTTCCATCATACGAAGTGATTTATGGTGCGGTAGCAACCATTCCTATTTTGTTTGTATGGGTATACTTGTCGTGGGTAGTAGTGCTACTAGGTGCTGAATTTACTGTGTGTATTAACATGCAACATTACAATAAAAAAGAACAACGAGCAGAGGATGGTGAATAAATGCAAGGACTAATTCAACGGGTAACACACGCCAACGTAGCAATAGAAAAACAGATTGTTGGTGAAATAAAACAAGGTATTGTATTACTGCTTGGTGTTGAAAAAGAAGATGATGAGCGTGTTGCTGATAAACTATTACACAAGGTCAGTAATTATCGAATTTTTAGTGATGAAAATGATAAAATGAACCTCAGTCTTAAAGATATACAAGGCGAACTATTAGTCATATCGCAATTTACACTTGCAGCTAATACCAAAAAAGGCATGCGTCCTAGTTTTTCATCGGCAGCCACACCAGACCAAGCGCAAGCATTATATAATTACTTTGTTGAGCAGGCTAAATTACTCGGTATAAAGGTAGCGACCGGTGTATTTGCAGCCGATATGCAGGTTAGTTTATGTAACGACGGTCCGGTTACCTTTAACTTAACCGCTTAAAGTGTTTTTTCAACAACCACAATGTGATTCACAAATCCGGTGATCTTTTTAATACTAACTGCTTCCCCAAACACGCGCTTAAGCACAAGTTGTAGCTGTGTAAGTTGGGAGGTATGTTGCGATAAAAAGTTAATAAATAAGATGCCCCGCTGAGCAAGCGCCTCATAAATTGTTTGATAAAAACATAAATCAAATAAGAATCTAGGGGCGTCTAGTTCACTAAATAAATCTAAAATAATCCAATCTATATTCACCGCTGACTTTAAAACTGTTTGTGCGTCTTCACAGTAAATTTGGCCCTGTTCATTAAGAGCAAAAAAATCTTGATAACAGTCAATTATATGAGGGTTTTTTTCTACTGAAGTTAGCTGCGCTTGAGGGTACTGTTTTAATAAGAAGTTACGTATAGCACCACCACCTAAACCGAGCTCAAGTATTTTTTTAGGCGCTGGTCGTTGCTGCCAAACCGTTGCTAAATAGGCAAGGTGAGGAAACAGTAATACTTGTGGACTCCGGGTTAAAATAACTGATTGCAAGGTGTTGTTAATAAGTAGCCAGCGCAGCTGTTGATGCTCTCGAACTTGTATATTTATGCCATGTTGATTATGCCAATAAAGTAACTGGCCTAGCGATGAACTATGCTCAATAAAGTGCCTGCTTATCAGGCCACTGCTACCATGGATATATTTATTCATGGTATTGAGCATAAACCAGCAGGGGTAAAGCGCAATCGATTTTGTCATTAATTTTTTACAGTCATTTATAGGAAACCAAAGTCGTATTTGCAGTTTTACCCAGATCGAGTATGGTGTTTTTCACAAAATGCACAGCGTAATATTTTTACATTTTTAATTTATGGAGTCTGTATGTTTCAAGTGAGCACCCCTCAAAGTAGTGAAGACTGGCAAGCCTATTATCAATTACGCTGGCAAGTTTTACGTGCACCATGGGGCGAACCTCGTGGTTCTGAGCAAGACGATTTAGAGCAAGAAGCTGAACACCGCTTTATTAAAAATAAAGCAGGTGAAGTATTGGGTGTGGCGCGTTTGCACTTTAATAATCAGCAACAAGCTCAAGTACGTTATATGGCGGTTGCAGAGGGTAACCGTAATCAACATATTGGTAGCCGCTTATTACATGAGCTAGAAAAAATAGCGTGGAATCAAGATGCTGATGAATTAGTGCTGTTTGCTCGCGAACGTGCTCTGGAATTTTATCAGCGCCATGGCTACGAAAATAAAGAAAAAGCGCATTTAGCCTATGGTGATGTTCAACATTATAAAATGGTTAAGCTCAAGCCGAGTGAGCCAGGTTGGTTTCGTCACCCTAATTGGACTCAAGTACTGCAAAATACATGGCGTGAATCAATCCCTATTAGTGATGCAATGGGGATAAAAGTAGAAAGCTACACTGATTGGCAATTTACTACTCGTGCAGATTTAAATGCTAACTTAAACTTACACAACACCATGTTTGCAGGCTCTATTTACAGCCTAGCTACACTAACGGGTTGGGGAGCAACGTACTTAGCATTAAAAGAAGCCGGACTTGAGGGTAATATAGTGTTAGCCGATGCTAATATTAAATATTTAAAACCACTGAATACCGACCCTAAAGGCTGTGTTGATATTCAAACCTGTAAAGGTAACTTAATAGAGTTACAAGAGGCGGGTAAGGCGAGCTATTTAGTGCCAGTAACCATTTTTGATGGTGATCAAGTAGTTGCTCAGTTTGAAGGGCAGTTTGTGGTTAAAAAGTAATAAGAATAAACGAAAAAGCCAAGCGAGTTGCTTGGCTTTTTTTATTAGCGGTTATTACAGTAAATCAGTCAGTAATATACCGACACCAAAGCGTTCAATATCGGCGTTATAGTCTATTAAACTCTCACCATAGCCATTAAAATACTGCGCATAGCCGCGTACTCTTCCCCATAGAGGGAATGACCAATCAAGCTGAATTGCCCCGCGGTTATCTGAATTTAAATTATTACGAGTCATAAAACTAAATTCATGATCGTGAAAGCGATACGCGCCACCAAATTCAAAGTAACCCATGTATTTATAGATATCAGGGTTATCGTCACCTCGTGCATCTAACGGCGCAGGCTTTTTGTTTTCAGGAATGCGGTACCAAGGCTTAAAGCTGAATACAAAGCCGTCATTTTCCCAAATGAAATCGGCATAAATACGGTTCCAAGAACGCGAGTTTGGCTGACTTCGGCCATTAGATTGGTGCGAAATACCAATGGCTATTGCCATTTCATCGCCCCATAAAACGTTTTCAGGGTCTAAGTAATTAATCCAGAAAATTTCTGGTTCGTAATTAGTCTCACGAAAAGGAGATGAAATATCGTCGTTATATACTTGCCAGTATGACTGCAGTGTAAAGCCAAAAAATATAGCTTGGTCTGAGTCGGCAAACTCATCATACAAAGGTACTTTAATTGATAACTGATATTTAGCTTCTAGGTTATCGAGAGGGTCGCCATCTTTTTTATCGGTTAATTCTGCAAATCCATCAAACGGGCGAGTGTTTGGGTTCGACATATAAGAAACCGGTAAAATATAATTACGTTTATGCGGCGTAATTACATTACGATTCTTTTTGCCAACCGCTTCACGGGCTTGGCGTTTATCGATAGCTGTTAGCTGCTTGCTTTCTTCAACTGCAGAGCATTTTTCGCGCAATTGATCGAGGGTTTGCTTACCGTCTCCACCTATCACTTCATTTAATATACATTGTTTAACCAGCTCAAGTTCATTGTTTTGCTCGTTTTTTGCTGTTTCTTCAGCAATAACAGCAGTACTTAGTAATGTTGAGAGTAGTATCCAGTGGCGCCAACTCATTATAATTCCTTTGTAAGTGAGGGAAGTAACAGATTTGTGGTGATTATAACGCATTTTTAACACGTATACGGTGAACTTGTCCTGAACTTTAATAAAGCAAAAAGAAAAGCGACCTAAGTCGCTTTTACTGGATAACTAGCTAATAGCTCGCTAGTTAGACTCTCACGCAATGAGAAGGGGTGAGCTAGAGCTCAAAAACGTTTGTAAAAAACTTATAAAGTTCAGTGCCTTGGTTCACACTAGCTGAGGCAAAATGCAATATCGCAATCGCATCAAGATCAAAGCTTAATGTTTGCAGTGGTTGTTCGCTTAGGTAGCGTTCCATTCGTAGTATTTTAGCTATAGGTTCGCCCGCTTTAATGTGCCCACCAAGGGGGGCTAAGTATTCAACCATGCCACCCATAGGCGCATAGTAAGCAATATAATCATTTAGTTGGCAGCCATACCTTGTCATCACTTTTGGCTTGTAGGGCGCATCAACAAATACTTGCTTATGATTTAAATAACTTAAAATACTTTGAGCATCATCAAACGCCGCGCTTAAATCTATTTTTTCTTGGCTTCCCAGCTCTACCGTAAAGGCTTCAACTTGTACGTTAAAATTTCGGCCTTGCTGAGCAAGTTGCTCGCTAAGTTGCCACCATGGACAAAAGCTCGCTTCATCCATTGCCCCATCAAAGTCATTAGGAATCACTAGCACATGGGGAATATTAAAGTAACGGGCACTTTCTGTGGCATATTCAGGACAATATAAGTGCTGACTAGAAATAGGCCCAGTGTGTAAATCTAAAACAATATCAGCTTGATGCGCTAGTCTTTGTAAGTTTAGCGCTATGCGTTTACCCGTTGTTAAACGATAGTCTGGGCCATTAAGTTGCTGCTCAACATCATTAATTAACGCGGTTTTAAACGCTGTTTTTAGAGCTGTATCGTCAGCGTCGTAGTATTGCTTTGCAAACTGTGATGCAAGCTGATTATTACAGTGATACATACGATTCCAATTAGTCCCCGTAATAGGGTCGAATCGGCCAAGCGTAAATTCGCCCGATTTTTGATTACAGCCAATGGGGTTAGCGTAGGGAACTAAGGTAATATCACCTTTTAAATTAAGGTTTTTTAGCTGTTCAAGTAGCTGATAAATAACCGCGTTACCTTGCACTTCGGCGCCATGCATATTAGCTTGTATATACACACTTGGGCCTGTGCCATCGCCCTTTAAACGATAGACAGGAATGGTCAGTGGTAGGCCATTTGCCACTTCACCAACTACAATATTTTCCTGGCTTATAGCTGTGGTGTTATTCATTTTTATTACCTCAAGTAGTGGCTTGCATCTTCTGCTTGGCGAATACAGTTGATTTCGCCATGGTGTATAACATATTCACCGGCCAGTTCATGGCACAAAAAGTACGGCATACTTTCGGTAAAACCATAAGCACCGCATTGACTAAACACCAGCCAGTCATGTTCATTTAAATCGCTCGGTAATTGGTGCTCCCCTAAGCAGTCTAGCGCTGTACATAAAGGTCCGTATAGGCTCATTGCTTGGTTTGCTGCGTTTGAATCTCGTAATAAACGCGTAGGAAAGTCTTGATTAGTAACCGCAGGGCGCAATAAGTGATTAATACCGCCGCTCATAATTACCTGCTGTTGGCCGTAGTTTAATTTGCGCTCAACCACCGGTGTGGCGTAGTGGCCGCATTCGCCTACAGCATAGCGACCTAGTTCCATCCACAGCTCTTTAACACCCGCATCGCGTTTAATCTTTGCAAGGGCTGCTATTAATGCATCCCAGCTTAAAGTCGGGTCATTAAGGGTATAAGGAATACCTAAACCGCCACCTAAATCTAAAATATTCAGGTTTATATTTAAGTTATTAGCAAGGACTGTAAGTGGTGTAATCATTTGCGACCACAGATCTGCAAGTTTGTCGCTGCTGAGCATGTTACCCCACTGAAAAATATGTAGGCCATTAAAGCTCAATTCTGTGTAGTCTTTAGTATTTAGCGATTGCCATTCATCGCACCCTAAGCCAAATGGAGTAAGACTATCACCACCAAGTGGGTTTTTATCACCCTCGGGCCAGCGTAATTGAACACGCAGTAATACTTGCAACTGGCACTGCTGGGCATTGGCTTGTTCGTTTAACCAACGCACCTGATTAAGACTTTCTGCCACAAAGGTGCGTACGCCACGTGCAATAAAATGTTTAATTTGTTTTGGGCTTTTAGCAGGGCCCGTGTTGAGCACGCGCTCGCTGTTAATTCCTTGGGCAAGTACTTGCTCAAGCTCGCCTTTACTGGCGACATCAAAGTTAAAACCAGCGCTATCTAAGCGTTGGATCACGCTAGATAACGGGTTCGCTTTAACCGCATACCAAAGTTTTACCTCGGTTTGTGCTACTAAACGCGTTAAATGTGTGTTCAATGAATCAAGATCATAAACAAAAAAGGGCGTATCAAGTTGGCTTGCTAGCTCATCAATAGCGCTTTTAACGGGCGTGCTCAAAAAGGTCATTAACGTAAAACCTCTTCAAGCAATAATGACGCGTCACTTTGCTCGTCACGGTATTTAACAATTAAGGCACACGACATACTCAAGCCTTGAGCACGGGCCCAGTCGTTTGACGCAGGGCGAGAGCCTGGGATCACAATCGCGTATTCAGGGATTGCTTCGCCTTTATCAAGCTGACGCTCATTAACGCAGTCATAAACAGGGATGGTTGCAGATAAGCGAACACCTGGGGCTAGTACCGCGCCTTTTTTAACTACCACGCCTTCAACAATCACACAGCCTGCACCAATGAATGCATCGTCTTCTATGACCACAGGGCTTGCGCCAATGGGCTCAAGTACCCCGCCTAATTGTACCGCGGCGCTCAAATGAACATTTTTACCCACTTGCGCACATGAGCCAACCAATGCGTGGCTATCTACCATAGTCCCCTCGTCAATAAAGGCGCCAATATTTACGTACGCAGGTGGCATAATAATAGTGCCTTTGGCAACATGTGCACCACGGCGCACACTTGAACCACCTGGCACCATGCGAACGCCTGCTGTGGCTTCAAAGCATTGCGGCGCTAGATTATGTTTATCTACAAAGCCACCAGGAAACTCCATGTTAGTGCCGTTTTTAAATGCCTCTAAAATGCCTTGCTTTACTTCTACGTTAGCGTGCCATTGGCCGTTTTCGTCTTGTGTTGCTGCGCGAACTGCGCCCGTTTCTAAATTATTTAATAGTTCTAACCAGCTCATTATAAAAACCTGTATTTAATGCCAAGATAAAATGGTGTTGTTTGCCGATGAAATGTCATCTGTGTGTGTCAGCTCAAGGTGTGTTAAAGGTGGACGTAAATGCGGACTGCTAATACGCCCTTGTAAATGCATTAACACTTTGACTGGAATAGGGTTTGCTACTGAAAATAAGCTATTGATAGCGCTAGACCACTGAACAAAAAGATTAGGGTGTTGGCCGCTTAAACTGCGCTTTACAAACTCATGGGTTTGCACTGGCCATGCATTGGCTGCAACCGACACTAAACCTTTTGCACCTGCTTGGGCAAAATAAGGCATGAGGGCATCGTCACCACTAAAAATGGCTAGTTCAGGCGCTGCTTGTCGATAGGCTTCAAATTGAGAAATACAGCCACTGGCTTCTTTGAGTGCCCATAAATTTTTATGTTGTTTGAGGTTTTCAATGGTTGCAATGGGAATGCTAATCGCACTACGTCCTGGTACGTTATAAAGCATACAAGGATGAGAACTGGCATTGAGCAGGCTTTCAAACCAATGCGTTTGCCCCACTGCACCGGGTTTGGCGTACAAAGGCGAGCCAAGTAAAAAACCATGAATAGGCAGTTGGTTGCAGTAGTTAACCCATTCAAGCTGCTGCTTTAAGTTACTACCACCGACTGCGACCATAAGCGGGACGCTCGGCTGTAATTGGCAAACATGCTCTACGATGGCTTGCTGCTCTTTTAGGGTCAGGGCTAACCCTTCGCCAGTGCTACCAAGTAATAAAATGCCGTTGTTAGCGGCTTCTTGTTCGGCCACCAAGGTGTCTAAGGTTGCGTAATCAACTAGGCCATTTTGATCAAATGGGGTGATCAGCGCAGTCCATAAATGGAAATTGTTAATATTGAAGTTGTTGATCATCTCTCACGAACTTATAGGGCATTCGTCGAGTTATTGGCGGGTATTTAGGGTGCCTGACTCTTTGAATGTATTTATAATTCGAAGAGCGAATGGGCTTAAATAATAGGGCGCACGGCCTTATTATACTAAGACCAGAAGCTCTCCACCAAATATGTTATTGGTGACAGTCGCTAGGATTCAACCTAGTCGCCCGAAGTAATCTTTCACAAAAAAGTGTTACCTCTCGGCGTTAATTCCCCTCACGTATGCTCAATGGAGTTTGCGCTCCTAACATACGCTACCTGAATAACGCACCTCTTCCAGCCCTTTGCATTTGCTATTGAAAAATCAATTAGCAAATACAATGTAATAGGGTAAGTGTGGCGATTAAACCACTTTAGCCGTCTAGGTGTCAAGTGACTAAATACAGAATAGTTCATCGATAATAGCAACGGTTACGTATTGGCTGCTTTTCTCGTAAACTAGTTTCATGGTCGAAGTAAGGTATTAAGCAGATGGAAAAATTTAGCGATATTTATAAGCGTGCAGTGGAGCGAAAGGGCTCTGAAAAAATGCTTAAATTGTTACTCGAAAAACCTTTATCAACAAAGCAACTCGTCACATTAAGTGATGATGATTGGCTAGAAGAATTTACTCGGAAAGTTTTTCAAAGTGGTTTTTATTGGTCGGTGATCAACAGTAAGTGGGCCGGATTTAGAGAGGTTTTCTGGGATTTCAGTGTTGAAAAATTATTGATGATGCCACCAGACATGTTAGAACAAAAAGCCAGTGACGAACGGATTGTGCGCAATTATAAAAAAGTAAAAACCATTACTGATAATGCGTATATGATCCACGAAGTTGCAGAGCAACACGGCAGCTTTAGTCAGTTTATTGCTAACTGGCCAAGTGAGGATATTATTGGCTTGTGGGCATATTTAAAAAAGCATGGTGCAAGGCTTGGTGGTAATACCGGCCCTTATGCACTGCGCGCCTTGGGGAAAGATACTTTTTTACTTTCAAGAGATGTAGAAAGCTATTTGCGTGCACATAAAATTATAGATGGTGGATTGCAAACTAAAAAGTCACTAAATGCGGCGCAGGCATTCTTTAATGAACTGCAGCAGCAAAGCGGCTTAAGCATGCAAGAGCTAAGCTTAATTGTCGCTTATGGTGTAGGCGACAATCGCGTAGGTATCAGCCAAAAACAATAGGATTAAACATGAAATTAGTGCCAAGGTATACCGACATTGGTGAGGGGTTTGCAATTAGCGATCATCCAGCCAAGGTGACAGCGCCACGGTTATTGTTATGGAATGAGCCCTTAGCCGAACAATTTAATATACAAGTGAATGCAGATTCTCGAGCAAATATATTCAGTGGAAATGAACCTCAAGCAGTTTCTGCAGTTGCATTAGGGTATTCGGGTCATCAGTTTGGTCATTTTTCTCCACGCTTAGGAGACGGCCGAGCGCATTTACTTGGCGCGATCAGTGATGATAAAAACCAGCTTTGGGATTTGCAATTAAAAGGCGCTGGCGCTACGCCATTCTCGCGTGGTGGAGATGGGCGCTGTGCATTAGGACCTGCTATTCGTGAGTACGTAATGAGCGAAGCAATGCATGCGCTTGGCATTCCTACTACGCGTTGTTTAGCCGTGGTTGGTAGTGGTGAAACTGTTTATCGTAACCCGCCGCAACCTGGCGCTATTGTAACGCGACTCGCGAGTAGTCATATTCGAGTTGGCTCGTTTCAATATTTAGCTACCCAAGGCGATTTGACCAGTCTAAAAAACTTAGCCGATTTAGCCATTCAAAGACATTGCCCTGAAATTAACAGCACTGGCGCCCAGCGATACTTGGATTTTCTAGCCGTAGTGATAACCAATCAAGTTAACTTAGTCGTAAGTTGGATGAGGGTGGGGTTTATTCATGGGGTAATGAATACCGACAACACCTTAATTAGTGGTGAAACCATAGATTACGGTCCATGTGCCATGATGAACCAGTTTGATTTTGATACCGTGTTTAGCTCTATTGATAAGCAAGGGCGTTACGCATTTGGTAATCAGCCAAACATGGCGAGTTGGAACTGTGCTCGCTTAGCTGAGAGTCTAATGGCACTAATAAGTGACGACGATGAGCAAGCCGTAGCAATGCTGACACCTATCATTGCAGACTTTTCGACCCAATTTAATCAGCAATTTAGCGCTATGTGGGCACAAAAGTTAGGGCTAACAATAGCTGATGATAAAGATAATGAGCTGGTGGGGGAGTTACTAGGGCTATTAAAAGAACACCAGCTTGATTATACCAATACTTTTAATGCACTCACTGAGTCGTTAAATGGGCAAGCTGAAATACCATCAGCACTTACCTCTTGGGCACAGCAATGGCAAACACGAACTAATGAGCACAGCTATCAAGTGATGCGACAAGCCAATCCGAGCGTGATCCCACGTAACCATATTATTGAAGATATTATTACTCAGTACACTACGCATGGGGATAGTGAGCTACTCAGTCGTTTTAGCAAAGTGATGTCGAGCCCTTACACAAGCCATGCGCAGGCCACTGAGTTTCAAACGCCGCCCGAAGATGATAAGAATTATCGTACTTTTTGCGGTACTTAAGTATGGTTTATTGCATTTTAAAATGAAT
This sequence comes from Pseudoalteromonas sp. US3C1004, assembly GCF_048401065.1. Taxonomy (GTDB): domain Bacteria; phylum Pseudomonadota; class Gammaproteobacteria; order Enterobacterales; family Alteromonadaceae; genus Pseudoalteromonas; species Pseudoalteromonas undina. The sequence goes on from NZ_CP183073.1 coordinate 75,553, forward strand.
ATAAAAGGTCATTTTTTACCCCTGCGATGTTCATTCATAGAGCAAACTATGAACGAATGATACCATAACATCCATAAAGGCTAGTGATCGTATGGGGTTTAAAGCGATTGTTTGCTTTTTGAGCTAGTCTTTGTTCAGTAACATTTTTTATGGGCTAGTTTTATTATCCTAAGATATTGAAAAAATATATTTGCGTTAAGTATTGATTAACAAAGGCTCAGTTACTGTATAGGTAAGTTAGAAGAGCTAGCAATGCTTAGCTACATTTTTAGTTGTTAAAATGGGAAGAAAACAATGAAATTAAAATCACTTACAATTGCCATAGCGTTAGCTGCAACTAGCGCATCTACTTTTGCTGCCGAACAAGAAGGTTTTTACATTGGTGCGTTCGGTGATTACTACGATGCTTCGTGGAAAAACATGCGTGAGCAGGCTGGCCTTGACGTTAATGAGTCAACAGGTTGGGGTGCTGAATTAGGTTACCGCTTTAATGATTACTGGAGCGCACGTTTAGAATACGCAGACCTAGATTTTAATGCACATGACAAAGTACTTAACAACCGCAACGATATTGACGGCGAACGTTACGGTATCGATGCGCTTTACCACTTTGGCGGCGGCCCTTTTTACGGTTTATTCGGTCTGAAAGACATTGATGTTGTTGATGACAACACGTTTGTAAATGCAGGTGTAGGTTACCGACACTTTGTTACAGACAACTTCTTTGTAAATGCTGAAACCAGTGTTTACCAAGGTTTAGACAAAGGCTACACAGATGTTGGCGCAAAATTAGGTATTAACTACTTTTTCGGCCAAAAATCAGCGCCAGTAGCACCAGTTGAGCCTGCACCACAACCAGAGCCAGAAATTGTTCCAGTGCCGGTAACACTTGCTGATACTGATAAAGATAGCATTCCTGATGTAGATGACAAATGTGCTAACACACCGATGACAGATGCGGTTGATAGTGATGGTTGTACACTTTATGAAGATACTGAAGTAACAGTAAGCTTGTTAGTAACATTCCCTAACAATGACTCGTCAGTTTCACAGCAGTACTTAAATGATATTGACGAAGTAGCGTCTTTCTTAAAAGAGTACCCAGATACAACTGTACTTCTTGAAGGTCATACGTCTGCAGTAGGTAAAGCGTCTTACAATAAATGGTTATCTAAAAAACGTGCTGATGCAGTAGCTAAAAAGCTAATTGCTGATGGTATTGCAGAAGATCGCATTACAACAGCTGGCTTAGGCGAAGAACGCCTTAAAAATGAAGCGAATACGGCACAAGCACACGCTGAAAACCGTCGTGTTGAAGCACACGTAAAATCTATTAAACGTGTAAAAGTACTACGTTAATAGTTTCTAATTAAGTAAAAACCCAGCTTATGCTGGGTTTTTTTATGGCTGTTAATAAGTATTCATGAAAGTTGATTTTATGAAATTCACTATTCATATTATTAATAATCGATATAACTAGTTGCCCAAGTGGATGGATTTTAATCTATGTATAAAAGCTTTATAATCGAGCGTTAGAATACTATAAGTATTGGGTTATAGTGTGTTTTGTAAACACTACCGAATACTTTCACGTCACCAAGAGGGCAATACTGTGCTACAAGAATATCGTAAACACGTAGAAGAACGTGCCGCGTTAGGTATCGTACCAGCGCCATTAGATGCTCAGCAAACGGCTGATCTTATTGAGCTAATTAAAACTCCACCGGCAGGTGAAGAAGAATTCGTCCTAGAACTACTAATCAATCGTGTACCGCCGGGTGTCGATGATGCAGCCTATATTAAAGCTGGTTTTTTAGCGGCAGTTGCAAAAGGTGAAGCCGTTTCTCCACTTCTTTCTAAAGAAAAAGCAGCTGAATTGCTTGGTACTATGCTTGGTGGCTACAATATCGCGCCAATGGTTGACCTACTTGATGACGAAGCGTTAGCGCCAATCGTAGTTAAGGGCCTTGCAAACACATTACTAATGTTTGATGCGTTTTACGATGTAGAAGAAAAAGCAAAAGCAGGTAATACATACGCCAAACAAATCATTGAGTCTTGGGCTGCCGCAGAATGGTTTACTAATAAGCCAGCTGTTGCTGAAAAGATCTCGGTTACTGTATTTAAAGTCACTGGTGAGACAAACACGGATGACTTATCACCCGCTCCAGATGCATGGTCACGTCCTGATATTCCACTTCACGCACTAGCGATGCTTAAAACAGAACGTGATGGTATTAATCCTGACAAAAACGGTGAAGTAGGTCCTGTCACTCAACTTGAAGAATTAAAAACTAAAGGCTTACCACTTGCTTACGTAGGTGATGTTGTTGGTACCGGGTCTTCACGTAAATCTGCTACTAACTCTGTGCTTTGGTTTATGGGTGCTGATATCCCATTTGTCCCAAATAAGCGCGTAGGTGGTGTCTGTTTAGGTAACAAGATTGCGCCTATCTTTTTCAATACAATGGAAGACTCGGGTGCATTACCAATCGAATTAAATGTTGATGAATTCAACATGGGTGACCAAATCGACATTTACCCTTATGAAGGGGTTGTTAAACGTCACGGTACTGATGACGTGATCTCTACGTTCACACTTAAATCAGAGGTCATTCTTGATGAGGTTCGTGCTGGTGGTCGTATTCCACTGATCATTGGTCGCGGTCTTACAGACAAAGCACGTACATCACTGGGTTTAGGTGCAACTGACGTATTTAAAGTACCAGCAGTTACTGAAGTGTCAGATAAAGGCTTTACGCTTGCGCAAAAAATGGTGGGTAAAGCATGTAATGTTGCCGGTATTCGCCCAGGCCAATACTGTGAACCAAAAATGACTACGGTTGGCTCGCAAGATACCACGGGTCCTATGACACGTGATGAGCTTAAAGACTTAGCCTGTTTAGGCTTCTCTGCAGATTTAACCATGCAGTCTTTCTGTCATACATCGGCTTACCCTAAACCAATTGACGTAAATACGCATCATACACTTCCTGATTTCATCATGAACCGTGGTGGTGTATCGCTTCGTCCTGGTGATGGTGTAATTCACTCATGGTTGAACCGTATGTTATTACCAGACACCGTAGGTACCGGTGGTGATTCACATACGCGTTTCCCATTAGGTATTTCATTCCCTGCGGGTTCAGGTGCGGTCGCATTTGCAGCAGCAACAGGTGTTATGCCACTTGATATGCCTGAATCGATTTTGGTTCGTTTTAAAGGTGAAATGCAGCCTGGTATCACGTTGCGTGACCTCGTTCATGCCATCCCTTACTACGGTATTAAAGAAGGGCTATTAACGGTTGAGAAGAAAGGTAAAATCAACGAGTTCTCTGGTCGTATACTAGAAATTGAAGGAGTTGAGCACTTAACTGTTGAGCAAGCATTTGAACTATCAGATGCATCAGCAGAGCGTTCAGCTGCAGGTTGTACTGTTAAGCTTTCTAAAGAGTCGATCAGCGAATACCTTGAGTCTAACATTGTTATGCTTAAGTGGATGATTTCTGAAGGCTACGGTGATGTACGTACAATCGAACGTCGTATTACAGCAATGCAAGAATGGCTAGCTAACCCAGAACTAATGGAAGCGGATAAAGATGCTGAGTACAAGCATGTGCTTGAAATCGACTTAGCTGACATTAAAGAGCCGGTACTTTGTGCGCCAAATGATCCAGATGATGCGCGTTTACTGTCTGATGTAACAGGCGAGAAAATCGATGAAGTATTTATCGGTTCTTGTATGACTAACATTGGTCACTTCCGTGCCGCAGGTAAATTACTCGATGGCTTTACTGGTCGTATTCCAACACAGCTTTGGGTTGCACCGCCAACTAAGATGGACAAAGACCAGCTTACGGACGAAGGTTACTACGGTATCTTTGGTCGTGTTGGAGCACGTATTGAAACGCCTGGGTGTTCACTGTGTATGGGTAACCAAGCACGTGTTGCAGATAAAGCAACGGTTGTGTCTACCTCAACACGTAATTTCCCTAACCGTTTAGGTACAGGCGCAAATGTGTTCTTAGCTTCAGCAGAGCTGGCAGCAGTAGCGGCAATTTTAGGTAAATTACCTACTCCGGCTGAGTACCAAGAATATGCAGCGAAAATCAATGCAACGGCAGCAGATACCTACCGTTACTTGAACTTCCACCGTATGCCTCAATACACTAAAAAAGCAGACAACGTAATTATTCAGCAAGCTGTATAATTAATAGAGTTTGAATGAAAAGCCCGCTTCGGCGGGTTTTTTGTCGTTTGAATTTAATTTGGATTATTCATGCTTTAATAATCTTATATTGAATTAAATTTAAGTATTATTTACTTTTTAGTTGAATAATAAAGCAAAAAATCCTCGCTATATGCATTAAAATCCCTGCCAATATTATCATTATTATAAGCAGGATTTTATGACCGCATTAAACAACCAGAATTTACTGCAACTTCGTTTTATTAACCAAGCCAACATTGATTTGGTTAAGCCTTCTTTTGATAACTTACCTGCAAACCCATATGCAGATGGTGCGTTTCGCAAACGCCGTTATTCAGTAGTTAAACTACAAAATGGTGAGCTTAATCTTCAAGCGACTAAAGCGTTTGTGCAAGACGATTCAATTAATACCTTTCAAGGTAATGTTGAACGTACTTACGAAAATTTAGAGCAAAGCTTGCTTGAGTCTGAGGGTATGAAAAGTATTGTTAGCGAATTTTGTGCGATTACCGGTATTGATGCAGAGCGTGATATTGAAATTCACCAATTTAGAATGCTTGCCATTGATAGCGACACGCCAGCAGCCCCAGAAGGTGTGCATCAAGACGGGTTTGATCATGTGTGTGTATGTGGTGTTTCTCATGAGAATTTAGAAGGTGGTGAGCTATTGGTTTATGAAAACCAACAAGCTGAACCTTGTTTTAAAATGGAAATAAAAGACGGCATGTTTGCACTAATTAATGACCGTCAGGTATGGCATAACGCCACGCCAATGAACAAAATTGATGCTAACAAACCAGGTTACCTGGATTGTTTTGTACTAACTGCTTAAGAGAAATAAAATGAATTTAATGCAATTGCGCGCGCAATTTCCTGCTTTAATGCAAACGGTTGATGGCAAGTCACCGGTATTTTTAGATGGGCCTGGTGGCTCACAAGTACCCCAGCAGGTACTCAGTGCCATGACCGCTTATTTAGGGCATTACAATTCAAACTTGGGCGGTGCGTTTTTCTCAAGTGACAAAACGGTTGAGTTAATGGCTAATGCGCGTCAAGCGGCGGCTGATTTGTTAAATGCGCCTAGTGCACAAAATATTGTGTTTGGCCCGAACATGACCAGCCTTACGTTTAGCTTCAGTCGTGCGATTTCACGCAGTTGGCAAGCAGGCGATGAAATTATTGTGACCAATGCAGATCATTTTTCAAATGTATCGTCTTGGCAGCAAGCCGCTGAAGATAAAGGTGCAGTGGTTAACACTGCGCTAATTAACGAAGCCGATTGCAGTTTAGATATGGTGCATTTTGAAAGCTTATTAAACGCTAACACTAAATTGGTTGCCGTTACGTATGCATCAAATACCACTGGCTCTATTAACGATATTAAACGCATTATAGAGCTTGCGCACAATGTCGGTGCATTGGTGTATGTTGATGCTGTGCATTATGCCCCTCATGAACTAATCGATGTGCAAGCGTTAGATTGTGACTTTTTAGCGTGCTCTGCATATAAGTTTTTTGGCCCGCACTTAGGTATGGTTTACGGTAAAGCTTCGCATTTAGAAGGGTTTACACCTTATAAAGTAGAGCCAGCAAAAGATATTGCTCCTGGTCGTTGGGAAACTGGTACCCAAAGTTTTGAAGCACTATCGGGCTTTATTGCGGCGGTTGATTACATTGCGGCAATTAGCGAACTTGATGACAGTCACTCACGCCGAGAAAAACTGCGTGTTGCGTTTGAAAAAACGAAACAACACGAGATGGCGCTTAGTGAATACTTTTTAACACGCCTGGTTAATTATCCGCGTATTAAATTGTTTGGTATTGATGACTTAGAACGCTTAAGTGAGCGTACCCCTACGTTTGCACTGACCTTTGAAGGGTTAGAGCCTCGCCAAGTGTCTGAATTTTTAGGCAAACAACATGTATGTGTATGGGATGGTAATTTTTACGCCCAAGGTTTATGCAAACAACTTGGTGTGCTTGATAAGGGCGGCGTAGTACGCATTGGTTGCATGCACTACAACACTCTAGAAGAAATGGACACGCTATTTAATTTGTTTGATGAGCTACTAGGTTAATCCCTTATTTATTCAATACTTTTTAAAGCCATAAGTAAAAATTACTTATGGCTTTTTTATTGGCTGATTACCTAGCTTTGTGGCGTTCCATATATTTGCTCTGCTCGATTGAACAAAACCCATGAGGTTAAAATATACTTATCATTTGATACTGGCTTATTGCCTCTATGTGTATGCGTGAAATATCCTGGAGCAACCACCATGGAGCCTTTTTTAGGGGCTATTTTACGATTTTGATAATAAAACTCGGTTTCTCCGCCTTCTTCAACATCATTTAAATAAAACATAAATAACAATACCCGGTGCAGGGCTTCATTATGTTGTAACTGCGGATACACCTCACTATGCCAATACGGATAGCCCCCTTTATTGACCTCATATTTTTGTGCTTGAATATTACCGAGCCTAAAAATTTGCTGCACCAATAAAGGAAGTTGTGGTTTACCTACTTCGTCATAATTGGCATGAGTCAAATCTACCGGCTGACCTGTTTTTGGGTGATATACTTTTAAACCAAATGCCCCAATCATCATAAAAATATGTTCTTCAATGTATTTAAAAACATACTGTGCAGTGGTTTGTTGAATATGTTTTAATTGTTCTGCGTATTCAGGATGATTGTTTAAGTGCAGGTCGTGGCTATCTTTTTTATTAAGATCAACGCCGCCCGATGTCATCCCTTGTTTAATATGCGGGCTTTGAGAAAAGGTGGTGATAAAGTTATCACAAAAGTCACTGCTGAGCGCGTTGTCATATACGCGGATAAAGTCCGTCATGAGTTACCTGTTTAATTATTATGGATTATTATGTTTACTGAAAAAGTGATGCCGCGCTTTAGCGAAACGGATGCACTCGGACACATCAACAATACCGTACTCCCAGTTTGGTTTGAAGCCGCCCGAGTACCTATTTTTAAATTTTTTACCCCTGATCTTAATCCTCACAACTGGAAGTTAATTATTGCTAAGGTTGAAGTGTCGTTTGTCGGCGAGCTATTTTATGCTCATGAAGTGACAATTAACACCAGCATAGAGCAGATTGGTAATAGCTCATTTGTGATCCGCCAAGAAGCCTGGCAGCAAGATAAGTGTTGCGCTATTGGTAAAACGGTCATGGTACGTTATGACTTTGCCAGCAAAACAAAGCAAATGCTTTCGGCTGATGAAAAAGCTGCATTAACACAGCACCTTGTTGCAACGAGTTAATCGCAGTTTAGCTATGACTTAGTTAAATATTGCCCTAAGGCAATGACTTGTTTTTCAGTAAAGCGTAGTCCGAGCTTAGTTCTGCGCCACAATATATCTGCGTTAGTTCTTAACCATTCATGGTTAACTAAGTGTGCCATAGCTGCGCGCTATACGTTTTAAGGTGTCGATTGGTAGCCTCTTTTTTGTGGGCTCCAGTATTTAATATTGGATTTTTATGTTGTGACAGCTAATTGCTATTTGTAGGTATGCTAAAAAGGTTGGCCTTGAAATAGGCCAACCATAGTACTTCTCTTTACTGACCATGTATCGATGATTGCTGAAGTTAGATTGATAAATCACGAGTTACTCGACCGCATATCTTGATTAAGCGGAAAATCCACCGTCGATCATCAAGTCAGCGCCAGTGATATAACCCGCTTCTGAGCTAGCAACGAATGCAACTAAGCTCGCAATCTCCTCCACTTGACCATAACGACCAAGTGCACCTATTGCTTTTACAGGCTCCGAAGTATCGCCATTGTCTGGGTTTAAGTCAGTATCGACTGGACCAGGAAGAATGTTATTAACTGTAATGCCTCTAGGGCCTAGATCGCGAGAGAGACCTTTAACCAATCCGGTTAGTGCAGACTTACTCATTCCATATATTGAACCGCCAGCAAAAGGAATGCGCTGAGCGTTCGTACTACTGATATTGATTATTCTGCCATTATTTTTCATGCGTTTCGCGGCTTCATGAATAGCCACAAACACACTTCTTACATTGGTATTAATGGTCTTGTCCCAATTATCCATTGTCAATTTTTCAATACTGTCCCAGATCAGCGTACCTGAGTTATTTACGACAATATCAATTTGACCAAGTTGTTCTATGGTTTCGCTGATTGCATTTCTGATATCTTCAGGCTTAGTGCTATCCGCCTTTATTGCGATGACTTTGCTACCTTGTGAAGTTAAGTTCTCAGCAATCGCTTTAGCTTTTTCGTGAGATGACACAAATGTAAAAGCAACAGACGCTCCCTCCAATGCCAACCTCTCAACAATGGCGGCACCAATACCGCGACTGCCACCTTGGATAAAAGCAACCTTCCCACTGAATCTATTGAAGTTATTCATTATGTTTACCTTAATTAAAATTAGTTGATGTGAATAATCTCGTTGATGTATGCAGAATAATCGATTCACATTGGTTTATTAAGTCTTTAAAATGATAAACACAAAGTCCTGCAGGGAATTAATGATGTTAAAAAGCCAATTTATAGAAGTTCGTCACTTTGTCACCGTTGCGCAGTTGGGGAGTTTTACCCTTGCGGCTCAAGCGCTTGGAATGACCGGTTCAGCTTTAAGTAAAAGCGTTGCTCGACTAGAAAAACAGCTAGGCACCAAACTCCTTCATCGAACAACTCGACGCATCGCGTTAACCAATGATGGGGATTCCTATTTAGCCGACTGCCTTAAAGCGATGACCATTTTAGAGGAAGCAGAGAAGCGCTTAAGCAATCAACAGTTATTGCCATCAGGGCGTGTGCGTATTGATTTACCCGCAGTTCTCGGTAGAAGAGCAATCCTACCCAAGTTGCTAGAATTAACGTCCAAGTTCGAGCAATTAGATCTATCTATTACCTTTAATGACCGTCCTACGGATTTAGTTAGTGATGGGATTGATCTTGCGATCCGCGTTGGGCACTTAGAAAACTCGGGCGATATTGTTGCACGTAAAATTGGGGAGCAAAAAAGGGTGATATGTGCCTCTCCCTCTTATTTGGCAACTCGAGGGCCGATTACCAAAAAAGAAGATCTAGCCCAACATGATTGCATCGTCGGTTGGCCTATAGGACAAAGGCATAGTTGGCTGCTGAAAAATGCTAAAGGGGCAACCGAATCTGTTGATATTTCAGCACGTCATGAGATAGCCGACTGTGAAGGTATTTTGCAATCGACTTTATCTGATGCAGGTTTAGCTCAACTACCAGTATGGTTAGTGAAGCAATACCTTGATGATGGGCAATTATGCCCTGTATTAGAGAAATTCAATGGCGAAGGAGCACCCATCAGTATTGTTTGGCTAAAAACACCTTACATTCTGCCTAAAATAAGAGTCACCATAGATGAGATTATTACTTTAGCTAGCCGTCATCCAGATGTTTTTGAGGCTTCTTTGTGATTTTGATTAATCGAAGTACGACATCGCAGGTACTTTTAGTATTATTGTGTGCGCCCATAAGTATTCTTGTGTTTACTTGCTCACTCTTGTCGTCAGTGCTATTGAAAAGTCTAACTTGTTCAATGCAATACAATGTAGCCATTTTGCGTATAAATCGTTGCGCTCTTCACTGCTTATACTTGGTTCAAAGCGGCGAACGCTTGGCAAGCTGCGCAGTTGATTCATACACCTCAGTTTGTAATCCTGCTAAGTAAGTCACCCCCAGTGAGGTGGTTTCGGTTAAAGTAAGGCGCTCACTCATCACAGCACCTTGTTGCAACGAGTTAATCGCAGTTTAGTCGTGGCAAGCAGGATGTTTAGTCAAATATTGCCCTAAGGCAATGACTTGTTTTTCAGTAAAGCGTAGTCCGAGCTTAGTTCTGCGCCACAATATATCTGCGCTGTTTTTTGCCCATTCATGGTTAACTAAGTAATCAACTTCTTGTGCATATAAGCCATGGCCAAAGTGATAACCTAAATCGCCGATTGCTTGGCTTTTACCCAATAATTGAAAACTAAGCGTGCCATAACTGCGAACCATACGTTTTAAGGTGTCGATTGACAGCCAAGGGTAGCTGCTTTCTAACTGAGCGATAAGGTATGCTTGGTTACTAAAGTCGCCGCCTGGTAAAGGGGTGTTTTTCGTCCACGAGCCACTCATTTTTGGGTAAAAAGGCGCTAACTTATTGACGGCATTTTCTGCAAGCTTTCTATAAGTGGTAATTTTGCCACCAAACACACTTAATAATGGAGCATGATCAGCCTCATTATTTAATATCAGTTTGTAATCGCGGGTGACCGCTTGGGCATCTGTTGATTTGTCATCTAACAGCGGGCGCACGCCACTAAATGTGTGCACAATATCCGCTTCGCTTATTGGCTTTTTAAAGTAATGATTAGTAATACTGATCAGGTATTCGATTTCTTGCTCACTAATTTTTACATCAGTAATATCGCCGGTGTACTCTTCATCCGTGGTGCCAATTAGTGAGTAATCTTGCTCATAAGGAATCACAAATACAATACGGTTATCCTCGTTTTGTAAAATATAGGCAACCGGCTGGCTGTGGATCCGAGGCACCACAATGTGACTGCCTTTTACAAGACGAACAGTATGTGGTGTGGGCTGGGTAAATACATCTTCAAATAATGACGCGACCCAAGGGCCAGCAGCATTTACAACACTTTTAGCTTTAATATTTAGGTGTTGTTTGCTGGCTTGCTGCTCTAAAGTCACATCCCAATAGTCTGCGTTACGGGTGGCTTTAATACAGCGCGTGCGTGTTGCAATGGTGGCGCCCAAATTATGCGCTGCTTGTGCGTTTAAAATCACTAAGCGCGCGTCATCAACCCAGCCGTCTGCGTATTCAAAGCCTTGGGTGATGCTGCTGTTAAGTACGCTATCGCGGTTAAACTCAATCGCTTTTGAAGCGGGTAAAGTATTACGCCAAGCTAGATGGTCATAAATAAATAACCCCATGCGGATCATCCATGGCGAACGCAAATGTGCTTGGTGCGGCAGTCGAAAAGACAGTGGCCACATAATATGAGGTGCTTTTTTTAACAGTACTTCACGCTCACGCAAGGCCTCTCTTACCAATCTAAATTGATAGTTCTCTAAATAGCGAAGCCCGCCATGAATAAGTTTGCTGCTATTAGAAGAGGTAGCAGAGGCTAAATCGTTCTGCTCACATAAGAGTACTTTTAAGCCACGACCACTAGCATCGGCTGCAATGCCAGCGCCATTAATACCGCCGCCAATAATGAGTAAGTCATATTCGTTGTCGTGTGAGCTCATAGATTTCACAGTGTTTAGTCTCTCTCGTCGTCAGTGCTATTAGAAAGTCTAACTTGTGCAATGCAATGTAGCCACTTTGCGTATAAATCGTTGCGCTCTTCACTGCTCATGGTTGGTTCAAAGCGACGATCGCTTTTCCACATGTTGGCAAGCTGCGCAGTAGATTCATATACCCCAGTTTGCAGGCCTGCTAAGTAGGCAACCCCCAATGAAGTGGTTTCGGTCAAGGTTGGGCGTTCAACGCTTGCGCCTAAAATGTTAGCTAAAAATGCCATGGCCCAATTATTGTTTGCCATGCCGCCATCAACTCTTAAAATACTAGGGCGAAGTCCGTCACCCTCCATGGCTTTTTGTAAATCTTTGGTTTGATAACCCACCGACTGCAAGGCAGCTGCGACAATAGTACTAATGCCTGAATCTCGGGTTAGGCCTAAAATAGCGCCTCTTGCATTTGCATCCCAATAGGGCGCTCCTAAGCCAGTAAACGAGGGCACTAAAAACACCCCATGATCTAAAGGAACACCTTTGACAAGGGCTTCACTTTCACCTGCGTTTTCTAATAGTTTTAGGCCTTCTACTATCCACTGCATGGTGGCACCAGCCATAAAAATGCTGCCTTCAATCGCATAGGTTGGTTTGCCGTTGAGCCGATATGCAAGAGTGGTTAATAAACGATTACTTGATTTTAGTGCTTTATCGCCAGTGTTAAGCATTAAAAAGCAGCCTGTTCCGTAGGTGCTTTTTGCCATACCTTCTTCAAAACAGGCTTGACCAATTAAAGCCGCTTGCTGATCGCCAGCAATACCACAAATAGGAATTTCACTACCGAACAACTCGCTGCTTGTTAACCCAAAATCAGCCGCTGAGTCCATTACCTCAGGTAACATAGCCAGTGGGATATCAAATAAAGCCAGTAATTCTTCATCCCAGCATTGCTGATGAATATTAAACAGTAAAGTTCGTGAGGCATTAGTGGCATCGGTTTTGTGCACTTTACCGTCGGTTAATTGCCACAATAAGTAGGTATCTACCGTGCCAAATGCTAGTTCACCTGCATGTGCTTGCTCTTTAGCGCCAGTAACGTTATCTAAAATCCAACGAACTTTGGTTGCAGAAAAATAAGGGTCGAGTACTAAACCGGTTTTATCATTCACCATTTTTGTATGCCCGGCATGACGTAAACTATCGCAATATTCACTAGTGCGTCGGTCTTGCCATACAATCGCGTTATAAATAGGTTGCCCAGTTTTTTTATTCCACACTAAAGTGGTTTCTCGCTGATTAGCAATGCCGATGGCAATTATGTCGGCGGCGGTTACTTGTTGCTGCGCTAAGAGGTTTTTGACGCTGGTTAATACAGTTTGCCAAATATCTACAGGGTCGTGTTCAACCCAACCATTTTTTACAAAATGCTGAGGGAAGGTTTGTTGAGCACTCCCTATCATCTGTGCATCTTTGCTATATAAAATAGCCCGAGAGCTTGTCGTTCCTTGATCAATCGAGAGTAAGTATTTAGCCATAAAAATAACGTTGTTTAATTTAGATAAAGATAGCTTGTCTTTAAGCGAAACGAATAGCAATGCTTTTGCACCATAATGGTTAAAATTATAGATTAGCAGAGGGTAGGAGAGGGAAATGATAATTAAATTATGGCGCCTATTATTTAATAGACGCCAAGCAATAGTGATTAATTAGTACTCGTTAATTGTTGATGTAACCAATCTTTTAATATCATTCTGTCGTGCTTTAGCTGCTGCATAGCTTCGTCATCGATAGGTGAATCTTGTAGTTCAAGTACCCGAATTTCTTTATCGATTTCATTGTATTGTTTTGCTTTAGTAGCAAAGTTTTCATCATTTGCATTGAGTTTTGCAATTGTTTGCGTGTAATCAGGAAAGTCTTTAGTTAATGAATGGTCTTCGCCTAACATAGGTTACTCCTTGCTTATACGTATTTAATGCGTTGTTGGATAATGCAGGTCACTTTACTGATAGACAGTTTGTAACTACTGAATTACTCATATAATAGAGCTTGGGCTGATTTAAAATAAATCAACCATTGCTGATTGTAAGCGAGCTATTTGTATTAGCTGAGCTGCAAAACACTGACACCTGCAAAGCCTTCAGTTAGAATATGCATGCAATAACCATCCGCCTAATTACTTTGAGTACTTTAATACATGCTTTTAATGATCGATAACTACGACTCGTTTACCTACAATTTGGTACAGTATTTTCAACGATTAGATCAAGAAGTGGTGGTAAAACGTAACGACCAAATAACGCTGAGCGAAATTAAACAGTTAAACCCCGATCATATTGTGATTTCTCCAGGCCCTAAAAGCCCAAGTGAAGCGGGAGTATCGTTATCTGTTGTAGAGCAATTTAAAGGAACTTATCCTATATTAGGTATTTGTTTGGGGCACCAAACCATTGCTCAGGTGCTAGGTGGTAAGGTGGTGCGCGCTAAACAGGTTATGCATGGAAAAACATCGCCAATTTATCATCAGCATCAAGGTATGTTTAAAGGTTTACCCAACCCGCTGACAGTGTGCCGCTACCATTCTTTAATTGTTGAAGCACACTCATTGCCTAAAGAACTAGAAGTAACAGCATGGACACAAAGCAACACTGGGCTGCGTGATGAAATTATGGGATTGTTGCATAACGAGCTCGCACTTGAAGGCGTGCAGTTTCACCCTGAAGCAATTTTGACCGAGCAAGGCTTAGCCTTACTTGATAACTTTTTAACGCGCTTCTAGGCTTATACCTGTAAGCTATTTTCCTTTTTTGCCTTAAGATAGAGTTTATGACCGATACATTGCAGCAACAGCGAATTGTTAACGTGCTACACCAACGAGCGCATGATTTGCTACTGGGTCATAGTTTTGCTAATCAGCAAATAGGCTTTATTCATACCTTAGACCTCAATGACGGTAAACCCGTTAAAAAGCGTACCTTATTAGAAGTTGAAGTGGCCGCTCAGCAAAAGCGTCAACAAAAAAGTACTTCACATCAAAAGTTACAGGCAAAAACCAGTCAAAAATTACATACGGTTATTGAAACCGTGATGGCCAAACGTCTTGAAGACATAGATTTAGTCATCAAAGACACTGTTGGTATAGATGATAATGTGCCCGCGATACTTGATATTCTTGCAACACGCGCGGCATCGGTCGGTCGTTTAGAGCCGCTAATTAACGATTTAAACTGGCTTGGACGAGAGCTGGTTACCTTAGTTAATTTACCTTTTTATCGTAAGCAACGCAGTAAAGGCACCTCAGTCAAAGTAGATACCCCAGCATTGGCATTACGTTATTTAGGCTTAGACAACCTGCAACTGGTAGTGCCTACTTTTGCAGTGCGCCATTGGATGCCAAACAGTACCGCACCATTTCCGCTATTAAAGCGCAGGTTAAAAGACAATACTATGTCATGTGCTATTGCGGCACAAACTCTAGCGCAGCTTAATGGGTTAAATCCCATGCATGCATTTACCTTAGGCATGTTATTAAATGTGGGGCAAATTGCCTTAGTGCGCTTATACTTAAAAGTGTTTGAGCAAGTATGGCAACGCAAAATACAGCGTGCTCGTGAAGAAGGTGACAAAAACCTACACACTGCGTTGTTGGAGTTAAAACCTGACCCGCTATTTTTAACGACATTGCTGAATGAAAAATCACTGCTTGTTAGCGCCAAGGTGATTGAAACCATGTCATTTAAATACTTACCCTTTAACACTGTTATGCAGCAGTTAGTGAATGGGACAGAAAAAGGTGATAGCTTATTGCCATTATCGCAAGTAATTTTAAAAGCTCGCTGCTACTCTCAGTACTTAAATTTAAAAGAGCACCAGCTTATTGAAGACGATGAATTACAAAGCTGGTTTAGCTATTATAAGTTTACAAAAAAAGAGTTAGAGACCTTACAAACAGCTAATTTTACTAATTTGGCACTTCAAATCGATTAAATCTGTTAATTTTTTTGCGACTATTCATTCACTTTAATTCTACTTATTCATGTGCAGTTGGTTTATAAGCGCTATGCTTTTTTCGTTGTAGAGGCGCTGACTAAGGTAAATGCACATCATTATTAGCTCTCAAATAGTTATTCACTATCTATGAAATAATATCTTAAGCCCTTTATTTTAAAGGGGTACATGAAAGTTTTTGAAGAGACATAACCCTAAATTTCTGAAATAATGAGCGCCTGAAAATTGAACCACAACGTAGTTTCAGGCAAATACATAGCTATTATTTTTTGCCGACACATTTGGTTATTAACAATAATCACACCCCCTATTCTACTGCTTTGTGATGCACACAATTAAGAGGAAATAAAATGACAGTCAATCGCGAATTATTTGATCACGTAATGGTTCCTAACTACGCACCTTCAAGCGTAATTCCAGTTCGAGGCGAAGGTTCTCGTGTATGGGATCAACAAGGACGAGAGTTTATCGACTTTGCTGGTGGTATTGCCGTTAACTGTCTTGGCCACTGCCATCCTGCATTAGTGGGTGCATTAAAAGAGCAGGGCGAAAAAATTTGGCATTTATCAAATGTAATGACCAATGAGCCAGCGCTTCGCTTAGCTAAAAAAATGGTTGATGCGACTTTTGCAGAAAAAGTTTACTTTGCAAACTCAGGCGCAGAAGCAAACGAAGCGGCACTTAAATTAGCGCGTCGTTTTGCGCTTGATAAATTTGGTGCAGAAAAGTCACAAATTATCGCCTTTAATAAAGGTTTCCATGGTCGTACCTTCTTCACGGTTACTGTAGGCGGTCAAGCGGCTTACTCTGACGGTTTTGGTCCTAAGCCAGGCGACATTGTTCATTGTGACTACAATGACCTTGCCGCATTTGAAGCACTGATTAGCGATAACACCTGTGCGGTAATGATGGAGCCAATTCAAGGTGAAGGCGGTATTATCTCGCCAACTGACGAATTTGCTCAAGGCGTTCGTGATTTATGTACTAAGCACAATGCATTGCTAATTTTTGATGAAGTGCAATCAGGTGTTGGTCGTACGGGTGAGCTATACGCATACCAAGGCTTAAACGTAGTACCTGACATTTTAACTTCAGCTAAAGCACTTGGTGGCGGTTTTCCAATTGGCGCTATGCTAACAATCACTGAGATTGCACAGCATCTTAAAGTAGGTACTCATGGTTCTACTTACGGCGGTAACCCACTAGCCTGTGCAGTTGCAGAAGCTGCATTTGATACAGTGAACAATCCAGAAGTATTAGCGGGCGTTAAAGCAAAAGCGGCGTTATTTACCGAGCTACTTAATGCGATTAACGAAAAGTACCATGTATTTAGTGAAATTCGTGGCCAAGGTTTATTAATCGGTGCCGTAGTTAATGAGCAGTACAAAGGGCGCGCTAAAGAGTTTTTAGTTGCAGGTACTGAGCATGGCTTAATGTCACTTGTAGCGGGTGCTGATGTGGTTCGTTTCACTCCATCTTTAGTAATACCAGAAGCTGATATTCGCGAAGGTATGGCACGCTTTGAAAAAGCAGTAGCCCACGTTGTAAATGCGTAATCGCTAATTCAACTTCTCTAAGGGCAAACATTGTTTGCCCTGCAGTTCCTATTTACCGTTATATATAAGGGAGTAAGCGGATTCATGATGATCCTTCGCCCAATCCAAAAAAGTGATTATGCAGCTTTAGTAACCATTGCCGACGAGTCGGGACATGGCTTTACTTCTTTACCTAATAATGAAGAGTTATTACAAAAGAAGATTGCACATTCAGTTAACTCATTTACAAAAACCACGTCACAACCTGGTGATGAAGGGTACTTATTTGTTCTTGAAGATACTGAAACTGGTGAAGTAGTTGGTACTTCAGGTATTGAAGCGGCAGTTGGCTTAGATGACGCATTTTATCACTATCATTTGAGTAAAGTGATTCACTCTTCGCGCACGCTAGATGTATATAAAGCGGTAGATATTCTCACCCTTTGTAATGACTACACTGGAGCTACAGAGCTGTGTACGCTGTTTTTAAAAGACGGTTATCGTAAAAATTGTAACGGTAAGCTGCTTTCAAAAGCACGCTTTATGTTTATAAAACAGCACCAGCAACGCTTTGCACAAACCGTTATCGCAGAAATGCGTGGCGTATCTGACGAAAACGGCAGTAGCCCGTTTTGGCAGTGGCTTGAAGAGCACTTTTTCTCAATGGATTTTCCAACCGCAGATTATCTGACGGGAATTGGCCAAAAAGTGTTTATTGCTGAGTTAATGCCTAAATACCCAATTTACGTCAACTTATTGAGTAAAGAAGCGCAAGCGGTTATTGGTCAAGTACACGATAATACGCGCCCAGCTATTCAGTTATTAAAAAGTGAAGGCTTTACTTTTAATGGTTACGTCGACATTTTTGATGCAGGCCCAACCGTTGAAGCAAAAGTAGATAACATTGCTACTGTACGTAATGCACAAAACTTTAGTGTTGAAATTGGCGAAATGACAGGTGATACCATGGTATTGCTAGCCAATGATAAGCTTGAAGACTTTAGAGCAACCGTTGTTCCTATGGCATTTGATTCACGTTCAAACAGCCTTGTGCTTACGCAAGAACTTGCTGATGCATTACATTTAAAATCGGGCGACTTTGTTACTGCTACCCCAGTTTAATTTAGGAGAAAGTATATGACTCATCCTGCACAATTTATTAATGGTCAATGGTCGCAAGGCCAAGGCACAGAATTTAACTCAGTTAATCCTGCAAATAACGACGTTATTTGGCAGGCATCAGCTGCAAGCGCAGAGCAAGTAGATAGCGCTGTAGCATCAGCACGTGAAGCATTTTACAGCTGGGCTGATAAAAGCTTTAGCGAGCGTTTAGAGATTGTAAAAACCTTTGCTGCAACATTAAAAGAGCACAGCGAAGAGCTAGCGGTTGCTATTGCACAAGAAACAGGTAAACCACTTTGGGAAACACGTACTGAAGCGGGCGCCATGGTAGGTAAAATTGCCATTGCTGAAAAAGCATTTTTAGACCGTACTGGTGATGTTGAAAACGCTATGCCGCAAGGTCGTGCGATGATCCGTCATAAGCCACATGGCGTTGTTGCTGTATTTGGCCCTTACAACTTCCCTGGGCATTTACCAAATGGCCACATTGTACCTGCACTTTTAGCCGGTAATACTGTGGTATTTAAACCATCTGAACTTACACCTATGGTGGCTGAGCTAACCCTTAAACTATGGGAAAAAGCCGGTTTACCTGCTGGGGTAATTAACCTAGTTCAAGGTGAAGTAGAAACAGGTAAAGCATTGGCGTCACACAAAGGCATTGATGGTTTATTCTTTACTGGGTCTTCACGTACGGGTCATATTTTACATGAACAGTTCGCAGGTCAGCCAGGTAAAATTTTAGCGCTTGAAATGGGTGGTAATAATCCGCTAATCGTTAAAGATGCAGAAGATACTCTTGCTGTAGTGCACGATATTGTGCAATCTGCGTTTATCTCAAGCGGCCAACGTTGTACCTGTGCGCGTAAATTGTTTTTACCAACAGGCGCTAAAGGCGATGAAATTTTAGCGCGCTTAATTACAGCGACTAAAGCAATTAAAGTTGGTAACTACGACGACGCTGACCAACCGTTTATGGGTTCAATGATCTCAGCGGCCGCTGCTGCTGGTATGGTTAAAGCGCAAGACGAGTTAAAAGCCATAGGTGGAGAAGTATTAGTTGAGCTTGAGCATACAGCTAACACCGGTTTTGTTACACCGGGTATTATTGAGTGCACAAATATTAAAGACTTCCCAGATGAAGAGCATTTTGGTCCACTTTTAAAAGTATTCCGCTTTGATGACTTTGACCAAGCGATTGATAAAGCAAACGACACTAGCTTTGGTTTATCAGCAGGCCTACTAAGTGATAACCAAGCTGATTACGATCATTTCTTACGTCGTATTCGTGCGGGTATTGTTAACTGGAACCGTCCAATTACAGGCGCCTCAAGTGCTGCACCGTTTGGTGGTATTGGTGCCTCAGGTAATCACAGAGCAAGCGCTTATTACGCTGCCGATTACTGTGCATACCCTGTTGCCTCTGTGGAACTTGAAAAAGTAACCATGCCGGCTACATTAAGCCCAGGCTTAAAAATAGATTAAGTTAATAATACTTAATTAGTATAAAAGCAGCTTCGGCTGCTTTTTTTGTATTGCAATCCCACAAAGCTAGCAATTATTAGTGCTTTCTGCTTAAATTAAGCAATCAGTATTTTTGAGGTAAATAAACGATGGTTTTAAACAGGCAAGGGTACGATGACTTAATAATGTACCTAACTCAGAACTTAGCGTTGTTTGAAAAACCAGGCGAAATAAAGCCAGGTGCGCCAACCGTTATTGAGTTAATTGAAGATGTAATTGCCGAAAATGTCATACGCATTTGTCAACAACACCCAGACCTTTCTACAGAGCAGCGCAGTCAAATTGTGCGCGAGGTTGATGGCATTGTTTACGATTTACAAGAAGTGCTGAGTAGTGTGACCTCTCACACTGTTACAGTAGAACAGCATGCTTTTATTGATGAATTTGCTGGGCTAGTTAAAAACTTATTTGATAACGCTATTAATTAATTGTTCCCCCTTTAAAAACCACGCTTTATTCGCTATTTAATTTTAAATGCGCTTGAGAGTCTGCGTGTAATGAATACAAAATTAAACTAATGAGATAAAACAATGCAAGCAAATGTAAAATGGGTTGAAGGTAATACCTATATAGGCCGCTCTAATAGTAATCATAATGTGGTATTTGATGCGGGTAGTGACGGAGCAGCACCAAGCCCAATGGAAATGGTGCTTATGTCTGTCGGTGGCTGTTCATCGGTTGATGTGGTAAGTATTTTAAAAAAAACCAAGCAAGACTTCTCATCCGTTGATGTGCAATTAACTGCTGAACGAGCAGAAACAGCCCCGCGCGTGTTCACTAAAATTAATTTACACTTTGTTGTAACTGGTAAGAATGTGTCTGAAAAACACCTAGAGCGAGCGGTTTCGCTTTCTGCCGAAAAGTATTGCTCAGTTGCATTAATGCTTGATAAAACAGTAGAAATTACCCACAGCCATGAAGTTGTTGAAGATCAGGAAAAATAACGCTTTTTCCGTGAGTGAAATTCGTATAAAATCCGCGAACTTTTCATTCTGCAGGTGCAGATTTCACTAATTTATAGGTTGGTTTATATGAACAAACCCTTCGATAAACTTAAACTTCATGGCTTTAATAATTTAACTAAAAGCCTAAGCTTTAGTATTTACGATATTTGCTATGCAAAAACAGAGCAGCAACGTAAAGAATATATAGAATATATCGATGAGCAGTATAGTGCAGATAGACTAACCGACATTTTAGGTGATGTGGTTGATATTATTGGTGCCAATATTTTAAATGTTGCACGTCAAGATTATGAGCCACAAGGTGCCAGTGTAACTATTTTAGTTTCAGAAGAGCCTGTAGAAGAGCAGCAAAACTATGATGCTGACGAAGCGCCAGGGCCATTACCTGACTCAGTGGTTGCACACCTTGATAAAAGCCACATTTGTGTTCACACATATCCTGAAGCACACCCAGATGATGGTATTTGTACTTTCCGTGCGGATATTGAAGTATCAACCTGTGGCATTATTTCGCCGCTTAAAGCGTTAAACTTCTTAATCCATAGTCTTGAGTCTGATGTGGTAACGATTGATTACCGCGTACGTGGTTTTACCCGTGATGTAAACGGCGTTAAACATTACATTGACCATGCAATTAATTCGATTCAAAACTTCATGACAGAAGATACCAAAGAAGCGTACCAAATGATGGACGTGAACGTGTATCAAGAAAACCTGTTCCATACCAAAATGATGTTAAAAGAGACCGATTTAAATACGTATTTATTTGGTTTATCTACTGATGATTTGTCAGATGACGAAGAAGAAGAGATTCGCTCAAAACTAACACGTGAAATGCAAGAAATATTCTATGGCCGTAACCTGCCAGATACAGAGTAATACCAATTGCATTAAATAAAAATGGCGCTCATTGAGCGCCATTTTTGTATGTCTGAGAAAGCTCAAGTAAATGAGCTGGGCTTTTGTAATAAATACTTACTTAGCTAAGCATGCTGTACAGTAACGCACACACTGCTAATGAACCGACAGCCAGTACAAATAAGGTACTTAAACGATTACGGTACTTTTGTAAGCTAGGCACTTTGTAAACTGCAATCATTGGCATAATGAATAAAATCATCGCAATGATTGGGCCTGATAACTGATCCATCATATCTAGTATGCTTGGGTTTTTAACCGCGCAGAACCAAATAGCGAAAAACATCAGTACCGCACCCACTTTGTCAGCCACTTTAGGCCTCATGCTTGAGTGTTTAGTCACTAACCCAGTAAAGCTTTCGCGTGCCCCTAAAAAGTGACCTAAAAACGACGACATAATCGCAATAAAGGCAACCAAAGGTCCCAGCGTTGCAATGAATGAGTTTTCTGTAATATTAGCCAAGTAAGATAAAACAGAGACGTTTGCCGCTTTTGCTTCAGCCATTTGGTCACCGGTAAGCGATAACACGCATGAGAACACAAATAACAAAACAAAGGTAATCAATAATAAGCTAGTGCGCTTTAAAATCGCTTCTGACTTAGAGGTTGCTAGGTCACCATAGTGGCTGCGTTGTTTATTAACAAAGCTTGAAATAGCCGCTGCATGGCTAAATGAAAACACAATAATAGGAATCGATAACCAAAGTGTTTTACTAAAGCTACCTAGCCCAGGCATAGTTGTATCGGGCATTTGCCAGCTTGGGATTAAATACAGAGATAAAAAGAATAAAATACCTACTAGCGGGTACACTAAAATAGCAAAGGCGCGTAGCATTAAGCGTTCACCGCCCATCATTAAGCCAATCATAACAGCAACAAGTACACCTGAAAGCACAACGCGTGACGGCGACTCCATTCCTAATTGATTGACCATAAAGCTGTCTACCGTATTGGTTAAACCCACACCGTAAATGAGCAAAATAGGAAAAATTGATAAAAAGTATAACAAGGAGATCAGTCGGCCCGCGTTTACGCCAAAGTGTTCTTCTACCACATCGGTAAAATCAGCCTCTTTATTTTTTGATGATAATACAAAACGCGCCAAACCACGGTGCGCTAAAAAGGTCATAGGAAAGGCTAAACACGCCATAATAATCAGCGGCCAAAAACCACCAATACCAATATTAATCGGTAAAAATAAAATACCAGCACCCACTGCGGTGCCAAAAAGGCTAAGTGTCCACTGCGTATCATGCAGGTTCCATTTTGATTTTGACGTGTGTGCGTCTTGTGCTGGTGCATTTGAAAGCGTTGCACCTTGAGATGTTGTCATGTGTGTATCCATTATTTATCATAATAATTGCGCCGAAGAATATAGTTTTTAACCACACATTTCATGTGTTTTTATGTCTTGGATATAAATTTGTTGTAGCGTATTAGTTACTGACTGTCACGAATATGAAACAGTGTTTAAAAGCTGCGCAATTAGTGCAGGAATATGCCGCGAAATGCGTGAATAATCATCATGGTTGGTGTGAAAGGCGGGACATACTCATAAATGCTTTTTACTTGTTTCAGCACCGTGTTTATTATTTCCTCCTATAGAGTGTTGGCTTTTGGGTGTTTACTGTACACTAATGAGGTTACTTTATTGATAAGGATATTAAATTGTCGCAGTATCTTCTTATTCCATTCCAGCGTTGGCTATCTCTTTTATTGTGTGCAATAACGGCTACCACTCTCGTTATATTTTTAAGCAAAGTCGCTTTTGTGCAAACAACCTACACCAATTTGAGTAGTATTTTATATACCAACCCTGCACTGCATTATAGTTTTGCATTTTTAGCCGGTATTGGCATAAAGCTACTGCTGGATAAGTTCTACATATCTCACGCTAAACGAAGTATTGGGTTTAACTGGCGATATCCTCCAGTAACAATGAGTGTATTGTTTGGATTATTTTTCATTGTTGTTTATGTGTATGTAACTAACAATGAAATAGTAGAACAGCTGACAGCTCATGCCTTTGTAAGTTTCAAGTTTCTGTCACTGAGTTTTTTAGCTGCTGCAGCGACTATTATCTATCAAACTAAACTGTATACAGAAAAACCGATATTTTCAGTTGCACTGTGCGCGGTATCAGCATTTTATTTATTTTCTGCAATAAGCTTAGTTGAAACAGAGCAAGCATTCTGGGTGTTCTTTTGTATAGCAGTTGCTTATTTGGTCATGTCGGTATATTTGCTATGTGAGCAGCTAAAAGTATCTAGTGCAGAGTCGAAAGTCGAATCAAAACAAGAAGCTGAACTAACGCTTGAGAGCTTAGAAAATTTTCGAAAATGGTTTAAAGACGATTCAACCATTAAAAATACTGAACAATTAGAGCCTGACTTGCAGGTTTATGCCACGCGTATTACTGAGCGGCTTCGGACAGGCGGTGATACAGAAGGATATGAGAAAAGGGGGGCACAACACATTGCATTGTGTGGGCCATTTGGATGCGGAAAAAGCAGTATTGTAGAAAGTATTGCAAATGATTTAGCAAACAGCCTTAAGCAAGATGGGATCTGGATACACAGTGATATTTCAACGTGGGGTGCAGCAAGCGGCAGTGTCGCGCATGTAGTACTGAGTCATATTATTGATGATATTAGCCAGTATATTGATATGTGCGCCTTTCGTGCCTTACCTAAGCATTATACTGAAGCGCTAAAGTCAGGAGGCGGTCTATTTCAATTTGCATCCACATTACTCGCAGGCCCTGTTGATATTGAAGAGAGCTTCAAAAAGCTTAACGCTGTGCTTGAAACTACCAACCACAAACTACTGATCACCTTACAAGACGTTGATCGTGGCACCGGTGATGAAAATGAAAAACGCCTAAACGATATAGCTGCATTACTGGATAGGTTAAGGAATAAAGATTTAAGTAATATCAACTTTATTATTGCTATGGGTAATGAAAGTGATTTGGCTGCTGAAGTGATTTCAAAAGCTACTGACTATAAAGAGGATATTTTAATCAGTAATATTTCTGCAAAGCTTAAGGAGTTTATATTTTTATCGATAAATAAAGCTGTCTCGAATGGTGTAATCACACTTTATAGCAGTGGATATAATACAGAGAGTTCAGAACCACCTTTAGTATACCCAGTAAAAGATTGGATCGAGGATTGTAATAAGTTTTCGGATGCTTTTTTTAAACGAGAAGTTAGTGCTCTAATAGGCGTAATTGACTCTGTTCGTTTATTGAAAAAAATTATCAGACGAGTTGATGCCGCTTGGAATAAAAGTGATTTAAATGGAGAGGTTAACTTATTAGCCACTATAATGATAGTTGCATTAAAAGAGTCAAAAATTAGAAATTATGCATTATATTTAAACCGGTTGGATGAAATCAGACTCAATTCTAAAATTGACTTAACCAATGTGATCGAAACAATGTCAAAGAGAGGGGGTGGTATTGTTGATTTAAATCTCATTAATTATTTTGACGTTTTATTGAATGTTAAGAGAATTACTGACTACGATGCTGTGAATGATGAAGATTTTACAAAAGGGAAAAATTTTCCTATAAGGAAGTTACTTAATCCTATCTCGGTAAGTACACAGTCAATAGGCAACTCTAATAATGAGTATTCAAATTATTTATCTTTGATTGAATTGGAAAGATTACCAAGTGATTGGTTGAAGCAGCAACCTATTTTAAAATGTCTTTATATTGAAGATAATGCTAGTGCTGATATTTTTGCTAAAAACTGGCTTCAAAGTCATAATATTCGAGAGCTTACTTCAGAGTTAGTTTATTGTCCGTCTTATAAAGCTAACCTTAGAAATATTTTTTCATCTATATTAAAGCTGTTTGCAAACATAGATATTAGAGGGCGAAATGCATTAAGGCGCACAAGATTCTTATACAACCTTGGCGATATCTTTTTGGCTGCGACAAATTTTAATTCTTTCTTTAGTGATATTCTTTGTTTAATTAACTCGCTTGAAAGTGATATGTCAAGCAAGTTATTTAGCTACTGTTTTAGCAGAAGACTATTCGGTTATAGCGATGAACTAGAAGTTAAGTTTGAGGAGGGTGATATAAGAGACATGGTTTCCTTTGTAACAAAACTGAGTAATATTAATGAAGAAGAATCAGCTACGTTAACTTGGCCTTTATGCTTTAAGTTAGGAATGGAAAACTTAAAGAGTGAAGTAGCGAAGAGAGTGAGAGCTAATACAAGTTCATATCTGGAGAGACAATACTTCTCAAATATTATTGACTATAATGCAGCCTATAATTTATATGTTGATTTCCGCACAATAAATATTGAGGCTAGCGATCATAACTTATTTGATATACCAGAGTCGGTACTGGATGGAATTCTTGAAGGCGTTCAATATGATTAAAGTCCGTACGGTATTGGACATAATTTTTATGTTGAAAATAAAAATTAGATAAATACTGGGTTTCGCTTCGCTCTATCCAGCCTACGGTGTATAAATTGTTATCGAACTGCTCGCGACTCTAAGCCCGCAGCCCGCAACTCTTAGCTTTTATTCTTCTATCGCACTCACCACAAAATACGGATTCAAGTATTCATCTTTGCTGTTATAAATAAGCGGGCTGCCATCGAGCTTAGTCACTTTTGCACCGGCTATTTCGGCAATAGCATGGCCTGCTCCGGTATCCCATTCACAGGTTGGGCCCAAGCGGGGGTAAATATCAGCACTGCCTTCGGCGACTAAACACAGTTTCAGTGAACTGCCTTTTGACACCATTTCAACCTCATCAAAGCGTTTTACAAATTCAGCTAAATCAGGGGAGGGGTGCGAGCGACTGCCTACAACACGAATAAGCCCTTTGTTAGGCTTAGTGGTGACTTTAAGCTCGATGCGCTCATCGCCTTTGTCTTTAAAAGCACCAATGGCTTCGGCGGCTATGTACGATACACCTAGCGCAGGGGCATCAACCACAGCTAAAACTGGTTTGCCATTTTCGATTAGGGCAATATTAACGGTAAATTCACCGTTCTTTTTAATAAATTCTTTGGTGCCATCAATTGGGTCAACCAGCCAATAGCTGTTCCATGTTTGGCGTACGTCCCAACCAATGTCGGCACTTTCTTCACTCAATACAGGAATATCGGGAGTGAGCTTTTTGAGCCCTGCACTAATGATTTTATGAGCTGCTAAGTCGGCGTCGGTTACGGGGCTTTCATCAGCTTTGTATTCAACGTTGAAGTCTTTGTTGTAAATACCCATAATCGCGCTTCCCGCTTCGCGAGCGAGAATAAGGGTTTCTTCTAGCAGTTCAGTTTGGTTCATTAGATGGGCCTATAGTATATGCTGATGTTTTAGATACGTTATCAGTTGAGCTACCGATTGGTCTAGGGTGTTTTTACTGGTATCTAAAATTATTTCAGGATTAACCGGCGGCTGGTAAGTTGAATCAATCCCGGTAAAGTGTTTAATTTCACCAGCGCGCGCCTTTTTATATAAGCCTTTTGGGTCGCGACTTTCGCACACCTCAAGAGGGGTGTCGATGAATACTTCGATAAATTCACCCTCATCAACTAACTCACGAACCATGTCGCGCTCAGCTTTAAAGGGGGATATAAACGCAGTAAGGACTAACAAACCAGCGTCAACCATTAGCTTGGCGGTTTCGCCTACGCGGCGGATATTTTCAACGCGATCGGCATCACTAAAGCCTAAATCTTTACATAAACCATGGCGTACATTGTCGCCATCAAGTAGGTACGTGTGCGCACCTTGCTGATTGAGTGCTGCTTCTAGTGCATTCGCAACGGTACTTTTACCTGAGCCAGAAAAACCAGTAAACCATAAAATAGCCGGCTTATGCTTTTTTTGTTCGCTGCGCTGTACTTTAGTGGTGGCGTAATTATGCCAAACAATATTGTTATCCATTTGCTGTGTCTCTTTATGCTATAAACGCGGGCATTAAAACGGAAATACCAGCGGGATCAAAGTCAGTACGGTGATTGAATAAATAATAGAAAGCGGTAGCCCCATCATTACATAGTCTTTTAGTCGATAGTTACCTGCGCTATAAACCATTAAGTTAGTTTGATAACCAAAAGGTGAAATAAAGCTGGCTGAAGCGCCAAATGCAACTGCCATAATAAACGGCAAAGGTTCTACGTTAAAGCCAATGGCTAGTGAGTAGGCAACCGGAAACGATAGCGCTGCAGCAGCATTATTAGTGATTAATTCGGTAAATAATACGGTCATTAAAAAGATAGCGATAAACGCGCCATAAGGGCCAAAGTCGCCCAGCACTACAAACATGGCGTCTGATATTTGCCCGGCAAGGCCGGTGCCTATCATCAGCTTAGCTAAACCTATAGCACTGCCCACGACAGCAAGTAACTCAATAGGAAAGCGGCGCTTTATTTCGCTTAGTTTGATAGTACCACACAGCATTAGGCCAATAAGTAACACTAACAAGCCTTTAACCAGCGGTACTGCACCTAAAATACTTAATCCCAGTACACCCGCAAAGCTTAACAATACAATATTTGATTGCTTTGCACTGAGGTGGGTTTGTAAATCAAGCCCTGAAATATACACAAACTCGCGTTTTAAGTTAGTTAAGTCATAAAAGCTTTTACCAGGGGCGAGAATGAGTGAATCACCCGCTTGTAATCGCACTTGCCCAAGCCCGCCTTGTAAACGGTCATGCCCACGGCGGATAGCAATAACGGCCGCATGAAATTGCTCTCTAAAGCGGGCTTCTTTTACCGTTTTGCCAATTAATTTAGACGACTGACTAACGACAACTTCAACGAGGTGTTCAATGTCTTTTTCGTGTTTGTCGTGCACCACTTTTAAGCCATCAAAGCGAGTAAGCAAAGGCACTGACTTTATGTCGCCCACAAACAGCAGTATGTCGTCTTGTTGAATAATATGTTGGGGGGTCACGGCGCAAATACGGTTGCCATCACGAATAATTTCAGCCAGAAACAAGTCTTTTAAATCGCGTAAACCATTTTCTTCTACAGTACGATTTATTAGTTTAGAACCAGTTTGCACTTTCCCTTCTAGATAAAAAGGCACCACCTCTTGGCTATTTTTACCATTGTCGGGCAGGCATTTTAGCATCACCAAAATAGTAATTAAGCCCACACTAAGTGCGCCCAAACCCACCAAGGTAAAATCAAAAAAGCCCAGTGGCGCCATGCCCGCATCTACTGCAAAGCCATTTACGATTAAGTTAGTAGAGGTGCCAATAAGCGTAATAGTACCCCCTAAAATCGCGGTGTACGACAGGGGTAACAATAGCTTTGAGGGAGAGTGGTTTGGGTTATCCTTTATGGCGGTAATTAATGAGGCAACTACCGCGGTATTATTAGTAAACGACGATAAAAAGGCGGTAGACAGCCCTAATTTAGTTACTGACTTAACTAAACTACCATTGGATAACGATTTGGCTAAACGCTGAATAAGCGTGGTTTTTTCTATCGCTATCGACACTAAAATTAATAACACTAAAGTAATTAATGATGAGTTAGTGTAATTAACCAGCATGCTTTCTAAATCTATTAACCCAGTTAGATAGCTTGTGCCTATGGCACTTACAAATAACCATGCAGGATTAATACGGGTGCCAAAAAGGCACCCGACTAAAAGCAACATAATGCCTGTTAAAATGAGCTGTTCTACCATGCTTTAAATGTTCCTAACAGGCGTTCATTAACGTTATAGCTTTGAAATATCAAGCGCTTGCCAATGCGGGAAGTACTTGCGTACGAGGGCGTTAAATTCAACTTCAAAGTCGCTGTATTGTCCTGCGTTTTCTTCACTTTGCAGTACCTGTTCTATCATTCCTGCTGCAACCGTTAAGTTTGATAAGCGATCAATAAGAATAAACGAACCGGTTTCATGATTATGATGGTACTGGTCGGCTAAAATAGTCTCGGTCAGCTCCAGTGTCACAATCGCAATTTCGTTTAACTGCAATGAATCTGCACTGCCATGCTCTAGCGTGTTTACATCAATAGTGTGATCAATTTTTGTGACCGTGGCCGAGGTGTTTTTGCTGCCAAGTTTAAGGTTGTAGCTTTTACCAAGCACCAATGGCGACTCGTGCATCCACACAATTTTAGCCTGTAATTGGTTGGTTACTTGAGCTTGCGAATTTGCAGGCACAATAACGTCTCCTCGGCTAATATCTATTTCAGTATTAAGAGTAACCGTAATTGCTTGGCCAGCTTGTGCAGTATCTAGGTTGCCATCAAAAGTAACAATTTCTTTAATATGTGATGTTTTACCTGATGGCAGTACCTTTACTTCATCACCTACACGTAATTTACCTGATGTAAGCGTGCCTTGAAAACCACGGAAGTTTAGATTAGGGCGTACCACGTATTGCACCGGAAGACGCGCTTCAAAACCGGTGTCGATTTCAGCGGCTGGTGAATCTTCTAACAGCTCAAGCAACGGCTTGTCAGTGTAATAAGGAGTGTGCGCAGAGCGAGTTACTACGTTATCGCCTTTAAGCGCCGACATAGGCACAAACTTAATATTTGATACGTTAAGTTGCTCGGCAAATTTTAAATAATCGGCTTTAATTTTTTCATAAACGGTTTCATCAAAATCAACAATATCCATTTTGTTAACCGCAACCACGAACTGCTTAATGCCTAATGAGTCACAAATAAAGCTATGACGCTTAGTTTGTACCTGCACGCCATAGCGCGCATCCACTAAAATAATGGCAACATCACTAGTTGAAGCGCCAGTAACCATGTTTCGGGTATACTGCTCATGCCCTGGGGTGTCGGCTATAATAAACTTACGTTTAGCGGTTGAAAAGTAGCGGTACGCTACGTCAATTGTTATACCTTGCTCACGCTCAGCTTGTAGGCCATCTACTAACAGTGCTAAATCAAGATCTTCACCGGCGTTACCCACTTTTTCGTTATCTTTATGAAGCGCGGCTAGCTGATCTTCATAAATTTGGTGACTATCGTGCAGTAGGCGGCCAATTAAGGTTGATTTACCGTCATCCACACTGCCACAAGTCAGCATACGCAATAAGCTTTTATCTTGTTGACGTGCTAGGTAAGCGTCTATACCAATTTCTTTTACTTCATTAAATGTATCGTTATTTAGGTTAGACATTAGAAGTACCCCTCACGTTTTTTCTTCTCCATAG
This sequence comes from Pseudoalteromonas sp. US3C1004, assembly GCF_048401065.1. Taxonomy (GTDB): domain Bacteria; phylum Pseudomonadota; class Gammaproteobacteria; order Enterobacterales; family Alteromonadaceae; genus Pseudoalteromonas; species Pseudoalteromonas undina. The sequence continues at coordinate 106,273 of NZ_CP183073.1, forward strand.
AGCCTGCTGAATCATGATCAATCACTCGACCTTCACGTTCAGATGACGATGAAAGCAGCATTTCTTCAATAATTTCGGTTAGATTGCTGGCGGTAGATTCAACTGCACCTGTTAGTGGATAACAGCCTAATGTTCTAAAGCGAACCGACTTCATTTGCGGTACTTCACCTTCATTAAGTGGCATGCGATCGTCATCAACCATAATTAAAGTACCATCGCGCTCTACTACAGGGCGCTCTTTAGCAAGGTAAAGTGGCACCATTTCGATGTTTTCTTGATATATGTATTGCCAAATATCTAGTTCAGTCCAGTTAGACAGTGGGAATACACGAATGCTTTCTCCTGGGTTCACTTGGCTGTTATAGGTATTCCAAAGCTCAGGACGTTGGTTTTTAGGATCCCAGCGATGGTGTTTATCACGAAATGAGTAAACACGCTCTTTAGCTCGTGATTTCTCTTCATCACGACGTGCGCCACCAAATGCGGCATCAAAACCGTATTTATTCAGCGCTTGCTTTAGCCCTTGAGTTTTCATGATATCGGTATGTTTACCCGAACCATGCGTGAATGGGCCTACACCCATTTCGATGCCTTCAGGGTTTTTGTGTACGATTAAATCAAAGCCGTACTCTTTAGCTAAACGGTCGCGAAACTCAATCATTTCACGAAACTTCCAGTTGGTGTCTACGTGTAATAACGGAAACGGAATTTTTGCAGGGTAAAATGCTTTACGTGCTAAATGCAAAAGTACCGATGAGTCTTTACCGATTGAGTAAAGCATAACTGGGTTCTCAAACTCAGCGGCGACTTCGCGCATGATTTTGATACTTTCAGCTTCAAGTTGCTGAAGGTGAGTTAAAGCCATTGTTGGTCGTCCTACTAAAATGATTAAATTAAAATCTGTTAAATTACGCTACGTCTGTCAGTGGTTGAGCAAAGCTGCTGATCTGCGCTTTTTCACCAAACCAGTGTAATTGGTCATGTAGTGAGGCCACTTCACCTATAATGAGTAACGCGGGCGAAATTATTTGATGCTGCTCAATGAGCTGCGCTAATTGGTCTAACTGTCCGGTAACTACGCGTTGATTTTTACGTGTGCCGTTTTCAATAATTGCCACTGGTGTTGTTGCTTCTCGCCCATGTTTTAATAGCTCGGCTTGAATATGCGGCGATTTAATCACCCCCATATAAATAGCCAGTGTTTGGTTTTTTTGTGCAAGCGACTGCCAATTAAGCTCTTGGCCTTCCTTTTTACAGTGACCAGTAACAAATTGAATAGCTTGAGCATGATCGCGATGCGTTAAAGGAATACCTGCATAGGCACTACAGCCTGCAGCCGCCGTTATACCTGGCACTATTTGGTAATTTACGTTATTGGCTGCCAGTACTTGTACTTCTTCGCCACCACGACCATAAATAAATGGGTCGCCGCCTTTAATACGACATACTTTTTTACCTTGTTGCGCTAAATCAACTAGCATCTGATTAGTGTCTTCTTGGGCTACGCTATGATCGCCTAAGCGCTTACCCACACAAATTAAATCGGCATCGCGGCGTACTAATTCCATAATTTCGTCGGAAACTAAATAATCATATACCACCACGTCGGCTTGTTGCATTAGCTGCAATGCTTTTAGGGTGAGTAACTCTGGATCCCCAGGGCCTGCACCTACTACGTATACTTCACCTTCTGGCTCTACTTTGGCATCTAGCATTTGCTCTAGTTGTTGTTCAGCGCCATGGGTATTACCGGTTTGGACTTTACTCACTACTGATGAATCAAACACACCTTCCCAAAACTGGCGACGATCGGCAAAGTGTTTAAAGCGCTGTTTTACTTTATGGCGAAAGCCACCAACTAAGTTGGCGAGTGGACCAATGTGTTGCGGGATAAGTGTTTCGAGCTTTTCACGTAAACGTCTTGCTAATACCGGTGCGGTACCTGCACTTGAAATCGCAATGGTAATTGGGTTGCGATCAACAATAGAGGGAAAAATAAACGTACATTTAGGTTGATCATCCACCACGTTCACAAACACATTACGTGCATTGGCGAGTTCAAAAACCGTATTATTAACTTCATCATTGTCGGTGGCGGCAATGATCAAAATTTTGCCATCAAGGTGTGACTCTTCAAAATAGGCATCTATTAAAGTAACTTCATTGCTGTGCGCATGTTCTTTTAATTCATCACAAAACCACGGGGCAACTAAGGTTACTGCAGCACGCGCTTTTAAGAACGCGCGGCATTTTCGCAAGGCAACTTCTCCACCGCCAACCACCAATACTGGCTTGTTGTCGAGTTTGGTAAAGATAGGTAAATATTGCACTGAGTAACGCCCCTAAAAAGATAATAAAGTGTTTAATACACAGGCAGAATATAGCGGCTATTGATAAGTAAAAAATAATTAAATCTTAGTTGATATACTCAAAAGTTATATAAACTATGTTTTTTAGGTCTAAATCTTATTTAGTAAGGGTTAGAGTGCTATTTAGTATAAAAAACGCGCTTATAGTGTTTGGTTATGAGCTATAGCAAGGTTAAGCTATGATGCTTATATAGTTTAAGGTTTTTAAAATTTCATGGGCATAAAATGACAAATAATACTCAAAACGCCATGCTAGTTGTTAGTTTAATGGATTTAACCAGTTTAAACACCGATGATAATCAAGCTAGTATTAATGCATTAGTAAACAGTATTGATCCTAAGTTAGGCATACCCGCTGCAGTTTGTGTGTTTAGTGAATTTGTAGATGATGCAAAAATAGCGCTCGCTAATCGATTATTGAGTCATGTAAAAGTGGCCACAGTAACCAACTTTCCCACAGGTGAGGCGCCACTTAATGAAGTGCTTAATGAAACGCTAATAGCCATAGAAGGCGGGGCCGATGAAATTGACTTGGTCATTCCTTATAAAGCGCTTATAAAAGGCGAAGCCGATACCGTGCTGGAATACGTGAGTGAAAGTAAAAAAGCATGTGGTAGTCGCGCTAAACTTAAAGTGATTATTGAAAGCGGTGAGCTAAAAACACCTGCACTTATTGCTCAAGCAACCGAGCTTGCTATTCAAGGGGGAGCTGATTTTGTAAAAACCAGCACCGGTAAAGTCGCGGTTAATGCCACGCTTGAAGCAACTGAAATTATGCTTAATACCATCAAAAAGTCATCAAAAACAGTTGGCTTTAAGGCCGCAGGCGGTGTGAAAACGACAGGTGATGCCAATGCTTATTTGCAGCTAACAACTGAGATTATGGGGCATGAATATTTAGCACCAGAGACATTTAGGTTTGGCGCTTCCTCGCTGTTAAATGACGTTTATAAGGTATTGCATGAAGCGCAGCAGTGATGCCGAAAAACAACAGTTAGAGCACGATGCAGCTAAGTTGTTTTTGCGTTGCTATGAGCAGCAAACCGGCATTCATATGCGCCACATTTGGCATAATGAACCGAATAGACCCGATGTAAGTTGTTATCAAGAAAATGAGCAACTCGATATAGAAGTAGCGCATTTATATGCCAGCGAAACCGAAGCAATGGCCGTGTTAGGTCGGCCATTATCGATACAAATGCAACGTGATTTAGCTGATATGGCACAACAACCCAGTGAAAACCGACTGCAATCAGCATTAGGACGATTGCTCAAACAAAAAGCGACTAAGCGTTATTACTCAAAACGTACCTGGTTGCTAATTCGTAACGCTAGCACTATTTGGCATAAGAGCGACTTTGAAGCGGTAATAAAAACAATAGCTTTTCCAAATACCCATCAATTTGAGCAAATATGGTTACTGTGTGATTTTTATCGCGGTGAGTTATTACGAGTAGATTAAAAGCGACTAGGGGATAGCCGCTTTTTTTGATTTAAATGAATTGTGTTGCTTAGTTAAATTGAAACATGCTGCCTAAGCTTTCAAGCCCTGATTTTTGAGTTTTAGCTAAACATTTTGTGTTATCTAAAGATTTCTTTGTTGTTTCATCGGCAAGGCCTGTTACTTTTAAGCTCTTTTCTTGTTGATATTCGCGTAGTGCTAATACAGTTTGACGGTCGTATTTTACGTCTTCAGTCTCAAATTCTTCATAATTAGGTTGGTTTTTTAAATAGCCTAAGCAAACCAAGTTCATACGAGACATTGCTAAGTCCATTTTTTCATAATGTGGCATTCTATGATTCGGCACATCGACAGCAGCAGGTGCTGCTTTTTTACTAGCTACCTTTGGCGGTGGTGGTGCTGTATAGCCTGCAGCAAGCGTGTTGTTTTGGTTATAGCGATAATAGGTGTCTGGGATTTTAGTTTCTAAAAACTCAACGGCTTTAATTATTACTTCACGTAGTGCTTTTTCTTTTGGTGTATCTGACCAGCCGCTAAGACTCCCTCCAACCAATGCGCCACCAAAGTTTGTTGCTGCGCTGGTAAAGTTAAAATCTTTACTACCGCCTTCAACACTAGTTGCAGCTAAAATACGTGAAGTGCGCGTATCAATTAACCTTAGGTCAATAGCCATATGCGATCCAGAAAAGCCAGCAGAAACAGAGCTAAACACATCACCAATAAAACCGCCCGAACCAACACTTGCACCTGAACTGTCATCATCAAACTCGGTAACCGCTGCAACGACTACAATCTCAGCGCCTTCAATTTCGCCATAGGCAGCTCCAGATTGTGCACTCACTCTGCCTGATACTGCTAAATCTTGCTCCGAAAGCACAGCGTCTAGTGCTTGGCGTTCCAATACAATAAAGCGATTAGTGCCAACAAGTGCGGTGGTAAGTTGATCTGCCATACCTTCACCAATTTCTTTTCGCCACCATCTTGAGTTATTTGACTTATCAGTGAAACGTGCCACGGCGATACGTGCTTTAGGACCATTGTATTTTTGTTTACTTACTTCATTAATGTCAGGTGAATTTTTATTTGAAGTGACATTGGTTGAAGTGCTTTGACATGCGCTTAAGCTCGTTATTAATGCTGTGGCAAGTAGCGTTTTTTGTATTGATGAGAGCATAGTATTTTCCTTAATTTATCTGCTTAATTACATTTGTAGTTATTTTTTTAGCAATGGCTAATTAAGGTTAATTTAAATAAATCAGTAGCTTAAAAATAGTACTCAGGCGAAAGCTTTGAGTACAGATGCGAAGCTAATGACTTTTACATGTTTGTGCTTCTCTATATTGTTTAGGTGTCACTGTATATTTGGCTTTAAAGCAACGAGCAAAGTAACTTTGAGAACTAAAGCCGGTGTTATCTGCAACTAAACCTATGGTTAAGTCGCTACCTGCTAATAATTTTGCTGCATATTCTAGACGGGTATTGCGAATGTAATCACTGGGTGTAACGTCAAAAAGAGCTTTCATTTTTAATTGCAGTGCGCGAGGGCTCAAACACATTGCGCTGGCAAACTCTTCGACGCTAAACAGTTCATTTTGATAATTTTCGCGCAAGATTGTTTTTAAGCGTTCTGTAAATGTGTAATCTTTATTTTGCTCTATTTGCGCATCTAAGGTCACAGCATGTACTTGAGCTGATAGCTGTTTAACTAAGTGTTTATTTAACGCATCACGAATACCTAATAAACCATGAATCCGACTCTTTAATAATGATGCTTCAAAGGGTTTACACAGGTAGTCATCGGCCAGTAAATCAAGCCCTTTTATACGACTATTACTGTCTGCTTTGGCAGAGAGTAATAAAACAGGAATATGGTTTATCGAAATGTCTGAGCGAATAGCGCTTAGAAGTTGATATCCATCCATCGTTGGCATCATCACGTCACTGAGCACCACATCGGGCATTTGAGTTTGGCACAGCAAAAGCCCTTCTTCTCCATTATTAGCGCTCAGACAGGTATAGTCATCACTAAACAGTGAAACCAGTAACTCACGCATTTCCTCGTTATCTTCAACAATGAGTAGTTTTTTGTTGTTTTTTAGCGGCATAGTTTGAGAGGGGGATAATTGTTTATCCGTTAATAAGTTACTTGATTCACACAATGGCAAAGTGACTGTGAAGCAACTTCCCTTGTTGATTTTACTAACTAATGAAATTTGCCCACCGTATTGCTCTACAAGCTGCTTAACCAGCGCGAGACCTATACCACTGCCTGTTTGGTTGTGTGCTGCAACACGAGTAAAACGTTCAAAAATAAGCGCTTGCTGGTGTTCTTCGATACCAATACCAGTATCAGATACCGTTATAACAACATTATTGTTTGTGTTAGAAAGCGTTAGATTAACGCTTTCATTTGATGGGGTGTATTTAAGTGCATTGGTCAATAAGTTATCAATAATAGATAAAGCATGTTTAGTTTCTAAATTTATATAATTAGGCTGTTGCGTGGTGTCTTTAAAGGAAAAACTAATATTTTTTTGAGCAAACAAAATAGCGAAGTCGTCTACTATTTGTTCTATAAAAGGGCTTATAGAATAAGCGGATACATATTCTATAGTCGCACTTGGGCGCTGGCTGAGCTGTAATAGCTCATTAATTAAATTAAGTAGGCGGAGCCCGTTACGCTTGATTATAGAAACTTGATGTTGCGCTTGAGCACCGAGTTGTTGCTGTTGTAAGTTTTCTACTGGCGCTAAAATTAAGCTTAATGGCGTTTTAAGTTCATGGCTAATATTATCTAAAAATTGGGTCTTTAGTTGATTGAGCTTTCTTTCTTGTTGAATAAGTTGCTCTGCGGTTTTAGCTCGATAGCGTGACGCTAAAATTAACCATGTAATAATCAAAACTATTATAAGGTAAGCCGCATACGCCAATTTCGTTTGCCACCAAGGAGGCGTTACTGTCAGCTTTAGCATAGTGTGAACTTTGCTCCATTGCCCGTATTGATCGCTTACTTTTAATTGTAATTGATAATTACCTGCACTTAGCTGCGAATAGTTAACTTGTCGTTGGCTTGCATCGGTATAGATAAATTGCTTATCTAAACCACTTAGCTTGTAAGCATACTGGTATTGATTAGCTGATGAGGCATTATTAACGGCGGAATATTTAAAGCCAATGACCCCTTGGCTAGTTGGAAAAGAGAGTTTTTTAGTATGATTTATTAGTTTTGCTGGCTGTTTTTGATCTGTTAGATAGTTTTTTGTTGAACTTGCTTGGTTATAAATTAATAGCTCAGTTAATACTGGGGTTGGGGCTGAAGTACTCAATAGCAGTTTACTAGGGTAAAACTGATTAAAGCCATTGATTCCGCCAAAAAATAGCTCGCCATCAGCTGCTTGAAAAGCGGCACCTAAAATAAACGAATTATGCTGCACGCCGTCACGAGGTAAAAAATGCTGCATAGCTTGATTCGTGGGATTATAGCGAGTGAGCCCTTGGTTACTGCTTAGCCATAAGTGGCCTTTACTATCATCTTTAATAGCAAAAATATTATCGTTCAGTAATCCATTATGTTCGGTAGTGTAAGTGATCTTTTGTGTTTTTTTATCAAGGCGGTTTAAACCACCAAAGGTACCAACCCATAAAGTATCGTTATTTTGCAGGTGCAAGGAAGTGACCATATTATGGCTTAAACCAGTTTTCGGTTCGCTATTTGCGGGGTAATGGGTAAATGATTCATCGGCCATGCTTAGATAATTTAAACCTGCACGAGTCCCGACCCATAATCCGTTTGTATTTTGATCAAAAAGCAGAGTAAACACGGTATTGTTAGCAAGACTATTAGTTGAATCGTCGTGCTTGTAATGTTGAACCTCTAAAGTGTCGGGATTAAAGCGTGTTAAACCTTGGTTACTACCTAGCCATAAATTACCTTTAGGATCGCTCGTTATCGCATAAACTCGATCGCTACTAAGCTGATGGCTTTGCATTGTATAGGCAATAAAATTATCTTCAGCTGGATTGTATTGCAGTAACCCACCGCCATAGGTACCAACCCAAAGTCGCTGTTGGTTATCTTCATGCAGGCTAAATACATTATTATTAGTAAGGCCGCTTTGCAATTTTGAGTTAACTTTATAGCGCTTAAAGCCAGTGTCGGTTTGTTTGTTTAAGCCATCACGCGTACCAACCCATAACTGACCTTGTGAATCTTTAAGTAGAGCGCGAACAAAATTATGACTAATAGTAGTCTCATGATCGCTCAAATGCTGTTGATGCGAAAATTGATTTTGCTTTTTATCATAACGTTGCAAGCCATAGCCATCAGTACCAATCCAAATGATACCGAACTGGTCTTGATAGACTGACAAAAGGTAATCATTAGCAAGCCCATTTAGTTGCTGTTTATTGTGCGGTATGTGCTCAAAGTTATTTTTAGATGTACTTTGCTCTGTTTTATAAAATAAACCTTTTCCATAACTTGTAAGCCACAAGGTATCGGTGTCGTCAATTAATATATCGGTGATCCATACATCTGTAAATTGAGCAAACTCCGCAAAAGCCTGTGTTGTTGGAATAAATAGGCTAAGGCCTTGTTTGCTTGCTAGTAATAGCTGCCCTTGTGTATTTAAGTGTAACCGCCATAAATTCTTATGGCTCTTTGCTATGTGTTTAAACGTTTTTAGCTCTGGGTTAAATTTAATTAATCCCTCGTTGGTCGCTAACCAGATATTCTGTTGAGCATCTATTACGATATCTTGTATTACGGTATTAGCTTGCTCGGGGCTATTATAGCTAAATGACTCAACTTCATTATTGACTATATTTAATCGTGTTAACTTTCCATGTTCATGGCCTAACCAAATATTATTTAGGTTATCTGACGCCAGTGACCATATACGGTTATCAGTAATCGCCAACTCAGTTTGCGTATTAAAAACCTTAAATTGACCGGTTTGAGTATCAAGTAAGTTTAAACCATTACTGGCTGTAGAAAACCAGATAGCATGAGGGCCGCCATCAAGGCAATCGGTGACCCAGTTTCCTGAAATACTAGCCTCAGTAGGGTGAGACTTGAAGCGTTTAAACTCATAACCATCAAAGCGATTAAGACCGCCTTGTGTGGCAAACCAATGAAACCCTTGCTCATCAGTGATGCTGCATGTAATCGAGTTTTGCGATAATCCTTGCTCACTCGAATATGTATCTAAGTGAATAGGGCGGGCAATAAGCATGCTATGAAACAAGCAAAAAATACTTAAAATGAGGGTTTTGAATAGGGTTTGAAGTAAAGGCACTGGCTTCCTTGTGCGAACAGTATTCCTAAAATTGAAACAATCATAAACTGCTTTTTTAATAATGTTAAGTTTGATTTTTACAGCCGTCAGTGAGATTTTAAGTTATGGGTATCTTTTTACTCTTGTGTTAATGAATTGCGTAAGTATAATAGGCATCCACTTTGCAGGGGCGTAGTTCCAATTGGTAGAACAGCGGTCTCCAAAACCGACGGTTGGGAGTTCGAATCTCTCCGCCCCTGCCAATTTTTTACAAAGTGAGTAAAGTCTAGAACTAAAAATCGGTTTAAGTAAGCTTGTTTTTAAGTTTAGATTTTAATGGATTAACCCTGTCGACGTGCAGGGTTGTTGTGTCTGTAGTTAAGGTAATAATATTATGAGCACGAATATAGAAACACCATCGAGTGGGATGGAGTCAGTAAAGTGGTTAGTAGCAATTGCGCTACTTGCAGGCGCAGTCGTTGGTAACCATATGTTTGCAGATCAGTCTGTATTACTACGTGCTATTGGCGTTGTGGTTGCGATAGCTGCGGGTTTAGCTATTGCTTCGCAAACTTTCAAGGGACGTACATTCCTTGCTTTTGCAAAAGAAGCGCGTATCGAAGTACGCAAGGTAGTTTGGCCGACGCGTCAAGAAACAACGCACACGACATTAATTGTAATGGTTGCAACAGTGATTATGGCATTAATCCTTTGGGGATTAGATGGCATTTTATTCCGCGCTGTAGGCTTTTTAACTGGATTGGAGATCTGATCCCATGTCGGATGAGAATAACGAAAAGAAACTACGTTGGTACGTAGTACAGGCTTTCTCAGGTTATGAGAAGCGTGTTGCTCAAACATTATTAGAGCATATTAAAATCAAAGGTCTAGAAGATAGCTTTGGTGAAGTATTAGTTCCTACTGAAGAAGTCGTAGAGATGCGTGCTGGTCAAAAGCGTAAATCTGAGCGTAAATTCTTCCCAGGTTACGTACTAGTACAAATGGATATGAATGATGCAAGCTGGCACTTAGTAAATAGCACTGAACGTGTTATGGGCTTTATTGGTGGCACATCAGACCGTCCAGCACCTATTAGCACCAAAGAAGCTGATCGTATTCTTAACCGTCTACAAGAGAACGCAGAAGCGCCTAAACCAGCAACATTATTTGAGCCGGGTGAAGTGGTTCGTGTTACTGATGGTCCATTTGCAGACTTTAGTGGTGTGGTTGAAGAAGTTGACTACGAAAAGAGCCGCGTTAAAGTGTCGGTACTTATTTTTGGTCGTTCTACGCCAGTTGAACTTGAATTTGGTCAAGTTGAACAAGATAAGTAATTGATTTAAAGCGTCGCGTTAAAAACTTTTAAATTTTTGGCACGAAGCTTGAAAAAGGCCGCTGATTAACTTATAATCAGCGGCCTTTTTGTATTCAGGGAAAACGTTTGTTTAACTGTTTACTAAAAAGTGAGAAACCAATTTTTAAACTGGGAAGCCGCTAGAGTACGCGTCCTCGCGCGCACAAGGCTAAGACCCACCTAATGAGGTATTTATAATGGCTAAGAAAGTTGAAGCTCTAATCAAGCTACAAGTTGCTGCTGGTATGGCTAACCCTAGTCCTCCAGTAGGTCCAGCACTAGGTCAACACGGTGTAAACATCATGGAATTCTGTAAAGCGTTCAACGCACGTACAGAATCTATCGAAAAAGGCGCTCCAGTTCCTGTAGTGATCTCTGTTTACGGCGACCGTTCATTTACGTTCGACATGAAAACGCCACCGGCTGCTTACTTACTTAAGAAAGCTGCAGGTATCAAATCTGGTTCAGGCCGTCCTAACACTGAAAAAGTAGGCACAGTAACTCGTGCTCAACTTGAAGAAATCGTTGAGACAAAGAAACCAGACCTTACAGCTTCTGATTTAGAAGCTGCGGTTCGCACTATCGCAGGTTCTGCGCGTGCGATGGGCTTGAACGTAGAGGACTAAGATAATGGCTAAATTAACTAAACGTATGCGTACTATCCGCGAAAAAGTGGAAGTAACTAAAGATTACGAAATTAACGAAGCAGTTGCTCTTTTAAAAGAACTAGCGACAGCTAAATTCGTAGAAAGTGTTGACGTTGCTGTTAACCTTGGTATCGATGCTCGTAAATCTGATCAAAACGTTCGTGGTGCTACTGTACTACCTAACGGTACTGGTCGTGACGTTCGTGTTGCTGTATTCACTCAAGGCGCTAATGCAGAAGCTGCAAAAGAAGCCGGTGCTGAATTAGTAGGCATGGAAGATCTTGCTGACCTAGTTAAGAAAGGCGAGATGAATTTTGACGTTGTTGTTGCATCACCAGACGCTATGCGTGTTGTTGGTCAACTAGGTCAAATCTTAGGCCCACGTGGTCTAATGCCAAACCCTAAAACTGGTACTGTAACACCTAACGTTGCAGAAGCAGTTAAAAATGCGAAAGCAGGTCAAGTGCGTTACCGCAATGACAAAAATGGTATCATCCATACTACTATTGGTAAGGTTGATTTCACTGCTGAGCAGTTACAACAAAACCTTGAAGCTCTAATTGTTGCGCTTAAGAAGGCTAAACCTTCTCAAGCTAAAGGTGTTTACTTGAAGAAAGTAACTATCTCTACAACAATGGGCGCAGGTGTTTCTGTTGACCAAGGCACTTTAAGCACAGTTGTTGCTTAATTGAGTGTTTACATGGCGTGAAATTTGTACTATAATTTTGCGCCATTTTGCTGATTAATTTAGTTAATCGCAAAGTAAAGAATTCGGGTTGAAGTCCATAATTTCGAAGCGCCTTCGGGCAACGCGATAAATTGGGCTTCCGTCCAAGACCGTAGGCGGCTTCGGCCTTAATATTACCTACGTAGACGGTGTGAATCCCCAGATAGATTTTTCCTAATCTTCTGGCTCTCGCCGTAAAAAGCATCTCCACCTTTATTGGTGGGGAAGAGTAAAACAGGGAAGCCGATGTACGGTAACCCATTAAACCAGGAGTAACACCCATGGCTTTAAATCTTCAAGGCAAAAAGGCAATTGTTGCTGAAGTCAACGAAGCAGCCACTGGTGCTCTATCTGCAGTAGTTGCAGATTCTCGTGGTGTAACAGTTGGTGCAATCACTGCCCTTCGTAAAGAAGCTCGCGAAGCGGGTGTTTGGATGAAAGTTGTCCGTAACACTCTAGCTAAACGTGCTCTTGAAGGAACAGACTTTGAATGCCTATCTGATTCATTTGTTGGTCCAAGCTTAATCGCTTTCTCATCAGAGCACCCAGGTGCTGCTGCGCGTATCTTTTCAGACTTCGCGAAAAAGAATGAGAAATTTGAGCTTAAAACGGCCGCTTTTGAAGGTAATGTAGTAGACGCAGCTATGCTTGCAACTCTACCTACATACGACGAAGCTGTTGCACGCTTAATGAGCGCTATGAAAGAAGCGTCTGCTGGTAAATTGTGTAAAACAATTGAAGCAGTACGTGTACAGAAAGAAGAGCAAGCTGCTTAATTTTAAGCTGTTTAATCCCTTTCGGTGTAAATTTATTTGGACCTTAGAGTCCGTTAATTATTAGGAAATTTGTAATGTCTGTAACTAAAGACCAAATCCTTGACGCAATTGCTGAAATGTCAGTAATGGACGTTGTTGCTCTAGTTGAAGCAATGGAAGAAAAATTCGGCGTAACTGCTGCAGCTGCTATGGTAGCAGGTCCTGCTGCTGAAGCTGCTGAAGAGAAAACAGAATTTGACGTAATCCTTACTGGCGCTGGCGCTAATAAAGTTGCGGCAATCAAAGCTGTACGTGGCGCAACTGGTCTTGGCTTAAAAGAAGCTAAAGCTCTAGTTGAAGCTGCTCCAACTCCAGTTAAAGAAGGTATCTCTAAGGAAGAAGCTGAAGCTCTTGCTAAAGACCTTACAGAAGCTGGTGCTGAAGTTGAGGTTAAGTAATCTAGCTTTTGCTAGGTTCGCTGCCTGAGAAATCAGGCAAGGGCTGGTGATTATTTAATCACCGGCCTTTTTGCGCTATAGAGCGACTATTCTTATAGCGCAAATAAAATCTGATTTATTCTTTAATTTCAACGCTTTATAGTTTGCTAGTGTTGAGGTGGGATTAAGTTGGAACAACAGTTAATGTTGTACATCTTGGCATAGATGCCAGTTAAGTCTGTTCTTACAAGAACAGGTCGGGTCAAAGATCAGCAAGCTGAGGAACCCCATGGCTTACTCTTATTCTGAAAAGAAACGTATCCGTAAGGATTTTGGTAAACGTCCACAAGTTTTGGATATACCTTTCTTACTGTCGACGCAGTTAGAATCGTTTAAAAAATTCTTAGTCCCGGACGCTGATGGCGATCATGGTTTGGAAGCTGCCTTCCGTTCTGTGTTCCCAATTAAAAGCTACTCGGGAAATTCTGAGCTTCAATACGTAAGTTATCGTATTGGTGAGCCAGTATTCGATGTAAAAGAATGTCAAATTCGCGGTGTGACTTATTCTGCTCCACTTCGCGTGAAACTGCGTCTTGTAGTAATGGACAAAGAAGCTCCAGGCACAGTTAAAGACATTAAAGAGCAAGAAGTTTACATGGGCGAAATTCCGCTCATGACCGATACCGGTACTTTTGTAATCAATGGTACAGAGCGTGTTATCGTTTCTCAGCTACACCGTAGCCCTGGTGTATTCTTTGATAACGACCGCGGTAAAACTCACTCGTCAGGTAAAGTGCTTTATAACGCACGTGTAATTCCTTACCGTGGTTCATGGTTAGACTTCGAATTTGATGCAAAAGATAACTTATATGTACGTATTGACCGTCGTCGTAAATTACCGGCGTCTATCATCTTACGTGCACTTGAGTACACGAGTGAAGAAATCCTAGATATCTTCTTCGATACTACTGCGTTTGAAATCGCTGACGGTAAAGTTCTTATGGAACTTGTGCCTTCACGTTTACGTGGTGAAACTGCCGCTTTTGATATCAAGAGCGAAGACGGTGAAGTCCTTGTTGAAAGCGGTCGTCGTGTTACGGCTCGCCACATCAAGAGCATCGAGAAAAAAGGCATTAAGCAATTAGAAGTACCACATGAGTACATCATTGGCCGTGTATTAGCGAAGAACTATGTTGATGAGTCAACAGGTGAAATCATTGCTACTGCAAATGACGAGCTAACGCTTGAAATGATGGCTGAATTGGTTAAAGCCGGTCACACGACCATTGATACACTATACATCAATGAAGTGGACAGCGGCGCTTACATGTCAAATACGTTGAATATTGACTCGTCAAGCAACCGTTTAGAAGCACTAGTAGAAATTTATCGCATGATGCGCCCAGGCGAGCCACCGACGAAAGACGCGGCTGAAGCCTTATTTGAGAACTTATTCTTCTCAGAAGAACGCTATGACTTATCAACAGTAGGTCGTATGAAGTTCAATAGCCGTGTTGGTTACGATTCAGACACAGGCCCTGGCACATTAAGCAAAGAAGACATCGTAGCGGTTATGAAAGTATTGATTGCTATTCGTAACGGTGTTGGCGATGTTGATGATATAGACCACTTAGGCAACCGTCGTATACGTAGTGTTGGCGAAATGGCTGAGAATCAATTCCGTGTAGGTTTAGTACGTGTAGAACGTGCTGTACGTGAGCGTTTAAGCTTAGGTGACCTTGATGCGGTAATGCCACAAGATCTTATTAACGCTAAGCCTATTTCGGCAGCGGTTAAAGAGTTCTTCGGCTCGTCTCAGTTATCACAGTTTATGGACCAAAATAACCCGCTATCAGAAGTAACGCATAAGCGTCGTATTTCTGCATTAGGTCCGGGCGGTCTAACTCGTGAACGCGCTGGCTTTGAAGTACGTGACGTTCACGTAACTCACTACGGTCGCGTATGTCCAATCGAGACTCCTGAGGGTCCAAACATCGGTCTAATTAACTCATTGTCTACGTATGCACGTACCAATGACTACGGTTTCTTAGAAACACCTTACCGCAAAGTGGTAGACGGTGTAGTAACTGATGAAGTTGATTACCTATCAGCCATTGAAGAAGGTCAGTTTGTTATCGCACAGGCGAACTCAAACTTAACTGAAACCAATGAGTTTGTAGATGAACTTATTCCATGTCGTCACAAAGGTGAATCAACCTTTATGGGTCGCATGGACCAGCAATATATGGATGTATCACCACAACAGGTGATCTCTGTAGCGGCAGCACTTATCCCGTTCCTAGAACACGATGATGCTAACCGTGCATTGATGGGTTCAAACATGCAACGTCAAGCAGTACCAACATTGAAAGCGGACAAACCGTTAGTAGGTACAGGTATTGAGTTAACACTAGCAAAAGATTCTGGTGTAACGATTGTTGCTAAACGTGGTGGTGAAGTAATGTATGCCGACGCAAGTCGCATCGTTGTTAATGTACATGAAGAAGAGCGCATCCCTGGTGAAGCGGGCATCGACATCTACAACTTAACCAAGTACACACGTTCTAACCAAAATACATGTATTAACCAAAAGCCGACTTGTATGGTTGGTGAGCCGGTTACTCGTGGCGATGTGTTAGCAGATGGTCCTTCGACTGACTTAGGTGACTTAGCCCTTGGTCAAAACCTTCGCGTGGCATTCATGCCATGGAACGGTTACAACTTCGAGGATTCAATCTTATTATCAGAGCGCGTAGTTGAAGAAGATCGTCTAACGACTATCCACATTCAAGAACTACAGTGTATCGCCCGTGATACTAAATTAGGCTCAGAAGAGATCACAGCAGATATCCCGAACGTGGGTGAATCTGCACTAGGCAAGCTTGATGAATCAGGCGTTGTATATATTGGTGCTGAAGTTAAAGGCGGCGATATCCTAGTAGGTAAAGTGACTCCGAAAGGCGAAACGCAATTAACACCAGAAGAGAAGCTACTACGTGCTATCTTCGGTGAAAAAGCGTCTGACGTTAAAGACAGCTCTTTACGTGTACCTAACTCTGTAACTGGTACTGTAATCGACGTACAAGTTTTCACCCGTGATGGTGTTGAAAAAGATAAGCGTGCGTTAGAAGTTGAAGACATGCAGCTTCGCGAAGCGAAGAAAGACTTCAACGAAGAGTTCCGTATTCTAGAAGCTGGTGTTTTAGAGCGTGCTCGCAAGTTACTTGTGGCAGCTGGCTTCGATGAAGACAACTTAGCGTCACTGAATGCTGAAAAGTTACTAACTCAAAGCCTTGCTGAAGAAGACAAGCAAGCTGAACTTGAGCAACTAGCTGCACAGTACGATGAGCTTAAAGCTGAATACGATAAGAAGTTTGAAAACAAACGTCGTAAAATTACCCAAGGTGATGACTTAGCACCAGGTGTACTTAAAATTGTTAAAGTATACTTAGCTGTTAAACGTCGTATCCAACCGGGTGATAAAATGGCGGGTCGTCACGGTAACAAAGGTGTTATCTCGACTATCGTACCAGTAGAAGATATGCCATACGATGACAAAGGTCGTACGGTAGATATCGTACTAAATCCACTAGGTGTACCATCGCGAATGAACATCGGTCAGATCCTTGAAACACATATGGGTCTAGCTGCACGCGGTATTGGTGAGCGCTTAGAAGAAATGATGAAAGAGCAACGCGAGCTTCATGAGCTACGTGAATTCATCAAACAAGCTTATGAGATCGGTGAATCTCGTCAGGTTGTGGATATCGCTAGTTTCTCTGATGACGAAATTCGTCGTTTAGCTGAAAACTTGAAAGGTGGTTTACCGATTGCTACTCCTGCATTTGATGGCGCGAAAGAAGACGAAATCAAAGACATGCTAGAGCTAGGCGGCTACCCTAGAAGTGGTCAGGTTACACTTTATGATGGCCGTACTGGCGATCAGTTTGAACGTCAAGTAACTGTAGGTTACATGTACATGCTTAAACTTAACCACTTGGTTGATGATAAGATGCACGCGCGTTCTACTGGTTCTTACAGCCTTGTTACTCAGCAGCCGCTGGGTGGTAAAGCACAGTTCGGTGGCCAGCGTTTTGGTGAGATGGAAGTATGGGCACTTGAAGCTTACGGTGCTGCTTACACTCTACAAGAAATGCTAACAGTGAAATCGGATGACGTGAACGGTCGTACTAAGATGTATAAAAACATCGTTGATGGTAACCATAAAATGGAACCAGGTATGCCAGAATCGTTCAACGTATTGTTGAAAGAAATCCGCTCACTGGGTATCAACATCGAGTTGGAAGAAAATTAAGCCAATTAGATGCTGCAGTGAACGCTGCAGCATCTGTTATGGCTGAATAGAATGTAGGGACGAGAACATCCGTCCTCAAGATTAACTCCGACAGGAGAGCTAAGGTGAAAGACTTACTTAAGTTTCTGAAGCAACAAAATAAGACCGAAGAATTCGATGCAATTCGCATTGGTCTTGCTTCACCAGACATGGTTCGTTCATGGTCATACGGTGAAGTAAAGAAACCTGAGACTATTAACTACCGTACTTTCAAGCCTGAGCGCGATGGCTTATTCTGTGCCCGTATTTTCGGCCCAGTGAAAGATTATGAGTGTTTATGTGGTAAATATAAACGCCTTAAACACCGTGGTGTGATCTGTGAAAAGTGTGGCGTTGAAGTAACACTCACTAAAGTGCGTCGTGACCGTATGGGTCATATAGAACTGGCAAGTCCAGTTGCGCATATATGGTTTTTAAAATCATTACCGTCACGTATCGGCTTAATGCTTGATATGACGCTTCGTGATATTGAACGTGTTCTTTACTTCGAATCATTCGTAGTAACTGAGCCTGGTATGACAACGCTTGAGCGTGGTCAGCTATTAGGTGAAGAAGAATACCTAGATGCCCTTGAAGAGCACGGCGATGAGTTTGAAGCGAAGATGGGTGCTGAAGCAGTATTAGACTTGCTTCGTGAACTCGATCTTGCTCAATTAATTGCAGAGATGCGTGAAGAGTTACCAACAATTAACTCTGAAACTAAGCGTAAAAAGATCACTAAACGTCTTAAGTTAATGGAATCGTTCCACCAATCAGGTAATAACCCTGAGTGGATGATCATGACAGTACTTCCAGTATTGCCACCTGACTTACGTCCATTAGTACCGCTAGACGGTGGCCGCTTTGCGACATCTGATCTAAATGACCTTTACCGTCGTGTTATTAACCGTAATAACCGTCTTAAGCGTCTACTAGATTTAGCTGCACCAGATATTATCGTACGCAACGAAAAACGTATGTTACAAGAAGCGGTTGATGCGCTACTTGATAACGGTCGTCGTGGTCGTGCAATTACAGGTTCTAACAAACGTCCACTTAAATCGCTTGCTGATATGATCAAAGGTAAGCAAGGTCGTTTCCGTCAGAACTTACTTGGTAAGCGTGTAGATTACTCTGGCCGTTCTGTAATCACGGTTGGTCCTACACTTAAGCTTCATCAGTGTGGTCTTCCTAAGAAGATGGCATTAGAGCTTTTCAAACCATTCATCTATGGCAAATTAGAACGTCGTGGCATGGCTACGACAATCAAAGCAGCTAAAAAGATGGTTGAGCGTGAAGTAGCGGAAGTATGGGATGTTCTAGACGAAGTAATTCGTGAACATCCAGTATTACTTAACCGTGCACCAACACTTCACCGTTTGGGTATCCAAGCGTTTGAACCTGTGCTTATCGAAGGTAAAGCGATTCATTTGCATCCATTAGTATGTGCGGCTTACAACGCCGACTTCGATGGTGACCAAATGGCGGTACACGTACCGCTAACAATTGAAGCGCAGCTAGAAGCTCGTGCGTTAATGATGTCTACAAACAACATCTTATCGCCTGCTAATGGTGAGCCAATCATCGTTCCTTCACAGGACGTTGTATTAGGTCTTTATTACATGACGCGTGACCGCATTAACGCCAAAGGCGAAGGCACCGTATTTAAAGATCCTAAAGAAGCAGAAAAAGCATACCGTAGTGGTAATGCCGACCTTCACGCAAAAGTGAAAGTACGTATTAGCCAATCAGTAGCTAATGAAGATGGTGTTGTAGAAGATACAATTACTATCATTGATACTACAGTGGGTCGTGCAATTCTGTCTCTTATTTTACCTAAAGGTATGCCGTTTGAGTCAATCAACCAAGCTCTAGGTAAAAAGCAAATTTCTAGCTTATTAAATGAGTGTTACCGTCGTCTTGGTTTAAAAGACACAGTTGTGTTTGCTGACCAAGTTATGTACACCGGTTTCCACTACGCAATGAAGTCAGGTGTTTCAATTGGTATCGATGACTTAGTTATCCCACCAGTGAAAGCATCAATCATTGAAGCAGCAGAAGCTGAAGTAACTGAAATCAACCAACAATTCCAATCAGGTCTTGTTACGGCTGGTGAAAAGTACAACAAAGTTATCGATATCTGGTCACGTGTAAATGAAAACTTATCACGTGAAATGATGGCTAACTTGTCAAAAGACACCGTAGTGAATGCGCAAGGTGAAGAAGAAGAGCAACCGTCATTTAACTCAGTGTTTATGATGGCCGACTCAGGTGCTCGTGGTAGTGCCGCTCAGATCCGTCAGCTAGCAGGTATGCGTGGTCTAATGGCACGTCCAGATGGTTCAATCATCGAGACGCCAATCACGGCTAACTTCCGTGAAGGTCTAAACGTACTTCAGTACTTCATCTCAACGCACGGTGCGCGTAAAGGTCTTGCCGATACAGCACTGAAAACAGCGAACTCGGGTTACCTAACGCGTCGTCTAGTAGACGTTGCACAAGATTTGGTAATCAATGAAGACGATTGTGGCACAGAAGATGGCTTAACAATGAAACCGCTTATTGAAGGTGGTGACGTTGTAGAAGCACTTCGCGAACGTGTACTAGGTCGTGTTGTTGCTGAGCCTGTTGTTATCCCTGGTACTAATACAGTACTTGTAGAACGTAACATCATGCTTGACGAAAAACTGTGTGACCTTTTAGAAGAGCACTCAGTTGATGAAGTTCGTGTACGTTCAGTTATCACTTGTGATAACGACTTTGGTGTTTGTGCTAAGTGTTATGGTCGTGACCTAGCACGTGGTCATATCATCAATGCGGGTGAATCAGTAGGTGTTATCGCGGCACAATCAATCGGTGAGCCGGGTACACAGCTTA
Organism: Pseudoalteromonas sp. US3C1004; assembly: GCF_048401065.1. Classification (GTDB taxonomy): domain Bacteria; phylum Pseudomonadota; class Gammaproteobacteria; order Enterobacterales; family Alteromonadaceae; genus Pseudoalteromonas; species Pseudoalteromonas undina. Next base: position 126,510 of record NZ_CP183073.1, read on the forward strand.
CGATGCGTACATTCCACATCGGTGGTGCGGCATCAAGAGCGTCTGCTGAAAATAATGTACAAGTTAAAACTAACGGTACATTAAAACTTCACAACGCTAAGTATGTATTAAATACAGACGGTAAGATTGTTATTACCTCTCGTTCTACAGAAATCACTATCATTGATAGCTATGGTCGTGAGAAAGAACGTTATAAAGTACCTTACGGTGCGGTATTAACAGTGCAAGACAATGCAGAAGTTCAAGGTAACGACATTGTTGCTACTTGGGACCCGCATAGTCACCCAATCGTTCTTGAGCATAAATCAAAAGTATCGTTCAGCGATATCGATGATTCAAATACTGAAGCACAGACTGACGAACTAACGGGTTTAACTCGTGTAGTTGTTAAAGATCTTGCTAAAGCGAATGCGAAAGAGCCGAAACTTATCATTGAAAGTGATGAGCGTGGCTTGCAAGAAACACGTCTTCCTTCATTCACTACGATTGAAGTAACAGACGGCGCGACTGCAAACCCAGGTGACGTACTAGCACGTATTCCGCAAGAAGGTTCGAAAACTCGTGATATCACGGGTGGTCTACCACGCGTAGCCGACTTATTTGAAGCGCGTAAGCCGAAAGATCCAGCTATCTTAGCTGAAATCACCGGTACGATTAGCTTCGGTAAAGAGACTAAAGGTAAGAAACGTTTAGTTATTACTCCAGCTGAAGGCGATCATTACGAAGAAATGATCCCTAAGTGGCGTCAACTTAACGTGTTTGAAGGTGAGCAAGTGTCTAAAGGTGAAGTTATCGCCGATGGTCCAGAATCACCGCATGACATCTTACGCCTACGTGGTGTGACTCATGTTGCTAACTACATTGTTAACGAAGTGCAAGAGGTTTACCGTTTGCAGGGCGTTAAGATCAATGATAAGCACATTGAAACTATTATTCGTCAAATGCTACGTAAATGTATCATTCTAGACGGTGGTGATACTGAGTTCTTAGCCGGTGAGCAAATTGAAGTGGCACGCGTTAATATCGCAAACCGCGACCTTGAAGCTCAAGGTAAGATCCCAGCTAAGTTTGAAATCCAGTTAATGGGTATCACTAAAGCATCACTAGCGACAGAATCTTTCATCTCAGCAGCCTCGTTCCAGGAGACAACTCGTGTCCTAACAGAAGCCGCTGTAAATGGTAAGAGCGATGAGTTACGCGGTCTGAAAGAAAACGTAATTGTGGGTCGATTGATCCCAGCCGGTACCGGTTTTGCGTATCATCAAGATCGTATGGCTCGTCGTAAGCAAAAAGACGTTGTTGAAGAGCAAACGGTAAGTGCAGAAGAGGCGACTCAAGCACTAACTGATGCCTTAAACGCGGATTTATCTGGAAATCAATAAACCGAATCTAATCAATGGATTAGAGTTTAGCAAGGTAGTTATCTACTGCCTTGCGAGCGGTTTAGGTTGACAGGTCAATCTTTGCTCATTAAAATTCCGCCACCCATTTACTTGCACGTTTAATACATGCTCGTAAAACAAGGGCGGATTTTTTATTTTTTTCAGTAGTAATTTTAATTTCAGGAGCTATTTAAATGGCAACTATTAACCAGCTAGTGCGTAAGCCACGTCGTAGCAAGGTTACTAAAAGTAACTCAGCTGCGCTTAAAGCGTGTCCGCAAAAGCGTGGTGTATGTACTCGCGTATATACAACTACACCTAAGAAACCAAACTCGGCGTTACGTAAAGTAGCTCGTGTACGTTTAACTAACGGTTTCGAAGTAACTTCATACATCGGTGGTGAAGGTCATAACCTTCAAGAGCACAGTGTAATCCTAATCCGTGGTGGTCGTGTTAAAGATTTACCAGGTGTGCGTTTCCACACTGTACGTGGTGCACTTGACTGTGCAGGCGTAAGCGACCGTCGTCAAGCTCGTTCTAAATACGGTGCAAAACGCCCTAAAGGCTAATTGTATTCCGTTAGTAAGGCCAAGCACTAAATATTATTAATTATTGTTTTGGGTTATTGTTCCAAAAGGACAAACCTGAATAAACCGGAGATACAAAATGCCTAGAAGACGCGTAATAGGTCAACGTAAAATTCTTCCAGATCCTAAGTTCGGATCGGAACTTCTTGCAAAATTCGTTAACATCGTAATGTTAGACGGCAAGAAATCTACTGCTGAAAAAATCGTTTATGGTGCGCTAGACGTGGCTGCTGAGAAATCAGGCAAGTCGCACCTAGAAATCTTTGAAACTGCACTTGATAACATCCGTCCACAGGTAGAGGTTAAATCTCGCCGTGTTGGTGGTTCAACTTATCAAGTACCAGTTGAAGTACGTCCAGTACGTCGCAACGCATTAGGTATGCGTTGGTTAGTAGACGCTGCACGTAAGCGTGGCGAAAAATCTATGGGCTTACGTTTAGCTCAAGAAATCGTTGACGCTGCTGATAACAAAGGCACTGCGGTTAAGAAACGTGAAGACGTTCACCGTATGGCTGAAGCGAATAAAGCATTCGCTCATTACCGTTGGTAATCTGTCCTTAACCTTTAAGAGGATTTTATGGCACGTACAACTCCACTTGAGCGTTACCGCAATATCGGTATTTGTGCTCACGTAGATGCAGGCAAAACCACCACAACAGAACGTGTTCTGTTCTACACCGGTCTTTCTCATAAGATCGGTGAAGTGCATGATGGCGCTGCAACTATGGATTGGATGGAGCAGGAACAAGAGCGTGGTATCACAATCACTTCTGCTGCAACAACGTGTTTCTGGAAAGGGATGGACGCTCAATTTGACGACCATCGCATCAATATTATTGATACCCCAGGACACGTAGATTTCACTATCGAAGTAGAGCGTTCTTTACGTGTACTAGATGGTGCGGTAGTTGTTCTTTGTGCTTCATCGGGTGTACAGCCGCAAACTGAGACAGTTTGGCGTCAAGCGAACAAATACGAAGTTCCGAGAATGATCTTCGTAAATAAAATGGATCGCACGGGCGCTGACTTTTTAACGGTTGTAAGCCAGGTGAAATCTCGTCTTGGAGCAACGCCTGTTCCAGTCCAGCTGCCTATTGGCGCTGAAGACGACTTTAAAGGTGTTATTGACCTTATTAAAATGAAAGCCATTAACTGGAATGATAAAGACCAGGGTATGACTTTCTCTTATGAGGCAATACCGGCAGAACTTCAGGAATTAGCCGAAGAATGGCGCTCTCACTTAGTTGAAAGCGCTGCTGAAGCTACTGAAGAACTAATGGATAAATACTTAGAAGGTGAAGAGTTAAGCGAAGCAGAAATTAAAAATGCTTTGCGTCAACGCACATTAGCGAACGAAATTGTTCCCATGACGTGTGGTAGTGCATTTAAAAACAAAGGTGTTCAAGCTGTGCTTGATTGCGTTGTTGAATATATGCCATCACCAACACAAGTGAAACAAATCCAAGGTATCTTAGAAAATGGTACTGAGGAAGAGCGTCCTGCTGATGATAAAGCGCCGTTTGCTGCTCTTGCATTCAAGATTGCAACAGACCCGTTTGTTGGCACTTTAACCTTTTTCCGTGTTTACTCTGGTACTGTTAAACAGGGTGACGCGGTATATAACCCAGTAAAAAGTAAGCGTGAGCGTCTTGGTCGTATCGTTCAGATGCATTCAAACTCACGTGAAGAGATCAAAGAAGTCCACGCAGGCGACATCGCGGCGGCTATTGGTCTCAAAGACGTAACAACAGGTGAAACACTGTGTGATCCGAACTCTATTATTACGCTTGAGCGTATGGAGTTCCCAGAACCAGTTATCTCTGTTGCGGTTGAGCCTCGCACAATCGCTGACCAGGATAAAATGGGTATCGCGCTAGGAAAACTAGCTGCAGAAGATCCATCTTTCCGCGTACAAACTGACGAAGAATCAGGCCAGACTATTATCTCTGGCATGGGTGAACTTCACCTTGATATCATTGTCGACCGTATGAAACGTGAATTCAGTGTTGAATGTAACGTTGGTAAGCCGCAGGTTGCATACCGAGAAGCTATTCGTTCAACTGTTGAAGTTGAAGGAAAGTTTGTACGTCAATCAGGTGGTCGTGGTCAATATGGTCACGTCTGGCTTAAACTTGAACCGATGGATATTTCGGATGATGAAGCCCCAATTTACGAGTTCGTAAACGAAACCGTAGGTGGCTCAGTGCCGAAAGAATACATCCCTGCGGTAGACAAAGGTATCCAAGAGCAAATGGCTCAAGGTGTACTGGCAGGCTACCCATTACTTGGTGTTAAAGCGACTTTATATGATGGTTCATTCCATGATGTAGATTCGAATGAAATGGCATTTAAAATAGCAGGTTCACTGGCTATGAGACAAGGTGCGCTAGATGCAAACCCTGCACTTTTAGAACCAGTAATGAAGGTTGAAGTACTCACTCCTGAAGCAAACATGGGTGATGTAGTTGGCGACCTAAACCGTCGTCGCGGCATGATCGAAGGCATGGAAGATGCACTTGGTGGCCTTAAGCAAATTAATGCTGTGGTACCACTATCTGAAATGTTCGGTTATGCGACTGCTTTACGATCTGCAACACAGGGCCGTGCCTCATACTCTATGGAGTTTTTGAAGTACGCTGAAGCCTCTAAGCAGGTTGCAGATACAATAATTTCAGCTCGCGCTGTTATATGATTTTAGCTTGTCTGGCTCAATACTGAGTCAGGCTTTAATTTCTTTATTAGGAATTTTTTAAGATGGCAAAAGAAAAGTTTGAACGCGTAAAACCGCACGTAAACGTTGGTACAATCGGCCACGTTGACCACGGTAAAACTACACTAACTGCAGCAATCACTAACGTACTTGCAAAAGTATACGGCGGTGTTGCTAAAGATTTCGCATCAATCGATAACGCTCCAGAAGAGCGCGAGCGTGGTATCACAATCTCAACTTCACACGTTGAGTACGATACGCCTACTCGTCACTACGCACACGTAGATTGTCCTGGTCACGCCGATTATGTTAAAAACATGATCACTGGTGCTGCTCAAATGGACGGCGCTATCTTAGTAGTTGCTGCGACTGATGGCCCTATGCCACAAACTCGTGAGCACATCCTACTTTCTCGCCAAGTTGGCGTTCCTTACATCGTTGTGTTCATGAACAAATGTGACATGGTTGATGATGAAGAGCTACTTGAGCTAGTAGAAATGGAAGTTCGTGAACTTCTTTCTGAATACGACTTCCCAGGTGATGACTTACCACTAATTCAAGGTTCTGCACTTAAAGCACTTGAAGGCGAAGAGCAATGGGAAGCTAAAATTGTAGAGCTTGCAGAAGCACTAGATTCTTACATTCCAGAGCCAGAGCGTGACATCGATAAGCCATTCATCATGCCTATCGAAGACGTTTTCTCAATCCAAGGTCGTGGTACTGTTGTAACTGGCCGTGTTGAAGCTGGTATCATCAACGTGAATGACGAAGTTGAAATCGTTGGTATCAAAGAGACTACTAAGTCTACTTGTACTGGTGTTGAAATGTTCCGTAAGCTTCTTGACGAAGGTCGTGCTGGTGAGAACATTGGTGCACTTCTACGTGGTACTAAGCGTGAAGACGTTGAACGTGGTCAAGTACTAGCTAAGCCTGGTTCAATCAACCCACACACAACATTCACTTCAGAAGTATACGTACTTTCTAAAGATGAAGGTGGTCGTCATACTCCATTCTTCAAAGGTTACCGTCCACAGTTCTACTTCCGTACAACTGACGTAACAGGTGACGTACAGTTACCAGAAGGCGTAGAAATGGTAATGCCTGGTGATAACGTTAAGATGACAGTAACTCTAATCGCGCCAATCGCGATGGACGAAGGTCTTCGTTTCGCTATCCGTGAAGGTGGCCGTACTGTTGGTGCTGGTGTTGTTGCAACTATCGTTGAGTAATCAACTGTTGTAATGCATTAAGCATTAAAAAAACCCGAGCTTAGTCTCGGGTTTTTTAATGCTTGAAGAAAAGTGATTAGCTATCAGCTTTTAGCTGCTCGGTGCTAATGTAAGCTAAGTCGCCTGAGTTAGTAATAACCTCGAGTAGAAGCCAGTGCTTTAAGAACCTCTGAATATCTATAGTTTAATACTTGAGCGCTGTTTTTTCACAGGAGGGAATATGACTATACGCTAAAACTTAGCAAAGGCATGTCTATTCATTGAATAGCTATCGACTCTTATAGACTATTAGCCTAAGCTAAAAATAGCTTAAATTTACAACAGGAAATGGGCGATGAATAATAAAAATAATTATCCGCAAGGTATATTTTGCTGGGCTGAACTGTGTACTCATAATTGGAAAGATGGAAAAGCTTTTTATACCTCGTTGTTTGAATGGGGGAATGACGACCAGCCAATTGGCGAAGATGAATATTACACAATGCTTCAAAAGCAAGGTGACGATATTGCTGCCATGTACCAAATGCCTAAAGAGCAAATGGACGATTCCGCACCTAGCTACTGGCTTACCTATATTGCGGTAGATGATGTTGATACATGTGCAATTAAGGCGCAAAAGCTAGGCGCGCAAATTATAGCAGGGCCTCACAATGTTATGAATGCAGGGCGCATGTTAATGCTTAAAGACCCAACCGGGGCCACCGTGGCGTTATGGCAAGGTAAAGAGCATATAGGATGTCAGCGTCCTTGTGAGCTCGGCACGCCTTATTGGCACGAAATGGCAACGCGTGATAGCGAAGCGAGCCGTCACTTTTATTGCGAATTACTAGGTTGGCAAAGTGAAATAAAGCCTATGGAAGGTATGGATTACACCTTGTTCTTAGTTGCAGGTAAGCCTGTAGCGGGCATGCTACAAATGAATAATGAGTGGCCAGAAGACGTGCCTCCCCATTGGATGATTTACTTTGCCGTGGATAACTGCGATAGCTATGTAAAAAAAGCGGCGATCCTTGGAGGGAAAGTGTGCGTACCTGCTACAGATATCCCTGATGTAGGGCGTTTTAGTGTTATTTGCGATCCTCAAGGGGCTGTTTTTTCTATTATTGAATCGGCAATGGATGATATTAAAGCTTAGTAATTGGTAATGCTTAGGATTAATTTTAGGCTTTAGTATGGTTATTTAGTCGCAGTAATTATGTGCTTTTTTGCTATAATGGCGGTAATTACACCGCCAGTCAGCAAGAGAGTCCAATGGAACTTGAACAAGATAGCAATTTAACCCTCCCTTTATTTATTCTAGATGAGACACTAAGTACCCGTGACTTAGCGCAGCCTGACGTGGAAATTTCAGTTATTTTAAGTGATGAGCTACTGACTCAGCTATGCCAAAACCCCAGTGCTGACAGTAGTATTGGCATAAGCATTACAGACTATGAATTGAATATCATCAATTCAAGCTTTTCAAGTGTAGTGCAAAGCGAACATAACGCTCAACTAACGCTTACTCAAGGTCCTCTATTAAGCGCTGTAGTGACTACAGTTGATGAGCTGACATTCGTATCACCTCAAGTTGATATGATGCCCACGTTCGATTTGGGCGATGAGGCAGAGTAATGAAAAAGATCATTATAAGTACATTTGTACTGATTATTTTAAGTGGCTGTGCCTACCTAGGAAATGCTCATTATAACGAACTGTTTGGTCCCGAAAAAACACAAGCGCGTATTGTTGACGCTAATAGTGGTGATGGCGCCGAATTTCTTCAGCATGTAAAGCCTGTAATAGATACTCGCTGCGTGGTTTGCCATGGTTGTTATGATGCGCCTTGCCAGTTGAAGTTGTCGTCTCCTGAGGGAATAGATAGAGGGCTAAGTAAAGAGTTGGTGTACGACGGTACTCGGTTGTTAGCCTCAACGCCGAGCCGATTATTATTTGATGCAACCACCACTGAGCAATGGCGTGAAAAAGAGTTTAGCCCGGTATTAAACGAGCGAGCACAAAATGAAGAAGCCAATTTAGCCGGTAGTGTGTTATTTAACACGCTGGTATTAAAGCAAAGTTCACCTTTGCCAGAAGATGAAGTATTAGATGAACGCTTTGATTTTTCGCTTAGTCGCAACCAAAGTTGTGCGACCATGGGTGAATTTGACCAATTAGCGGATGAGCAACCGCATGCGGGTATGCCTTATGGCTTACCAGGGGTGTCGGCTGCTGAATTTCAGCATCTACAAAATTGGATTAAAAAAGGTGGGAAAATGGCGCATATCAAGCCGCCATCAGCTGCTGAGCTTGCAAAGGTAAAAAACTGGGAAGCATTTTTAAATCAAGATGGTTTGAAGTATCAGTTATCAGCGCGTTATATTTATGAACATTGGTTTTTAGCGCACATCTATTTTAGTGATGCGCAATCACCAAACTTTTTTAAGTTGGTGCGTTCAAGCACTCCTCCTGGGGAAGATATTAAGTTAATTAGCGCTCGTCGCCCTTATGATAACCCAAATGTTGAGCGTGTTTATTATCGACTGCTTCACGACCGTTCTACTATTTTGTCAAAAACGCATTTGCCACTTAAGTTAACGGATGAGAAGTTAACGCGCTTATATCAGCAGTTCATCGCACCAAAATACACTGTATCTAGCTTACCAAGCTATGAGCCAGCACTTGCATCAAACCCATTTAAAACTTTTGAAGCACTGCCTATTGATGCTAAGTATCAATTTATGCTCGATGAAGCTGAGTTAATTATTATGGGCTTCATTAAAGGGCCTGTCTGTCGTGGTCAAATAGCACTGAACGTGATTAATGACCATTTTTGGGTGGCATTTGCCGATCCTGAAAAAGTGGCGACTCCAGAGGTTGGTAAAATGCTAATGCAACATGAAGACGCATTAGAGTTACCAGCAGCCGAGGAGAGTAATGCGTTACCTATTTCTAACTGGGTAAAATACTCAGTTCGCGAAAAACGCTATTTAAAAGCCAAGGTAGAGCTAGCTAATAAAATGTTCAAAAATGGCGAGCACTTAACTACTGATTTACTGTGGAAAGGGGAAGGGCATAACCAAAATGCGGCGCTGACAATTTTTCGCCATTTTGATAGTGCAACAGTTGTAAAAGGGCTTGTTGGCCAGCAACCTAAAACGATGTGGGTACTTGATTATGCATTGTTTGAGCGTATTCACTACTTACTAGTGGCAGGCTTTGATGTGTATGGCAATATTGGCCATCAATTGATAACACGTTTATATATGGATTTTTTACGCTTGGAAGGTGAGCAAAACTTTCTTGCGTTATTACCAGAGTCACAACGCGAAGCTATTAAGCAAAGCTGGTATCGTAAATCACCGCCAAGTCTATCGACCTTTTTCGAAAATAACCGTGAGTTTAGTCAACCCAGCGGTATTAGTTACCAAACTGATAAGCCACAATCAGAGTTATATGGATTAATTAAACAAACGCTTGAGCCGGTATTAAGTCCTCGTTATGACTATAAAAAAGTACCCGCACCATTAAGTGCAATTAACACCATGCCCGCTAAAGCAATTAACTTACTCCCGCAGCTATCGTATGTGTTAGTAAAAGAGCAAGATGAGCACAAGGCTTATACGATTATTCATCATAACGCGCATTATAATATTTCGAGCTTATTAAACGAAGACGGCCAGCGTGCTTATGAAGAAGATACCGTGACAATTGTGCCAGGTTTTATTGGTGATTACCCATCAGCAATTTGGTATTTAAATAACCCGCAACAAGTTGCTGCATTTGCAGAGCAGTTACCGCTTATGCAAGTAGAGGCGGATTATCGGGCTTTAAAGTCTAAGTTTGCGATTCGTCGAACGCACCCTCAGTTTTGGCAATACAGCGATATATTACATCACGTTGCCCGCCAGTATCGAGGGGTTGAATTTGGTATGTTTGATTATAACCGCTTAGAAAATCGTTAATGATATTGTAAGTAGCCCAGCTTTTTAGTTGGGCTTTTTTATATCTAATAATTAGTGAATTAACTGATTAACTTGCTACAGTTAGACTAAAGTGAAAATAAAAAGCAGCTTGGTTTATGTTTAATATTGTAAAGAGTATTCGCAAACGTTATCGGTGGGCATTAATTGCTATTGCCTTGCTGATCAGCGTATCCGCATTACTCATGCAATACGTCTTTTCTGTGCAAAAATACGATGCGAAAATTATCAATATAGCAGGTAAGCAACGCATGCTGTCACAAAAAATAGCGTGGCATAGTAATGCGCTAATTAATCAAACAGCTAACAACGAACAGCATCTGAAATCGTTAGCTTACTCACTTGGGCTATTCGAACAAGGACATACTTTTTTACTCACTAAAAATGAGCAAGGTGAGGCGATTTATTTAAATGCTGCTTTAGTTGATTTATATTATGCCGCCCCAGGCAGCTTAGATACCGAGGTATCTAGTTTTATAAAACAAGCAAAAAAATTACTGACCCAACAAGAACAAGCGAATCCCGCGGTGTTTTCTGTGGGCGAGATTGAAGCATTATTAAAAAAATTAGACACCGCGGTGAGCTTATTTGAGCAGCAAGCGGTGACAAAGGTTAATTGGGTTGCCAATATTGAGCTGTTGTGTTGGTTTTTGACTCTAGCGTTATTGCTTATAGAGTTAAGGTTTGTGTTTATGCCAATGGAGAGGCAAGTTTTGCAGACCCTGCTTGAGTATCAACAACAAAAAGAATTTGCCGAGCAAGTCAGTCAGAATAAAGAACATTTTATTGCACGCGCCAGCCATGAGTTTAGAACTCCGTTACAGGGATTAATTAGTTCTATAAATGAATTAAGCATTCCCAGCTCGCAACAACAAATTCAGCGTCAAGCTCAGTATTGTTCTGTTAGGCTGCTAGCGATGTTAGATGAACTTCAAGATTTACAGGCGCTTAGTTTAAACCGTTGGTCATTAAAGCCAACCCCAGACAACCTACTAACAACTTTAAACAAAATACTGGCTGTGTATGAATATGGCTGTACTGAGAAAGGGTTAAAGTTAATTACCGAGTTAGCACCGAACTTAGACTGCGCGGTGATTGTAGATCACGCACGGCTACAACAAATTGTTTCTGAACTACTTAATAACGCATTAAAGTTTACTGAGCAAGGAGAGGTCACCGTCATTGCTACGCTCAATAACCATCAGTTAGAGTTAAGCATAAAAGACAGTGGTTGTGGCTTTAGCCACCCGGTTGGTCAGCTCGAATTAGATAACAATCAACAAAGTAACCATTTTCAAGGCCTCAGAACAGGGCTTACCCGCGTGCAATATATTGTTAATGCGCTTAATGGCGACATTCGTTTTGAGAATAATCATCCACAAGGCGCCATTGTATTTTTAAGCCTACCATTAGAGATGGACACAAGCGAAACTATGCCAACGCGCTTGCCTGATGATCTTAAGTGTTTAGTGGTTGAAGATAACCCGCTCAACATGTTGGTACTAACAAAGTTATTAAGTTCTTTGAACATACAGGTTGAATCGGCTGAAAATGGCAAAGTCGCTTGTGAAATGGCGGCTGAAAATAGCTATGATGTTATATTTATGGATTTAAATATGCCGGTTATGGATGGCTTTGAAGCCACAAAGCTGCTGCATGAAAAAGACAAAACACGACCCATTATTGTGGTTACCGCAAACACTTCTGATAGTGATATAGCTCGCGCTAAAGCTTGTGGAGCAATAAGTCATATTCATAAACCTATAGATCAGCAAAGTATAATAGCGGCACTAAACGATGCTCTTCTAACTGAGGTTGATTAAATCTCACTTGCCTAATTGTTCTTTTGTACGTTAATTTGAATTTTTAAGACTTATTTTGGTAGCTAGTGTGAGCTCAATTTTACTTCATCAATTTAGTGGTTATTTATCCACCGGTGGCAGTAATCGCTATTATATTAAGGATTTAACTTGGCAAGTAAAACAGGGGGAGCACTGGGTATTGCTTGGCGGCAATGGCGCCGGTAAATCTGCGCTTGGGGCTACGCTTATTGGTGAAGCCAAGCAACAAAGTGGGCAACGCCATAGTACTTTTAATAATCTACAGTTAGTTTCAAGTGATTTACAAAAGCAGTTATTAAGCGCTAATCACAAAAGTGATAAACCACAAAAAGTAACCGACATACTCTTTTCTGCGCCTGAAATAAATAACGATTTATGCCAACAGCTAATTACTGCTCTTAATTTTGATGCCTTACTTAATCGTAATTTTACTGATTTATCGACCGGTGAAACACGTAAATTATTATTGATTAAAGCACTGTCTGCTAATAGTGATTTAGTTGTGCTTGATGAACCATTTGATGGCTTAGACACTGAATCGACTAGGCAGTTAAACCGCCTATTAAAGCAACTGAGTACGCACACTTGCTTTGTGTTTGTACTAAACCGTGTTGATGAAATTCCTGCGTTTGTTGATCACTTTGCTTATGTGAGCAAGGGTCTTTTACAACATAGCTTAGCAAAACCGTGCGCAGCAAAACGAGCCGATTTGTTTAAGTTACTGCATTTAGAACATACACCTATAACTATTCCAGATTCACCCGAACCCGCTTTTATTTCAAATGTAAACGCGCCACTAGTTAAGCTTACTGATGCGCATGTACGTTATGGTGAACAGACTATCTTTGAGAACTTAAACTGGACAATTAAGCAACACCAACACTGGCAACTTACCGGTAAGAATGGCTCAGGAAAAACCTGTTTATTAAATTTAATCACCGGTGATAACCCTCAGTGCTATAACAATGAGATTGAGGTGTTTGGTTTCAAGCGTGGCACAGGAGAGAGTATTTGGGATATAAAACAGCATATTGGTTATATCTCTAATACCTTGCATTTACAGTATAGAGTGAGTATTTCGGCGCTCAATACTGTTATCTCTGGGTTTTTCGATAGTATTGGTTTATATCAACAAGCCAATGAGTTACAAATGCGGTTAGCGAAACAGTGGCTGGCATTAATTGGCCTAAGCGATAAAGCAAATTGCGCTTTTACCCAACTATCGTATGGCGATCAGCGCCTATTACTGATTGTACGCGCAATGGTTAAACACCCCGCCTTAGTTATTTTAGATGAGCCATGTTTAGGGCTTGATGAGGCAAATCGTCAACGCGTTTTACTGCTAATAGAAAAGGTGTGTGCGGCAAAAACGAGTACCGTTATTTATGTAAACCATCATGCAGCAGATACCATTAAAGGGATTGAACACACCCTAAAAATGGAAGATTTTAAACCAACTTACTATGAACAGCATACGGCTCATAGTGAGTCGATTATATAAGCTTGTTTATAACTGAGTCACCGTGAATCCTTGGTCACGCAGTTGTTTAATTAAGCCATGTTGCTCAACTAAATGCAGAGCACCTACAGCTATAAAAATATTGCCTTGTTCAAGTTTTGGGGTGAGCTGAGTGACCCAATTATTATTACGCTCAATTAGCATCACTTGTTCGCTTTGTTGGCCGTATTGGCTGTTATCAAAACTGGTGTGGTAGTAGCTGGTTAGGGTTTTCATATCGCCCTGTTTCCATGCATTTACTAGAGAAATAAAGTAGGTATTAATATCACTGAGTTGTTCAAAGGTTTCTGCCATCATAGCGTTGCTTAATGACTCTAACCCATTAAACATTTGTAGTTGCTGCTCTATGGTTTCAAGCTCTGCAATTTTAATATTATGCTGTTGGGCATAATCTAATATTTGCTTATCAATGCCATTTTTATCTGAATATCCTGCGTTTTGAAACTCAATTTGCATCATGGTTAACATCACAGCCCAAGGTTTAAAGCTGTTGAACATGGCAATATCAATCGACTTTTTAGCAAAGTAGTCTTTCAGGAGTTGATAATTTTTTGTCGACAGCTCACTCTGTAGTGTGCGCCCGTTATTAAGCAGCATATACGGCATAGAGCGTTGCTGCATTTGTAAAGGTGATAGCTTACTAATATCCACTTCAACAACCACTTGCTTGCTGTTATCCAGTGCGTGAGTCACTTTTTGTGGTAGCCCTTTCATGCTGGCATCACCTACATGTACGGTGCCAAATAAATACGAACTAGCGCCTTGTTTTTCTATTTTGAATAGAGCAGGAGCTGCATAGCCATTGACACTAAATGCTAAAAAAACGAACGTTATCAATAAATGACTGATACGCAATGACACTTTCATAAAAATCCTAGCCATGTTTAAGTTGTTTTATAAATACTAACTTAGTTTACTATATAGGTAACGTAAAAATGCCAGATTAAAAGCGCTATTGATACCAATTATTGCTGTAGGCCATGTTGCCAAAATTAGTCAAAGCGCGTTCACTTTGTTATGAACTCAAGGCGATTCGTGAAAAGCTTCATAGACTGAGAAAAAACACCACCATGACCTACAGCAGCACTAATGCTTTTTTTACTTTGGCAAATTAAGCCCATAAAACAGACCACCAAAGCAGAACGGTGATGAGCATGGCGATAAAGACACTGGCAGAAGCGATGTCTTTAGCTAGGCCTGATAGTTCATGATATTCGCTACCGATGCGATCAACCACCACTTCGACTGCGGTATTGACCAACTCAGCAAATAACACAAACAATAAGCTGGCAATTAATATTAACTTGCTACTTAAAGTAATTTCTTGCAAGCAGGCAAATACGCCTAGCAAACTAAATAAAACCAACTCTTGCTGAAAAGCAGCCTCAAATCGGCTCATCCATTTTAGGCCGTTAAATGTATGGCTTAAGGTAAAAATTAGCCGCATTAGGCCTTGGCGTTTTATAACGGTTTTATTATTCATATTTTAGCTTCGCTATGGTTAATCGTTTGACATGACGCGAGTAAATCTTCAGAGGTTTGGTAGGTTTTACTCACAACACCGGTTAAGTTTAAAAGGGTATGAAAAATAGCATCGTGTGATTGCGCTAAAGTGCTATTTAAATTGTTGAGACACTTGGCTGTAATGCGCTGATTATGCTCATCAGCCCAGATGTAAAGAGGCACATGGGTTTGAGTTGTTGGTGCAAATGCATAGGGAAAGCCATGTAAGTACGCACCATTTTCACCGAGCGACTCGCCATGGTCCGACACATACAGTAATTGCTTATCAATATTGGCTGGTAGTGCCTTTAACTGTTCAATAGCTTGAGCGTTGATAAAATCACTATAAGCAATTGTATTATCGTAGGTGTTAACCAGTTCTTCAGCGTTACAGTTCTGAATATCGCTGCGGTCGCAGGTTGGACTAAACTGTTTAAATTTTTCAGGGGTAGCGCTTAAAGTAAGTAGGGCCATGTGAACCCATCATATGCAGCACTATAAGCGTATTAGCCTGACTCAAGTTAGCAAGCTTGTGCTTTAGTGGGGCTAGCAACGCTTCATCAAAACAGTATTTACCATCACATAGTCCGGATGCTTTGCTATCAATATTAATGGTAGGTACGCGCGAGCAGACGTTTTTACAGCCACTGTTATTATCAACCCACAAGACATCTGCGCCTGCTTGTTGTATCAAATCAATCACGTTTTGCTGATTATCACTGTCTAAACGAGAAAAATTGGCATGAGTTTGCAGTGAAAACATACACGGTACTGACACTGCTGTGGCCGTGCCACACGACGATACATTATCGAAATAAGTGACATTATGTTTTTGTGTGTATTGGTTGGTATTGCGCTCATAGCCTTGGTAGGAAAAATTTTCAGCTCGTGCGGTTTCACCTACTACTATGACAGTAACTCGTGTTGTACTTGGCGATGCTAAAGTTGGTGTGGTATCAATATTTTTAAATTTAATATCGCTGTAAAGCAACTGGTCACGTGCATACTTATAGCCACTAGAAAGGTATTGAAATGGAATGATTTCTTTTTTCAATATACGGTTATTTCGACCTGTTGCCGCGTAATCGGCGTAAAAGTTTACTACCACTAAAGCAATCAAAGCACCGCATGCTAGTAACAGTTTAATACGACTGAGTATTTCTTTGTGTGGGCGGGCACAGTTTACGTTTATACGACTCAAAACAAAGGCAGGTAATGCGCCAAAAAGCAGTAAAAAGCCAACAAGTTGCAAGTTTAAATAGCTTAACGCTTCACTAGAGTCCGTCTCTGCTGCGTTTTGTATCATTGAGTAATCAAATACCACTCCATAGTTTAATGAGCCGTAAAGTGCGGCACTTGAAAGCACGAGTAGCAAGTAGTTGATGGGTTTTAATAGCCCTCGAACAGACACCAAAGAAAAGAATATAACTAATAAACATACAAGTAGTAGCGGTACAGAAAATAGAAATAACCACGAAAATGTGTGCAGCGAAGTAATAGCGCTAAACGCACCATGCATAAATGGAATATTAATGATTAAGCCGTTATAGCATGCCATTAAAATAACAAATGCATTAGCGCTGCAGTTAAAGTAAAAGCGCTTTTTGGTGTTTGCTTGCGATTGCTTACTGAGTTTGAAAATTGAATTCATAACACATCTCTTTTTAGTGAACGTTGTTATGCTAGGTCGTCACACTTAAGAAACACTTAAGAAGTCAATTTATTTTATTTTGTGAGCTATAAAATACAGCGGTTTGCTAAAAATTAATCAAACCATAATTCACCGTTATAAGAATAGTGAATTTCCTGAGTTGAAATGAAGGGATAAAAAATTCACTTTGTTTAGGTTGTTTGAATTTTAAAACCTAGGCCGGCGTGTTTTTATAATTATTTTGGATTGAATTTGATGTTGACTTAGCGCCCTGAGCGCGGTACTAATATAAAAAGACAGCGAAACAAGAGTTTCGTAATTACAGAAATTAAATGGTATTAAATTTTATGCTTAACAATGCACTTAACCTAGTCCTGATTATTATCGTGGTGATTATTCCCGCGAGGGCTTCGTAGTGCTTTAAAAAACTAAGCATTGAAAAGCCCTCCGCACTTAACCGTCCGGGGGGCTTTTTAGTTTTAAGATTAAATTTTAACGGGTTGTCACACAGGAATGAGGATTTACTAATGACAGGCGCAGAACTAACAATTGATTTACTCGCCAAGCACGGCGTAGATGAAGTATTTGGCTACCCAGGTGGTGCTATTATGCCCATCTACGATGCCTTGTATGGTGCGCCTGTAAAACATTACCTCACTCGCCATGAACAAGGCGCAGGGTTTGCAGCTGTAGGTTATGCACGCAGTACTGGCCGCTTAGGTGTATGTTTAGCAACATCAGGCCCGGGTGCTACTAACTTAATTACCGCATTGGCTGATGCCATGATGGACTCAGTGCCTTTACTTGCCATCACCGGGCAAGTACCAACCGCAGCTATTGGTTCTGACGCCTTTCAAGAAATAGACGTGTTGGGTATGTCGCTTTCATGTACAAAACACAGTTATATGGTTGAGCGAGCAGAAGATTTAGCCGAAATATTACAAGAGGCGATGCATTTAGCACAAAGCGGTCGACCAGGCCCTGTTTTGGTTGATATCCCCAAAGACATTCAAATGGCGCAAGTGCCTTTTAAACCTTGGTTAGCGGTAGATGAATATTTGCCTCAACTAGATCTAAATCAAGTCGCTATTGCTAATCAATTACTCAGTGAAGCCAAACAGCCTGTTGCCTATGTTGGTGGCGGGGTCCATGCCGCTGATGCGCAAGCGCAGTTAATGCAATTTTTAAATAAAACGCAAATGCCAGCGGTTTCAACCCTTAAAGCATTGGGCAGTGTATTACCTGATTACGAATATGATTTAGGCATGCTAGGTATGCATGGCGGTCAAGCGGCTAATTTAGCGGTGCAAGAATGTGATGTCTTAGTGTGTATTGGCGCACGCTTTGATGACCGTGTAACGGGCAATTTAGCTAAGTTTGCTGCAAAAGCAAACGTAATTCATTTAGACATAGATGCAGCCGAGATCGGAAAACGTAAACCCGCAAAAGCGTCATTAATTGCTGATTTAAAAACTTCTCTCCCTGCACTTGAGTGCGTGGTTACACCAAAAGCGTGGTGCGATCATAGTAAACAAATGAAGGTCAAACACGCGTGGCGCTACGACTACCCTGGTGAAAAAGTATTTGCTCCTTACTTACTTAATCAACTTAGCCAGCGTATGCCAAGCACTAGTGTGGTGTGTTGTGATGTAGGCCAGCACCAAATGTGGGTAGCTCAGCACATGAAGTTTAGCCACCCTTGCAACCATTTGAGCAGTGGTGGTGCAGGCACTATGGGATTTGGTTTACCCGCGGCTATAGGTGCACAGATAGCGCGTAAAGATGACTTTGTGATCACCGTTTCAGGCGATGGTTCAATCATGATGAACATTCAAGAGCTTGCCACTATTCGCCGTAATAATTTACCAGTAAAAATACTGATACTTGATAACCAGCGCTTAGGAATGGTGCGCCAATGGCAAGAACTATTTTTTGAAGGGCGTTACAGCGAAACTAACCTATCAGACAACCCTGACTTTGTACAACTTGCTGCTGTGTTTGGCATTCCTGGGCAAACAATTACCCATGCCAACCAAGTGGATGATGCAATCACTGCCTTATTAAATAGCGATGGACCTTATATTGTTCATGCTTGTATCGATGATAAAGAAAACGTATGGCCACTTGTTCCACCTGGGGCTGCTAACGATGAAATGATGACGGAGAAAGCACAATGAAACACAGTTTAACTATTGCCTTAAAAAGCCAAAGTGTCGCAATCGAGCGCTTTTTACGTGTGGTGCGTCATCGTGGTTTTGATTTAACTCACTTACAGCTCAATATGGACGATGGTCAATATAATATGGCAATGACGGTTGATAGTGATAAACCAATTTACTTGCTTACCAGCCAGTTAAATAAATTGGTTGATGTGAAACATGTGACGCTACAAAGCTTACAGCAACAGGCTGTATAAAATAAATTTAACGAATTTTACGAGTAACTGATTATTTGGTTATTCATCAATTTTTAGAATGAGGAATGCCCGCATTAATTGCGGCAAACACTGAGGTAACTATGGCTAAATTAAGAAGTGCAACTACCACTGAAGGGCGTAAACGCGCAGGCGCAAGAGCATTATGGCGTGCAACAGGCATGACTGATACCGACTTTGGTAAGCCAATTATTGCTGTTGTGAACTCATTTACGCAATTTGTACCGGGGCACGTGCATCTTAATCAGCTTAGTGAACTGATGGCTGAAACCATTACTCAGGCCGGTGGTGTACCAAAAGAATTTAATACCATTGCTATCGATGACGGTATTGCGATGGGTCACGGCGGTATGCTTTATTCACTGCCATCGCGCGATTTAATTGCCGACTCAGTAGAGTATATGGTGAACGGCCATTGTGCCGATGCGATGATTTGTATTTCTAACTGCGACAAAATCACCCCTGGAATGATGTTAGCGGCGCTGCGTTTAAATATACCCGTTATTTTTGTATCGGGCGGCCCAATGGAAGCAGGTAAAACCAAATTAGCGAATATCGATATTAAACTCGATTTGGTTGATGCTATGGTCAAAGGTGCTGATGAATCGGTAAGTGATGCCGACTCTGAGCAAGTTGAGCGATCTGCATGCCCTACTTGTGGGTCGTGTTCAGGGATGTTTACCGCCAATTCTATGAACTGTTTATTAGAAGCAATTGGCCTTGCGCTGCCTGGTAATGGGACCACGCTTGCGACCCATAAAGATCGCAAACAACTGTATGTTGAAGCGGGGGCACGTATCGTTGATTTATGCCGTGAGTACTACCAAAAAGATAACCAAGAAGTACTGCCTCGTGCCATCGCTAATAAAACCGCATTTATGAACTCTATGGTGGTTGATATTGCTATGGGCGGTTCATCAAATACGGTATTGCATTTACTCGCAGCGGCACAAGAAGCCGGCGTTGATTTTGATATGTCACACATTGATGAACTTTCACGTAAAACCCCGTTTTTATGTAAAGTTGCTCCAGCTACAGCGCAATACCACATTGAAGACGTACACCGTGCTGGTGGCATGATGGCAATAGTTCGCGAGCTTGGAAAGGCAGGGTTAGTTGATTTATCGGTTAACCATGTTGCTGGTATGACAATGGGTGAACTGGTTAAAAAGTGGGATGCAACCGATCCAAATAACGAAGCTGCGCAAAAGTTTTATCGTGCTGGCCCTGCAGGTATTCGTACCACCAAAGCAATGAGCCAAGATTGTCGTTGGGATGAGGGTGATAACGACCGTGAAAACGGTTGTATTCGCAGTGTAGAACATGCATTTCGTCAAGATGGTGGCCTTGCCGTGCTTTCAGGTAATTTAGCAATAGATGGCTGTATCGTTAAAAGTGCGGGTGTTGTTGATGAAATGCTGCATTTTGAAGGTACTGCTGTGGTATACGAATCACAAGATGACTCTGTAGAAGGGATTTTAAATGGCGAAGTAAAAGCCGGCGACGTGGTGGTTATTCGCTATGAAGGGCCTAAAGGCGGCCCTGGTATGCAAGAAATGCTATACCCAACTAGCTATTTAAAATCAAAAGGTTTGGCAGAGCAATGTGCATTAATTACTGATGGGCGTTTTTCAGGTGGCACGTCGGGTCTATCGATTGGCCACGTATCGCCGGAAGCTGCCAGCGGTGGCGCAATTGCTTATGTTGAAAACGGCGATAAAATTATCATCGATATTGCCACTCGAGAAATAACGCTGGCGTTAAGCGGTGAAGAGCTTGAAGCTCGCAAGCAAAAACAACTGGCTCGTGGTAAACAAGCGTATAAACCGCTTAATCGTGATCGTTATGTATCATCTGCGCTTAAAGCGTATGCGCTACTTGCAACCAGCGCAGATAAAGGTGCAGTTCGCGATTTAGCCAAACTGGAGGAGCTTAGCTAGGTATGGTTTCTCAAGAACTCGATTATTTTCGCGCGATTATCCAAGCCAATATGGAGCCTTTAGCCAAGGTGACTGAGGTAAGTGAAATGGCCGAATTGAGTGCACGATTAGGTAATCATGTTTGGTTAAAACGTGAAGACCAGCAACCCGTGTACTCGTTTAAATTACGCGGTGCTTTTAATAAATTAAATAAGCTACCTAAAGGCTCGGTTGTGATCACCGCATCCGCAGGTAACCATGCCCAGGGTGTGGCACTAAGTGCCTCACACTTAGGGCACAAAGCCACCATTGTGATGCCCGTGACCACACCTGAAATAAAGGTTAATGCGGTAAGGGCATTGGGTGGTGAAGTCGTATTGCATGGCCATCAATTTGATGCCGCAAAAGCGTATGCGCTGGAATTAACTGAGCAGCGAAACGGCGTATTTGTACCGCCATTTGATGACCCTGATGTGATTGTTGGTCAAGGTACGGTTGCCCGTGAATTAATGCAACAGCTCAACGATTTAGATGTGGTATTTATTCCTGTTGGCGGCGGCGGCTTGCTGGCAGGTATGGCGGTATATATTAAGTCGCTGCGCCCCGATATCAAAGTGATAGGGGTTGAGGCGAATGAAAGCGCCTGCTTAAAAGCTGCTTTAGCAGCAGGCGAGCCGGTAGAGCTCGATCGCGTTGGCAGTTTTGCCGATGGTGTTGCCGTTAAAATAATTGGTAGCGAAACATTCAGACTGGCACAAAAGTTTTGTGATGAAGTAGTTACCGTATCAGACGATGAAATATGTGCAGCCATGCAAGATATTTTTGTATCAACCCGTGCTATAGCTGAGCCTTCAGGAGCGCTTGCAACTGCAGGACTTAAAAAATGGTCTCAGCAGTCGGGTTTAAAGGGGTTAAATTTAGCTGCTATTTTGTCTGGTGCTAATTTAAACTTTGATCGCTTACGTTATGTGGCTGAGCGCACTGCGCTGGGTGAGAAAAACGAAGCTTTATTAGCCGTGACCATTGATGAAAAGCGCGGTAGTTTTAAGCAGTTTTGTACATCTTTAGGTGGGCGTGCCATTACTGAGTTTAACTATCGTTATGCGGGGCCTGGCGAGGCGCAAATTTTTGTTGGTATTGCGCTACGTCAAGGGTTAGCAGAACTTGAAGAGCTTAAACAAAGTCTAACAGATAACAAATATACCTTTTGCGATTTGTCAGATAACGAATTAGCAAAGCTACATGTACGCTATATGGTTGGCGGTAAAGCGCCAGAGCAGTTACATGAACGCTTACTAAGGTTTGAGTTTCCAGAGTACCCAGGCGCATTGGCGCGCTTTTTAGATACGCTGGGTAGTAACTGGAATATCACTTTATTTCACTACCGCAATCATGGCGGGTCAATGGGGAATGTATTAGCAGGCTTTGCTATTGAACCAAGCCAATATGAGATGTTTAATGAGCACTTAAATCGGCTAGGTTACAGTGTCCAAGACGAAACCGATAATCCCTGTTTTACTCAGTTTTTAACTACCCAACCTCAAGCAGAAAAGCTTGAAAAAATCGCTCTAGCCTAACTCTATCCTAAGCAAGCATCTTATCCCGATGCTTGCTTTATTAGCTGTTTTACATATAGTTATAATTAATTATCATGTTTATGGAAGCCTGCTTTGCTACTTAAAGGAATAATAATTAGCATCTGCTTTTTTTGTAGCCAGTTAATGGCGCAGGAATCAGTCACGTTACAATTAAAGTGGACGCACCAATTTCAATTTGCTGGCTATTATATGGCCAAACAAAAAGGCTTTTATAATGAGGCCGGTTTAGACGTCAATATAGTTCCTGCCGATCCAAAACGGCCAAATAGTTTTGGTGCGGTAGAGCGAGGAGAGGCGCAATTTGGTGTAGCACATTCAGGTATATTAGAACGCCGTATTGCCGGTGAACCCTTTGTAGCCATGGCTGCCATATTACAGTTTTCTCCTTACTGTTGGATGGTAAAAGAAACTTCAGATATTTTTCATGCTCGTGATTTTATTAACAAGCGTGTAAGTGAAGTCAGCAAAGAGAGTAATTCTGAGTTACTAACTATGCTTAAGCGCAGTGGTATTGATACCGAAAAACTGGCTGTTTACAAAGGCGATGAATTGCAACAAGCATGGATGGAAAATAAATTAGATGCCATAGAAGTGTATGTTACCGACCTACCTTATCATATGGATCAGCAAGGGGTTGCTCATAGACTTATATGTCCACAACGTTATGGGATGGATGTATACGCGGATATTTTATTTACCAGCGATAGTATGGTTAAGTATCACCCCGATACGGTAGAAAAGTTTTATCAAGCAAGTTTAAAAGGGTGGCGCTACGCGGTAATGAATATGGATGAAGCCATTGCCATAACCCAACAGTTTTATGCGCCTGAACGCAGTTTTCATCAACTGGCATATGAGGCTGAGGTACTTAAAGACTATATTGCTCCACCGAGTACTACTGTGGGTAATATGTCGATGGCTAAATGGCGTTTAATTGCTGACTTATATGAGATTGATCAAACAAAGTTTGATGAAGTAAAAGCTGATTTTATTTATAAATATAAAAAGCAAGAAACACTGCAGCTTTCTTGGATGCTGATTGCGGCTATTATAATAAGCATTATTTCTATCCCCCTCTATTTACGTTTAATGTTTAAATCGCGCTAGTGGATTACTTACTCCATTCCCTTGCTCTGCGAGGTTAAAAAAATAACTGCTTAATCAGGTGCTATTGTGCTGGTATAATTAAGCGTCTTTTTTATATCCTAAGCTGTTATGACCTTAACTGAGCAATTTTCTGCCCTAGACTCTTTGCTAATGAATACTCGCTTGTATTGGCAGTGTACTGCATTTGATTTTGACGCTTTACCTTGGCCTGAATTACATGCTCCTTTGAGCGCTTTATCCGATCAGGCGGTTGCTGAATTAGACTCTGATCAAGAACAGCTCTATCAGTTTTTTTCATCCTATATTCCCGCTGTTGAGCAACTTAGCCGATTAGTGTCATTGCCTGCCATTACTAACACTCGGAAGGAATACCCGTTTTGGATCAGTAATGGTATTAAAGGTCGAAAGTTTACTCAGCTACAAGATTTTGTTGGCGCATTGCCCACTAGTAATCAGCCTGTATTAGAGTGGTGTGCAGGTAAAGGCCATTTAGGGCGAATGTTAGCTTTTAATGGTGCGCAGAGTGTACACAGCGTTGAGCTACAATCTCATTTGTGTGAACAAGGGAAAAAAAGTGCACAGCAGCAGGGACTTGCAATACAATTTAGCCAAGCCGATGTACTTAAGGATAGCATTCAGGATTTTTTTAGCCCACACACTCATGCCGTCGCTTTGCATGCCTGCGGTGCGTTACACCAAACTTTTATGCATCAAGCCAGTGCAGCAAAAGTACCACAAATTAGCTTTTCACCTTGTTGCTATCATTTATTTACTGATAATAATTACCAAGCGATGAGCGAGCATGCTCAGCAAAGTCGATTAAACTTAACTCACAGAGATTTAAAGCTCGCCCTGCAAGAAACTGTTACAGCTCCTTCGCGAGTAGGCAAAGTGCGAAAAACAGAAGTGGAGTGGCGACTCGGGTTTGATGCCTTAAGAAAGTCACTTACTGGTGAGTTAGGGTATGTCAGCGTCCCTTCAGTGAATAAAGCGATATTTTCAGATTCGTTTGCAGCATTTTGTAACTGGGCGGCAGACAAAAAAGCCTTAAAAATGCCAAAAGATATTGATTACAATAAGTTTTTATTGATTGGGCAGGCGCGAAAAAAAGTAACAGAGCGAGTTGAACTGGTTCGACATGTGTTTAGAAGAGCAATAGAAGTTTGGCTTGTGCTCGATCGTGCTTTATATTTGCAGCAGCAAGGCTATGACGTCAGTGTTAATACATTTTGTGAGAAGCAATTAACACCCCGTAATATTTTAATTTTAGCCAGTTTAAAAACGCCCTCAACCTAAAAGAGATGTAATGAGAAATTTAAATAACTTACTAGAAAATAATAAACGCTGGGCATCTAGAACGAGCGAAGCGAACCCTGAATTTTTCAAAATTTTATCGATGCAACAAAACCCAGAGTACTTATGGATAGGTTGCTCTGATTCACGGGTGCCAGCTAATCAAATTGTTGATTTATTACCGGGTGAGTTATTTGTGCACCGTAATGTTGCCAACGTGGTTGTACATACCGATCATAATTGTTTATCGGTTATGCAGTACGCGGTCGAAGTATTAAAAGTAAAACATATTATGGTTGTTGGCCACTACGGTTGTGGTGGTGTGCAAGCGGTACTGAACGAGGACCGCTTTGGCTTTATTGATAACTGGCTCCGCCACGTTGGTGATGTAAAAGAAAAACACCTAGAGCAACTTAATGCTCTGCCAGAAAAACAACGCCTTGATCGTTTAATAGAGCTTAATGTGATTGAGCAAGTGCGTAACGTATCTCGCACTAGCATTGTTCAAGATGCATGGCTAAGAGGTCAAGAACTCACGGTTCATGGTTGGGTATATGGCTTAGAAAATGGTCATTTGCATGACTTAGAATCGGTAGTTAGTTGTGCTGAAGAAGAGTGTGAAAGCTATAAAAAAGCAGTACACCATGTACTAAATAAATCTGCGGACAGTCACCTTTAATATGGCCAAAACGGCGCTAATAATCGGCAGTACCGGCTTAGTTGGCAGCCAGTTATTACAACAGCTGTTAGCATCTTCTAGCTATTCGCAGGTAGTGAGCTTATCGCGCCGCCAATTAGATTTTTCTCATCCTAAATTAATTAGCCATATTATTGATTTTGAAAATTTGACGCATCATGTTGAATTGTTCAAAGGTGACGTGTTCTTTTCTTGCTTAGGGACTACATTAAAGCAAGCGGGCAGTGTGGCTGCACAACGTAAAGTTGATTTTGAATACCAATTTATTTGTGCGCAAATGGCGGCCAATAACGCTGTTCCGCATTATTGTTTGGTATCGTCAAGTGGCGCAAATGCACATAGTATGAGCCGTTACCTAAAAATAAAAGGGGAGCTTGAGCAGCAGGTAAAGCAGCTTGGCTTTGCACGCTTGAGTATATTGCAACCGTCTTTATTAGTCGGCGAGCGTTCAGAGCTTAGAGTTGCAGAAAAGTTCGGTGAGGTGGTACTTCCACTGCTAACGCGTTTTGGTATCCTCAAACGGTATAGACCCATTACCGGTGAGCAAGTAGCTAATAAATTGCTGAGGGTAAGCATAGAGCAGCAACAAGCAACGGGTTATTATGTGCTGGACGAGCTATTTGAATAACTGAGTGAGTAGCGCCATAAAGCAGGTTCGTCTATGGCGTTATATTTATTATTCAGCGTCTGTTTTTGCCGATAATTGATGTTCAAGTATCGCTACTTTTGCTTCTAATTCAGTTAGCTTTTCACGTGTGCGGATCAGCACTTGGCTTTGAATATCAAACTCTTCACGGCTTACAAAGTCCATTTCGGCAAGCTTGTTTTGTAACACTTGCTTAGTTTTACCTTCAAGTGTATCAGCCAGGTTTTTTACACCTTGTGGCATGTTATTAGTGATCTGTTTCGCAATTTCTTCAAGTTTTGCTGGGTTAATCATAGTCGTCCCTTGCCTGTTGCCTAAAATGATAATAACTAATATTACCTTATTGGCTAGGCGTATTGTAGTGATTACGTTAAAATTGCCCGTCTTTTTGCAATCAGCTGGTCGTTATGAAACTCAATCCTAAACAAGATGAAGCGGTAAAGTACATTAGTGGTCCTTGCTTAGTATTAGCCGGCGCAGGCTCGGGTAAAACGCGAGTTATCACCAACAAAATTGCTTACTTAGTACAGAAATGTGAGTATCAAGCGCGTAATATTGCGGCGGTTACCTTTACCAATAAAGCGGCTAAAGAAATGCGCGAGCGGGTTTTGCAAACCTTGGGAAAACAAGAGTCTAAAGGTTTATGGGTGTCTACCTTTCATACGCTTGGGCTTGAAATCATTAAAAAAGAGTTAAAAACACTGGGTTTTAAACCCGGTTTTTCGTTGTTTGACGACCAAGATACTAATCAATTACTCGGTGATTTAACCGAAGACGAGCTTAAAAAAGACAAAGACTTACTAAATCTACTTAAAATGCAAATTGGTAGTTGGAAGAATGAGCTTATTTTACCAGAACAAGCTATTCGCGAAGCCAGAGAGCCGCAAAAGGCATTGTTTGCTCAGTTGTATGCGCGTTACCAAAATCAATTAAGAGCGTATAACGCGCTGGATTTTGATGATTTAATTATGATCCCCACGCTGCTTTTAAGTAGTAATGCCACATCACGTGAGCGATGGCAGCAGCGTTTTCGTTATTTACTGGTGGATGAATATCAAGATACCAATACCAGCCAATATCAATTAGTGAAATTACTGGTAGGCGAACGAGCACGCTTTACTGTGGTGGGAGATGACGATCAGTCAATTTACTCTTGGCGTGGTGCTCGTCCACAAAACTTGGTGTTATTAAGTAAAGATTACCCTGGGCTTCGATTAATAAAACTAGAACAGAACTATCGTAGTGCTGGGCGCATTCTTAAAGCGGCCAATATCTTAATTGCAAATAACCCCCATGAGTTTGAAAAAAAGCTCTTTAGTGAGTTGGGCTATGGTGAGCAAATTAAAGTCATTGGCTGTCGCGATGAAGAACATGAATCAGAACGTGTGGTCGCAGAGATTATTTCGCATAAATTTATGAAACGCACCAGCTATAAAGATTACGCTATTTTGTACCGGGGTAACCACCAAGCGCGGGGCTTTGAAAAGTCGTTAATGAGTAACCGAATCCCGTATAAAATTAGTGGTGGAATGTCGTTTTTTTCACGTTCTGAAATTAAAGATATCATGGCTTACTTACGTCTTTTAGTGAATCAAGATGATGACAATGCTTTTTTAAGAATTGTGAATACCCCACGTCGTGAAATTGGTACAGTCACGCTTGAAAAGCTTGGCACCTTAGCTAATGAAAAACACCAAAGCTTATTTGCGACCTGCTTTGATAACGACTTAGGATACAGACTAAAAGGACGTGGTTTAAATGCACTAGCTGGGTTTGCCCGTTGGGTGGTTGAGCTTTCAGATAACGCAGTGCGCAGTGATACACTGGAGGCGGTGAAGGATTTAGTGCGTAATATTAATTACGAAGCTTACTTGTATGAATCATCGCCTAGTGCCAAAGCCGCTGAAATGCGGATGAAAAATGTGTCCGAGCTGTATCGCTGGATAACAGACATGTTAACAGGCGATGCCGATAATCCGCCAATGACACTGGCTGAAGTAGTTAGTAAATTGACCCTTCGGGACATGCTAGAGCGAAACGAAGAAGAAGATGAAGCTGATGCCGTGCAATTATTAACTTTGCATGCCTCAAAAGGACTCGAGTACCCCTATGTATTTATGGTCGGTATGGAAGAAGGATTGTTGCCACACCAAGTAAGCATTGATGAAGACAATGTGGATGAAGAGCGCCGCCTTGCCTATGTAGGTATTACCCGCGCGCAACAAGAGCTGACTTTAACCTATGCTAAAATCCGCCGTCAATTTGGTGAAACATCACAAACAGAGCTGAGTCGATTTGTGCAAGAGTTACCGCAAGATGACTTAGCCTTTGAAAACAAAAAAGCGCCTAACACCCAAGCTGAACGCATGGAAAAAGGCCAAGCTCGGGTTGCAAATTTAAGAGCAATGCTGAAAAAGCCACAATAAGGTGTGTTTAGCGCTATTTTAATTCTGAGTTTTTAAGCGTAGCTGGTATAGCGCTGGTTAGTGGGTGCTGTTTAGCAACGAATAGGTTTATGCCGTGTTTATCTAAAAGAGCTCTAAAGTTTAATATTGATGGGCCTTTAGCTATCACTTTTATCTGTTTAAGCTTAGTAATAGCCAACACCCCCTGCAACTGTAAATCGTAGCTTTCTTGTTGTAATACTCGTTTACTGAAGGTGGAGCTAAGGAGTAAATAATCACACTCTATTTCAGTCACCAAATTAAGCTCGCATTTGTCTTTTGCGAAATTGTTTAAGCCAATCGAATGACCGAGTTTTTTAAGCTGTTTTAAGTTCTCTAATTGCTGTGCACTGGCATAACGCAGCTCCTGCTCATCAAACAACAAGCAAAGCTGTTCATTGTTTACCGGTTGTTTTAGTGTCGCTTTTAGTAAAGAAAATTCATGCTCTTCTAACAGTAAACTGGAGCAAGGCAATAGCGCAACGGCTATCTCTGCATTTTGTGCTTGTTGGTAAGCTTGTTGGATGAGTTGTAGTTCAACTTTGGTATGTTGTTCTTTATCATTCGCAAATTTCTTTAAAATATCAAAACTGGTAAAGCCAAGGACTGGGTGTTCACCAAAAGCCTCAAATAACGATGCACTCTGATAATGCTCATCCAAGGTGATAATATCTGAGCTACGAAACGTCATAGGCAATACATCAAGGTGATGCAATGTTTGTGACTCATGTTGCAACATAGGCTCAGTGAGCAGTGGATGAAATAACTCAAAGCGGTTTTTACCAGAATTTTTAGCATAATACATAGCAGCATCGGCGTCGCGAATGATTTCATCGGTATGTTTATAGCTTTGCTTTGAATAGGTTATCCCAATACTGGCGCCACTTTGTACACACACGCCTTTAGTACAAAACGGCTTTTGCATAATTTTTATAATGCGATTGGCAACATCTTCTGCCTGATTTGGCTCAGTTAAATGGGTTAGTAATACTACAAACTCATCTCCGCCTAGACGGGCTAATAAGTCATGCTCACGAATACATTGTGAGAATAGTTTACTAACACTAATTAAAAACTCATCGCCGGCATGATGCCCGAGCTGATCATTGATATCTTTAAACTTATCAAGATCAATAAACAATACAGCAAAGTGCTCATTTGGATTGCGTTGATAATATTGCAGGGTTTTTTCTAGTTGAGTTAAAAATAAATTCCGATTTGGTAAGCCTGTTAGTGAGTCATGGTGAGCATCGTGATAAAGCTGTTGTTCTATTTTTTTACGTTCATCAATTTGCATTTGCAAATGTAAATTTGCTTGGCTCAATTCTTTAGTTTTTTCATTAACTCGTGAGGCAAGTTCTTGGTGGCTCTTTTTTAGTGCCTGTGAAGCTAATTTTGTTTGTAATACCGTGGCAATTTGATGCGATACAAAGGTGATTAGCTCTGCATCATCATGTGTAAAAAGGTGTTCATTATTATAAGCTTGGCAAACAATTAACCCTATAACGCCTTGCGAAGTTTTTAGCGGAGCGCCTAGCCAGCTGGTGGCTCTCTTGGATTCATCAATTGGTTTTTCACGCTCTACAATGCCACTATTTAATAACTCTTGTGCTCTTTTCGGATGAATTATTTGTGTTTCTTCGGTGCTTATAACCAGTTCACTGTAGCCTTTTGCAAAGCGCCGTGGTTGAGTGCTGCCTTGGAATTCATCAACACTGTAGGGAAAACTGATCCAACCTGATTCTTTATCATACAAGGCAATATAAAGGTTTTTTGCGTAAGTAATGGTTTTTATTATTTCGTGTATTTGAAAATAAGCATCATCTAAATTTTTGGCTTGGGTTGTCAGCTCTGAAATTTTGAATAATATTTGCTGGCGTTGCAGGGCACCTTTTCGCTGTTGTATTTCAACATTTAAAGCGTCATTACTTTGCGTTAATGCTCGGGTTCTTAATTTTACTTCTGATTCGAGTAACTCTCGTTTTTTAACCCGTTCAATTGCGGTGGCTAAATAGAGTGACATGGCCTCAAGCAGGTTTATTTGTTGAGAACTGTAACCTTGTTCTGTGTCGTAACTTTGCGCGGCTAACACACCAATAATGTTTCTTTCTTGATAAACGGGAACGCCTACCCAGTGTTCTGCAGGTGTACCCAATGCTTTAAATAAGCCTTTCTGGGCAGCATCATGCATTTGCTGTTTGGTAAAGTAAGTGGTTTTCCCTTGCTTGAAGACATAACCCGTTGCGCCTTCTTCAAAATTATTATCTCGATTAAGTGGTACTGCAATGCCATCTTTTTCATCAGAAAAATAAGATAATTCTAACTGTTGTGATTGGGGATCAACCAGCACCACATAAAAGCTTTTACTCGGAACATACTTTTGTAAAATGTCATGAATAGCAGGGTAAAGTAAGGTTAGCTCGGCAACAGTACTTGCTTGCTCTGATAATTGTATCAGGGCATTGTGGAGGTGGTAGGCATGTTTGTACTTTTTTAATAGTGCTTTTAGTCGTTTATTTTGGCGCACTACGCTATTAGGTACAATAAGTTTATCTTCCAATGATGTTTAACCAGTTATAATTTTTTGTATAGTTATTAATCATTATAGTTCCACTTTTAACATTTTGCGTCAAGTAGATATTTTTCTTAATTATGTAGCTAAAACTCATGAATTAGAAACAAAAAAGGCTTACTAAAACGTAAACCTTTTATTTAAAGCATTTTGACTTGGCTAATTTTAGTTAGCGGTCATGAAATCGATTGCTGCGCTTATTTCATCATCAGAACAATCCATACACGTTCCACGCGGTGGCATGGCATTAAAGCCATTGATCGCATGATCTAATAAGGTGTCTTTTCCTTTAGCGATACGAGGAGCCCAATCGTCAGCTGATTTAGGAGCGCCTAAAGCACCTGTGCCGTGACAAGCAAAACAGGCTGCTTGATATACTTGCTCGCCTGAACGAGGACCTGTTGGTGCAGCAACCGCTACTTTCTCACCTTCAAGGTAAACAGCACCAATAGGCGCTAAACGTTTTTTAATTGCATCTTCAGTCATAGAGTTATCATATGGCTGTGCGTATGCGGTGGTTGCTAGCACAAGTAATGCTGCAGCTGATAGTTTTTTCATTTTGCCTTGCCCACTTCAATTTGAACGTGATCAATCACGATTTTAAATGACGGAATTTAGACCAATTATAACTCCACTCAGTGATTTATAAAATGCTCAGAGTCGATTTTATTTATAAATACGACTAATGATTGTCTTAACTCAATAAATTACCTAAATAAAACGGGATCATTAGACATCTAAATGCGATCAGAACCCTAATAATTAGCTAATGGCCAATACGTTACGTACTAGTTTTTCGATTCCTGCATCGGCATCCATAATTGATTGTGCCAACATATAAGCAGGTGTTGTAACCAGCTTATTATTTTTATCAATAACAATATCATCCACTTTACACTCAATATGCTCAGCGCCTAATGTGGTTAAAGCATCGGCCGTGTCGCTATCATTACCAATAGTGAGCTGTGGTTTATTATAAATGAATGGCAATAAAGCGGGTGCAATACACATATAACCGGTGGCTTTATTTGCTTTTGCAAATGCTTTACAAGCGCTCAGTACTTCGTCATTTACTTTCGCGTTAGTGCCATTAATAGCAAAGTCAGATAAGTTTTTAGCTACACCAAAGCCGCCGGGAATAATTAAAGCGTCAAATTGTGTAATGTCTAATTCAGCGAGTGACTTTATATTGCCACGGGTGATTCGAGCCGATTCCACTAATACATTACGCGACTCTGCCATTTCTTCACCAGTAATGTGATTAAGAGTATGGTACTGCGTAATATCGGGCGCAAAACACTGATATTTCGCGTTGTTTTTTTCAATGTGTAATAAAGTAAGCACTACTTCATTAATTTCACTGCCATCAAATACGCCACAACCTGCTAAAATTACCGCTATATTTTTCATATTATTTTGCTCCATTGAAGTCATTTTAATAAAGTTTAACACGACGAATCAGCCTATCTAAAAATTTATTTGCTGGTTTTTTAGCCGCAAAGTAAGTTGTTATGCGCTATATGCCATTTGATAACTAGTAAGGGTAAAAAAAATTATAAAGGATCGCTATGATCTTTGATCCATTATGCTAGAATGCTCATCCAGTTATTTAAATGGACGTAAATAATCAAAGTGGGTTACAACACCAGTAACGGTTTAAATGCCTTTTCCACATTGATAGAAGAATAATAAAAAAGAACCTCGAATTATCTTTTTTTAAACAAAACAATAAATTACAAACTAATCTAAGCATTTTGCTATGTTTCGGATGGATAGTTTGTGGGTGTTATCTACATAGTTATCCACAAGTTGCTAAAAATGTAGCGCTCTTAATCACATTAATTCACAGTCGTTTTATTTACTGCCTTATGGCATGCTTATACTTATATTACTTTTTTGTATTTAGGATCCAATTTTACCATGGCTCAGATCCCCGAAAACCCGCTTGTTCTTGTTGATGGCTCTTCATATTTGTTTCGTGCTTATCATTCGCCACCTCATTTAACTAATTCTAAAGGTGAAGCCACCGGCGCTATTTATGGCGTGGTAAACATGCTGAAAAGTTTGATCAAACAATACGATCCTTCACATATGGTGGTGGTATTTGATGCCAAAGGTAAAACTTTTAGAAATGACATGTACAGCGAATATAAAGCGAATCGTCCACCAATGCCTGATGATCTGCGAACCCAAATAGCGCCGCTGCACAGCATTATCAAAGCGATGGGTTTTCCATTAATTAGTATTGAAGGTGTAGAAGCCGATGACGTGATTGGTACATTTGCACGTATTG
Source organism: Pseudoalteromonas sp. US3C1004 (assembly GCF_048401065.1). Classification (GTDB taxonomy): domain Bacteria; phylum Pseudomonadota; class Gammaproteobacteria; order Enterobacterales; family Alteromonadaceae; genus Pseudoalteromonas; species Pseudoalteromonas undina. The sequence goes on from NZ_CP183073.1 coordinate 159,897, forward strand.
CTTCTGAGCAACAACGCCATGTACTGGTATCAACTGGTGATAAAGATATGGCGCAGTTGGTTAATGAGCATGTCACTTTGATCAATACCATGACTGATAGTATTTCAGATCCCGACACTGTGGTTGAAAAGTTTGGTGTTGGGCCTGAACTTATTATCGATTATTTAGCCTTAATGGGCGATAAAGTAGATAATATTCCTGGTGTTGAAGGGTGCGGGCCTAAAACTGCGGTTAAATGGTTACAAAAGTACGGATCGCTTCAGGGCGTAATTGATAATGCTGCTGATATCAAAGGTAAAATAGGTGAAAAGCTTGCAAAAGCGATTGATCATTTACCATTGAGCTATGAACTTGCCACTATTAAGTGTGATGTGGAGGTTGAATCTGATCTTGATACTTTTAAATTGCAAACACCGAATAAAGACGAATTAATTGCCTTATACGGTGAGTGTGAATTCCGTCGCTGGCTAGCTGAATTACTAGACAATCCAAAAGATGCTGACACACATTTAGCGGTCCCAACCCAAGAGAATGAGTTGCCAAAAGTTGAAGATGCGCACTATGAAACGATTTTAACTGAGGCCCAATTTAATACATTGATAGAGCAGCTCAATGAAGCTGAGCTATTTGCTTTTGATACTGAAACAACCAGTTTAGAGTATATGAAAGCGCAGTTGGTAGGGATGAGTTTCGCAGTAAAAGCAGGGGAAGCCGCCTACTTACCGGTTGCACATGATTACCCAGGTGCGCCTGAACAGCTAAGCCTTGAATTTGTGATGCAAAAGCTTGGGCCAATATTAGCTGACGAAAATAAAGCTAAAGTTGGTCAAAATTTAAAATACGATAAAAGTGTGCTTGCCAATGCTGGCTATGAATTAAATGGTATTAAGTTTGATACTATGTTGGAGTCTTATGTTTTTAACAGCGTAGGTACTCGTCATGATATGGACTCATTAGCACTTAAATATTTAGGCCACAAAAATATTAGCTTTGAAGACATTGCTGGTAAAGGTAAAAAGCAGCTCACGTTCAATCAAATCGAACTTGAAAAAGCGGCGCCTTATGCCGCAGAAGATGCCGATATTACTTTGCGTTTACACCAAGTACTATGGCCGAAACTTGAAGCGGATGAAAAGCTTAAATCAGTGTTTGAAAATATAGAAATGCCACTAGTAAGCGTTATTTCTGACATTGAGCGCACCGGTGTTGCTATCGACAGCAATATGTTGGCCACGCATAGCCAACGCTTAGGTGAACGATTACTTGAGCTTGAAAAAGAAGCGTTTGAAATCGCAGGCGAACCGTTTAACTTAAGCTCGCCAAAGCAATTACAAGTACTGTTATTTGAAAAGCTAGAATTGCCCGTTATCAAAAAAACACCCAAAGGCGCGCCTTCTACAGCAGAAGAAGTACTGCAAGAATTAGCACACGATTACCCATTGCCTAAAGTGATTATTGAGCATCGCGGTTTATCTAAGCTTAAATCAACTTACACAGATAAATTGCCACTGATCGTGAATGAGCAAACCAAGCGTGTGCATACTTCTTATCATCAAGCGGTAACAGCAACGGGTCGATTAAGTTCAAGCGATCCTAACCTACAAAATATTCCTATTCGTTCAGAAGAAGGGCGCCGTATTCGTGAAGCCTTTATTGCTGCTGATGGATATAAAATTGTGGCGGCCGATTACAGCCAAATAGAGCTGCGTATTATGGCGCATCTTTCACAAGATAAAGGGTTGCTCAATGCCTTTGCAAATGGCTTAGATGTGCATAGCGCTACAGCTGCTGAGGTATTTGGAGTTGAGCTTGAAGAGGTTACATCTGATATGCGCCGTAAAGCTAAAGCCGTTAACTTTGGCTTAATTTATGGCATGTCGGCATTTGGTCTGGCACGTCAACTTGATGTACCACGCCATGAAGCGCAGCATTATATTGATAAATATTTTGAGCGTTTCCCAGGTGTTTTAGAATACATGGAAACGACCCGTGAAAAAGCAGCAGAAAATGGTTACGTAGAAACTATTTTTGGCCGCCGTTTACATTTACCAGAAATAAATGCCCGCAATGGAGCACGCCGCAAAGGCGCTGAGCGCGCAGCAATTAATGCCCCTATGCAGGGCACTGCTGCCGATATTATTAAAAAAGCCATGTTAACAGTACATGCATGGGTCAACCAGCAAGCGCCTAATACGGTTAAGCTACTTATGCAGGTACACGATGAATTGGTATTTGAGATTAAAACAGAGTGCACTGAGCAATACACTCAGCAAATTTGTGAGCTGATGTCACAAGCGGCACAGCTAGATGTACCACTTATAGTTGAAGCTGACGAAGGTGATAACTGGGAACAAGCGCACTAATTTGGTATGCCAAGGATGCCTTGTCTTAGGTAAACACAACAGTTAAAAAGAATTATTTAAAAGCGCCAATAGGCGCTTTTCTTTTAGCTTGCAGGTTAAAAAAAAGTTAAATTAAACAGCAGTTTGTATTAAATCGTTAGAGGTTCGTCAATTCGCTTCGAATATCGATAATATGCTTGTATTTTTACGCTTGCTTTTGGTAAAGTGCCGCCCGTCCTCATCCTGTAGGACATCCTGTTGATGATGCATCGTAAGATGCAACGTATTGATAGCTTCTCCCCAGTTTGCTATATCGGCCTATCATATATTTGATGGGCCGTTTTTTTATAGCTTTACTCCAAAGCGTTAAATTTATTCTCTAATTGCACTTAGCGTTTCAAGTGATACCATCAGTTTACTGTGCGTTTTCTTTTTAACTCAGCGTACTAGTGATTTTTAATTTGACTGATCAAAGTATTATTTTTTCGGGTATAAATCTTTTATTTTAGGAGTGCATTATGTTTAAAACGTTAGCTGTAGCAGGTTTATCTTTATCATGTTTACTAGTTTCAGGTGTTGCATCGGCAAACTGGCAGTTACTCAACGATAAAAGCCAATTAAGTTTTGTCTCAATTAAAAAAAATAGCATTGCTGAGGCAAGCCATTTTACTCAGTTATCAGGGCAATTGAGTGAGCAAGGTCAGTTTAGCGTAAATGTTGATTTAACCTCAGCTGAAACGTTTATTCCTATTCGTAACGAGCGCCTAAGCAAAATTTTGTTTGAATCTGACACTTTTGCAAATGCAGTATTAACCGCTGACTTATCTGATAAATTGTCACTTATTAAGCAGCCTGGGCAGTACGTATTAAAAGGTGTTAGCGCCGAGCTAGACTTTCACGGTCATAAAAAGCCACTTACAGTTGATGTACTTGTTAGTAGTGCGGAAAACGGGGATTTAAGCGTTGCATCATTTACACCTATCATTATTAATAGCGATGACTTTAAAGTCACCGAAGGGATAATGCAGTTACAAAAACTAGCCGGCTTACCTTCGATTGCTACTGCGGTACCGGTTACTTTTGCACTGACCTTTAAAAAACAGTGATTTCTCTGAACGAACTTAGTAAGCAACTAAGCGAGCCAAGTAAACCTTTTGAACAATGGCAGCCTGCTCATTGCGGGCAATTGCCACTGCTGATTGACGAGCAAGGTAAATGGTTTTATGCGGGTAGTGAAATTACCCGCCAAGCCATGATAAAACTGTTTGCTAGTGTGTTGTGCCGCGAAGATGGACAGTTTTATTTAAAAACGCCAGTAGAGAAAATTGCGATTGAGGCTAAGGATGCGCCATTTATTATTGTAAGTTGGCATCGTGAGTCGACCTCTGATGGCGATGTTATTTGTTGTATTGATAATCTACAGCGTACCTGGCTACTAAGTCGTGCTGAGCCGCTATATATTAATAATTACAAAGGCGCTGCAGTGCCTTATATGCAATTACCCTATGGTTGTTTTGCGCGAGTTGCCAGAAATGTGTTTTATCAGTGGGCTGAAATAGCCGAAACTGATGAGCTCGGCTATTTTATTACCTCCGCGAATGAGCGGTTTTATTTAGGGTAATTACTCTTTGTCAGCAGGTGGAATTGCTACGATTGGACCTAAGTACCACTCATCTAACTTTTTAGCGACTTCTGGTAAGCCTGTGCCTTTAAGTGATGAAAATGCATGAACTGTTATATCGCCATCTAATTCACTCAATTCACGACGAACACTAAGTACCTGTGATTTACGTGGACCTTGCTTGAGCTTATCTGCTTTAGTTAATAGTGCCAATACTGGAATTTCACTACCTACAGCCCAATTAATTAAATCACGGTCTAAATCTTTTAATGGGTGACGAATATCCATCAACACCACAATACCTTTTAAGCTTTGACGTTTTTGTAGGTATTCGCCTAGCGACTTTTGCCATTTCTTTTTCATTTCAATTGGCACTTTCGCAAAGCCATAACCTGGTAAGTCAATTAGGCGCATGTCATCTACATCGGCAAGTTCAAATGTGTTGATCAGCTGAGTACGGCCAGGTGTTTTACTAGTACGTGCTAACTTTTGATCGGTAAGGGCATTAAGCGCACTTGATTTACCTGCATTTGAGCGACCGGCAAACGCGACTTCAATTCCCGTATCAGCAGGTAATTTAGTGATGTCTGGCGCGCTTGTAACAAAAGACGCAGTGTTATACTTGATACGAGATTTGAGCACAGGCTCTCCTAAAACTAAAAAAAATAACATTGGGTAAACCAAATTCACCCGTGGCGCGTATTTTATACTATAAAGTAGCTATTAAAAAGTGTATTTGAGCATGTAAAACCGTTGCTGATGGTACATTTTAACTGGCTTAGCGATTAATTTTACTCAAAACCCTATAATTTATAGGTTTAATGTGTGTAGAAAACGTGCCAGAGAATTTAATATCGTGTAGAATATAAAAATCACAACATCCATATTGTAGATGATACAGGGTCGGAAACAGAGAATTCACCATGAAAAAAATAGCACTATCTTTAACTATATTGCTTGGTGCGTTGTCAGCAAGCAACGCAACAGCATTTGATGGCGATGTAAACGCAGGTAAAGAAAAATCAGCAACGTGTGCGGCTTGTCACGGCCCAGACGGTAATGCGCCGGTTAACATCTACCCAAAAATTGCAGGGCAACACGCAGATTACATATATAAGCAACTTACTGAATTTAAATTAGGTATGACTTCGGGCGGTAAAGAAGGTCGAATGAATGCAGTAATGAGCGGTATGGCAATGCCATTGAGCGATCAAGATATGAAAGACTTGTCTGCTTACTTTGCTTCTTTGAACATGTCTGAAGGTGCTACACCTAAAGATATTCAAGAAACAGGCGCCATGTTGTACAAAGCGGGTGACGCTGAACGCGGAATTCCATCATGTGCAGCTTGTCATGGTCCACGTGGTAATGGCTCTTCATTAGCTAAATTCCCAAAAATTTCTTTTCAACATCCTGAATACATCAAGTCACAACTTGAACAGTTCAGAGATGGCACTCGTAATAACGACCTAAATGGTGTTATGCAAGATATTGCTCAGAAATTAACAGATAAAGACATTGAAACACTATCTAAATACCTTGGCGGTCTACACTAAAGTCGTATTTATTTAGATATTGTTAACATAATACAATGTTAAGTAGACAAAAAGCAGCCTTGGCTGCTTTTTTTGTTTCTGCAATGACCGATAAAGCCCCTTTACTTGTAAGACATTGACCATACTATATTGTAAGAAAAGTCTCATTTTATTTTTGTTTTTCAATTTAACTTATTGTAATTTATGATTTTTAACGTCTTTTGTTATGTTTTACATAAGAAAAAAGATATAAATTAGTTGTAACAAAATTATTAACGAGTAAATTAACCCCTGTCGCAACAATAATAACAAATAGGAAAACGTTATAAGGATCGTAGCGCGGCACGACTGAATAGCACATTGAGAGTGCTACTAAAGGAAATAACAAAAAAGTGTCAGGAAAGACCGAAAATAATAAAAACTCATGGAAGTTTAATAATAAAAACAAAATGGAATGCTACACGGAAGATAAATAATAATAATACGGATAAAGAAATAATAATAAAAATAATAAAGACTAAAAAGTCGAAGGGAGAAGTGTCCATATAATGGCGCTCAGATTAGCAGGCGGTAGAGATGTTTTCTCTACCGCCTTTTTATTTGTCCTGTTACAATACCCCCCGTTTAAAAAAAGCATCTAAATATGCTTTGGCGTATATAGAGAAACCCAACCTCTAAAACGCAAACCGAATTCTTCTGGCTAGGCCAGCATCGCGATGCCCATTGAGTTGCGCCTCGCTCAAAACCTCTTAAGTGAGACGATCAAGATATGAGTAGAAAGAAAAAGTCACGTAAAATTCCATCAAATGGACCCGTTCGTTTAAGCCAAGATAAGCTTAAAGAAATGCGTGCATTGAAAGAGCAACGTGTAAAGAAAACCAAAGGCGCTAAGCCTGGTTCACGTAATGCACCTGATGCATTGAGTAATGACACTCAAAAAACAGGTTCGGCTGCTAAAGACAAACGTGTTGGTAGTAAAAAAGCAGTACCATTAGTTGCCCCAGCCGCTGAACCAAAAGTCGAAATGAAACGTACCCTTAAGCCTGTAGCAGAGCTTAAAAAGGCGATTGAGCCTGAGTTAACGCCTGAGCAAGAATTAGAGGCGCTTGAAAATGATGAGCGCTTGCTTAAATTAGTTGAGCGTCATGAGCAAGGTGAAATGCTAACGGGTAAAGATGCTAAATACTTTAATAGCCGTATAGCGCGTCACCAAGTGCTGTGTAAGTTATTAGGCATTGAAGATGAAGAAGAATTTGAAGATGACTTCAGTGATGAAGAAAGTAATTCAGATTTTGATCAATACCTATCAAACGACCTAGCTAATGAATGGCTAGATGACGACGAAGATAAGTAATAAGGATACGCAATGAGTACAGCAGTGATCTTAGCCTTAGTTGTAGGTGCTGCTATTATAGCGGGCTTGGCATTTTATGCGGGTCAGTTGCTCTACAAGCTAAGTGTGCAAAAAAAGCTAATTAGCAAACAACAGGCAGAGCAACAGCAAAAACTTAAGCAGTCGCGTTTAAAACGTAATGCAAAGCTAGCCGATAGTATTCATTTAATTGCACGTGCGATGAATGAAAAGCAATGTGATTACTCTGAGGGCTGTTTACGTATTTGGGTGCTGATGTCGCAATATAGTTTTGATACTGAGCGTGACTTAACAACTGCATACCCAGGCATTTATAAAATGTACGACGTGGTAAAAGAAATGCCAACTCACGATTCGCGCAAAAAGTACGCTAAAAAAGAAATTTTTAAGCAAGATACCGCACGCTGGCGCGCAGAAGAATCACTGAGTGATGAAATTGAAGCTGACTGTAAAAAAATTATTGTTGAGTTTAAAGCAGCCCAAGGCAGCGAAAACGTGGTTTTTAACTAGCACTTAAATTTTACAGCATAAAAAAGCAGACCTAGGTCTGCTTTTTTTATGCGCGCTATTTTTTAAATTATATAACCCGTGAGAAGCGAGTGGCATTTATTTGTTTTTGTAAGTGCGCATCAAAGCACATACAAATAATACGAATAAATAAATTCCCTTTTGGTGTTACGCTAATTAGGTTGTTTTCTATTGTTACCATTTCATCGGCAATTAATGGTGTGAGTGCCTCTAAGGCATCTTTAAAGTAGTCATTAAAGCTGATTTTATGTCTGTTCGCGAATACGCTCATATCAAGCTCAAACTGGCAAATAAGTTGTTTAATTGCATCCGCTCGAATAAGGTCATCTTGGGTTAAATGCATGCCTTTATTAATGGCACTGCCTGCTTGCTCATCGATTGTTTGGTAATAGTGTTTTAGCTCTTTCTTATTTTGTAGTATGGCTGTGCCTATTTGCGATATTGACGAGACCCCTAAGCCTAGTAAATCACATTCTCCATGGGTAGTGTAACCTTGAAAGTTACGATGCAGTTGGCCGCTATTTTGAGCAATAGCCAATTCATTATCAACTTTTGCAAAGTGATCCATACCTATAAATTGATAGCCCGCCTGTGTCATTTGCTCTAGGGTATTTTTGAACATAGTGAGCTTATTATGGGCACTGGGTAAATCAGCATCTTTTATTTTACGTTGAGCGGCAAAACGATCAGGTAAATGAGCGTAGTTAAATACTGAAACACGGTCGGGGTCTAAAGCAATCAGTTGCTCAATAGTTTGCTTAAAACTCTCAGGTGTTTGTAATGGCAGTCCATAAATCATATCTGCATTAATTGATTTAAAGCCTAATTGTTTTGCTTGGGTAATTAACTGCTTTACCTCATCAACATGTTGAGGGCGGTTAACAGCTAGCTGAACTTGATCATTAAAATCTTGAATACCAAATGACACACGATTAAATCCCATCTCGCTTAAGTCAATCAGCATATTGTCAGCCAGTGAGCGAGGGTCTATTTCTATACCGCGCTCACAGGTATCGCTAAAGTTAAAGTGTTGCTCTAGTAGCTTTACTAAGCGAGTCATTTGGGCTGCGGTCAAAAAGGTTGGAGTACCGCCTCCTAAATGTAATTGCTCAACCCGATAGTCTTGAAATAGCGGCGCTTGTGCCACGATTTCTTTAGCTAAAAAATCTAGGTAGGTATCAGCTTTAGATTGATGGCGAGTAATGACTTTATTACAGCCACAGTAATAGCAAAGCTGGCTACAAAAAGGAATGTGAATATATAAAGACAAAGCACGGGTTTGCGATGATTCAATAGCGCTAATCAAATCTTGTTGCTGATAGCCGTCGGCTAACGAAAGTGCAGTCGGGTAAGACGTGTAACGCGGGCCCGATACATTGTATTTGTTTATTAAAGTTTGATCCCATTGAGGAAGTTTAATCATCACACGCACCTTATCTTTTAAGTTGCTGCGTATTGTAAAAAAGGAAAGGGGAAGGGGTTTTGATCTACAACAAAAAAAGGTGCCGTAGCACCTTTTTAGTATGTAACGTGGCTGCGTTACATTATGGCGTCTTTTAAATACTGAAATAGCTCTTTGTAGCCTCTCGCAGGCTTTTCTGCTTTTACTTCTTTGGCCGCATTACGCACCAGTTGGCGCATTTTTTGGCGCTCAAGAGCTGGGTATTGTTCAATTGTTTCGTTGATTAAGTCATCGCCTTGCTCAATTAAATCACTGCGCAGCTGCTCAATCTTTTTGATCATAACCTCTGCTTGGTTATTTTTATTAAGCATTACATCAATGATCGCTTTAATTTCTTCAATGTTTTCTACTGTACGAAGGGTTTTTGCTATGTAATTTAAGTGGCGGCGGTATGCATCACTTTTATTACTAATTTTATCGGCAACAACCATTGCTTCTTTTAAGTCATCATTAAGCGGTAAGCGTTCGCGCTGCTTTTTACCCATTTTGGCAATTTCAGACCCTAACTGATGAAACTCTTGCGCTTCGCGCTTAAGTTCACTTTTTGATACATATATAATTTCTTCTTCAATTTCAGCAGGCTTGCCTTTTTTCTTCGCCATGGGGTGCTCTTAAGTAAAAATAACTTTGTCTATTATACGCGATTCTTTTAGTGATTAATATTAGCTGATGTGGTGCAGTGAGTGTGTTAGCATTTAAATATAAAAAATGTGTGCAACATGGCCTTCAGGGCTCAGGACAGAATTTATGAAAAGCCAACACCAAGATCCAATTTATTCGCAAATTTCTCAAGTAAAAGATGCCGTTTCTGAAGTACTCGAACATGCAAAAAAACTAGGCGCTACTGCTGCAGAAGCTGCTATGTCGAGCACATCAGGGCTGTCGGTAAGTACGCGCATGGGCGAGGTAGAAACCATTGAGTTTAATCAAGACGGTGGTTTAGGTATTAGCGTGTATGTTGGTAATAACAAAGGCTCCGCCTCTACGGCTGACTTAAATCCAAAAACATTGCGATCTGTGGTCGAAAAAGCCATAGATATTGCTAAATTCACCTCAGATGATCCGTGTAATGGTATTGCTGATAAAGAATTACTTGAGTTTTCGCCTAAAGATTTAGATTTATTTCATCCTTGGGATGTAAGTCCTGAGCAAGGGATTGATTTATGTCATGCTGCTGAGCAAGCCGCATTAAATGCGGATGAGCGAATTGTGAATTCTGATGGTGCTAGCTTTTCTTCACACCAAGGGCTGCGAGTGTATGGCAATAGTCATGGTTTAATTGCAGGCTACCCAAGAACACGCCATAGCATAAGCACTATGGTAATAGGCAAAGAGGGCGAGCATATGCAGCGCGACTCAGCCTACACAATTTCCCGCGATCAAGCAGGGCTAAAAGATGCTGCAAGTGTTGGGCTTGAAGCCGCTGCAGAAACCCTAGCTAAACTAAACAGTCAAAAACTAGGTACCATGAAAGTGCCGGTTATTTTTAGAGCCGATATTGCTAACTCATTGTTTGGCCATTTAGTGTCTGCAATCGGCGGTGGCGCACTGTATCGTAAATCCAGTTTTTTACTGGATAGCTTAGGTACACAAGTGTTCAGCAAAACCGTTAATATTTCAGAGCGCCCACACTTATTAAAAGGGTTAGCATCATCACCTTTTGATAGCGAAGGGGTTAAAACTCTAGACAGAGAAATAATACACGGTGGTGAATTGCAAACATATTTATTAGCGAGCTACGCAGCGCGTAAAATGAATATGACGCCAACAGGCCATGCCGGTGGTATTCATAACTGGTTGGTTGAGCAAACCCATCAGGACTTAGCTACACTATTGAAAACCATGGGCACGGGTTTGTTAGTCACTGAACTTATGGGGCAGGGTGTAAATACCGTGACTGGTGACTACTCTCGTGGTGCAGCTGGTTTTTGGGTTGAAAATGGTGAAATACAGTACCCAGTAAGTGAAATAACTATTGCTGGTAACTTAAGAGATATGTTTAAAGGTATTTCAGCTATTGGTGGCGATATAGAGCGACGTGGTGGTATTCAAACGGGCTCAGTGCTGATTGAGCAAATGCAAATTGCGGGTGCTTAATACCCATCCACAATAATACTTAATTCAGCGAATTGGTATACACCCACTTTGTTTGCTTAAATTAAGCTTAATTTAAGCAAACTTTCCTTTGAGGTTTTTAAGGTGTGATATGGCTAAAGATAGATATGCGCCAAAACCATTAACCGACATTATGGCCGGGCTAAACAACCGTTTAGCAGCCTATGCGGGAAAAAGCCAAGCATTGGATACACAGCAACAGCTGTTACGCGATTTTTTAGGGCCTAAGCTAGGCGATAAATGTCGAGTAAGTAATTATCGTGACGGCACATTGATGATAGAAGCTGTTTCAGCTCCTATTGCTCTTAGGCTTAATTATTTAAAAATGGATATGCAGTCTCATTTTAGAGCCGCAGGTATGGCAGAGCTTGGGCAAATAAAAATTACCGCCAATCCACAAGCAACCCAACGATTAAGTAATCGTCCTAAAGCGACAGATAGCCAAGCGACTAACTCTCTTAAAATGAGTGAGCAAACGGCTGATTATTTGAATGCGATCGCAGATTCTGCTCCTCCTTCATTAAAAGAAAAGCTGCAGCGCTTAGCTTTACATGGCAAAAGTAAGCCCTAGCTAGCCCTCACACTAGGCTCTTTTTCACGCTTTGAACAAACGCAAAATACTTTGTTACATATTCGATTTCATTGTTATTTAAATCAGGTTTATTATGCTTAGCTAGTGCTTCCTAAATTAGGTTGTAGCTGATGCGTATTTCATTAAGCAGGTAATAGACTGCATCCTATTGTTGTTTTTTTGAGTTATCAAATCTTAATGAAATGCGTATTTATTCTAATTAATATACGGAATTCTTATGAAAAAAATAACAATGACTGCCGCCAGTATTGCATTGGCGTTAGGTTTGGTTGGCTGCGGCGAAAAGCCACAACAAATGAAAGCAGAATCAACCACAGTAACTGCACCGGTGGCGGCTCCTGGTGCGCTAGGTGTTGATTTACAAAATATGGATAAAAGTGTTCGTGCACAGGATGATTTTTATTACCATGTTAATGGTCAATGGTTAGCAAAAACTGAGATTCCAGGTGACAAGTCTAACTATGGGTCGTTCTCACAGTTATATGATGAATCGCAAAAAGCAATGAAAACAGTGCTTGAAAACGCCAGTGCTAATAGTAGTGCAAAACCAGGTTCAGATGAATATAAGATTGGTGCATTTTATTCTAGCTATATGGCTGAAAATGCTCGTGAAGAGTTAGGTATTTTGCCACTTGAGCCAGCTATTAAAAGCATTGATACAGTGAAAGATAAAGCCGCGTTGGTCACACTGATGGCACAGCTACAAGTTAAAGGTGGCGATCTTCCTTTTGGCTGGTATGTTAATAATGACGCTAAAAACTCAAGTGAAAATGCGCTTTATGCCTATCAAGCGGGACTTGGTTTACCTGACCGCGACTACTATTTAAAAGATGATGAAAAATTCACAAAAATTCGCGCGGCTTATCAAACGTATATCACCGATATTTTAGCTAAAGCTGGCGTTAATAATGCCGCTGATGCAGCCAAAGCGATATTAGCACTTGAAACGACACTTGCTGATGCACAGTGGAGCCGAGTGCAAAGCCGTGATGCAACTAAGTCATACAATAAAATGACGGTAGCTGAAGCTAACTCGCTAATGGGTGAGTTTGATTTAAATGCCTATTTCGAAGCAGTTGGCGTTGATGCTCAAGAGTTAATTGTGCGCCAACCAAGTTACTTTGAAAAATTTGCAGAGATTTTCAACAATACTGACTTAGCTGTTTGGCAAAACTATTTAAAATTCCATTTTGTTAGTAATTACGCGCAGCTACTTAATAAAGATTTAGTGGATTTGAAGTTTAATTTTTACAGCACCACGTTGCGTGGTGTTGAAGAGCAAGCACCACTTTGGAAGCAAGCCGTTGATGCATCAAACAGTGTACTGGGTGAAATTTTAGGTAAAGTCTACGTTAAAGAAAACTTCCCGCCAGAAGCAAAAGCACGTATGGAAGAGTTAGTTGATAATGTGATTAAAGGCTATTCAGTGGCAATTGAAAACCTTGAGTGGATGAGCCCTGAAACAAAAGTGGCGGCGCAAGAAAAACTCAATAAGTTTACCCCTAAAATTGGTTACCCAGATAAATGGAAAGATTACTCAGATTTAGCGATTAACCCTGATGAACTGGTAGGTAACTATATTCGCTACAGTGAATGGGCTTATGCAGATATGATTGCTAAATTAGGTAAGCCAGTTGATCGATCTGAGTGGCATATGACTCCACAAACAGTGAATGCTTACTACAATCCAGTGAATAACGAAATAGTATTCCCTGCGGCGATTCTGCAGCCTCCTTTCTTTAATTTAGAAGCGGATGATGCTGTTAACTATGGTGCTATTGGTGCGGTTATTGGCCATGAGTTAGGCCATGGCTTTGACGACCAAGGGGCAAAATACGACGGTGATGGCAATTTACGTAATTGGTGGAGCGAGTCAGACCTTAAGCAGTTTGAACAGCGAAGTGCTGCCCTAGTTGCACAGTATAATCAATATAAACCGTTTGAAGATGCCAGCGTTAATGGTGAGCTGACACTGGGTGAAAACATTGGTGATTTAGGCGGCTTAACCGTCGCTTATAAAGCGTATCAGTTATCGCTAGGTGATTCGAAAGCGCCCATTATTGAAGGTTATACGGGTGACCAACGCTTCTTTATGGGATGGTCGCAAATTTGGCGTCGTAAATACCGTGATGAGGCATTACGTAATCGTTTAATGACCGATTCACATTCACCGAGTCATTATCGCGTAATTGGTATTTTGTCGAACATGCCAGAATTTTACCAAGCGTTTGATGTTAAAGAGGGCGATAAAATGTATATCAAGCCTGAAGATCGCGTAAAAATTTGGTAATTTGAGCTTAAACTAATCGCAAAATAAAAAGCCAGTGAGCATGATGCTCACTGGCTTTTTAGTTACTTATATACCTGATGATAAAACTAGCTATATTTCGTTTTTATGGCGCTGATTATCTCAACATTAGCAGCAGGAAAATCATAGTTATCAAGTTCGTCTATGCTGACCCATTCGCTTGGTTGTCCTTCTGCGCCATGAGCTTGACCATTAAAGTTACTGACCACATGCACATTAAGTCGTACGCATTTATCGCCATAGTCATGCTCTATAATGATAAGTTCGCTTGAACTATGAATAGTCAGCCCTACTTCTTCTAGCAGTTCACGTTTTAGGGCTTGAAATACACTTTCTCCAGCTTCAACTTTGCCACCAGGAAACTCCCATAGCCCACCTTGATGTTGCTCATCTGCACGTTTACAAATAAACAAATTGTTATTTTTTTTAATTACACCCACAGCAACATTGATGATTACTTTAGTCATTACCTCTCCCTTAAATAGCATAAAAAAAGCGACGCAAGCGTCGCTTTTTATCTAACGTAACAAAGTGGTGTTATTTTAATTTACCACAACATTGTTTGTATTTTTGGCCTGAACCACATGGACATGGATCGTTACGGCCAACTTTTGGCTCGCTACGTGCCATAACCTGAGCGCTTTGCGGTGCTTCACCACCTACGTGCTCTGCTTCTTCATGTTGATATTCGCGAGGGGCATTTTCACTTTTACGGTGTTGCTCTTCTACTTTTTCAACATCTTCTTCAGCGCGAACTTGCACTTTACTTAAAATACCGACCACATCGACTTTTAAGTTTTCTAGCATTTCAGAGAACAATTCAAACGACTCACGTTTGTATTCTTGCTTAGGATTCTTTTGTGCATAACCACGTAAGTGAATACCTTGGCGTAAGTGATCCATTGCAGCAAGATGGTCTTTCCAATGTTGGTCAAGACTTTGAAGCATAATAGCTTTTTCAAACTGACGCAGTACAGAATCGCCGACCATTTCTTCTTTTTGCTTGTAGGCTTGTTCAACCGCTTCTTCAATACGCTCACGAAGTTTTTCTTCGTACAGTTTATTGTCATCAGCTAACCACTGAGTAATTGGTAACTCAATTAGGAAATCTTGCTTTAAGCGTTCTTCAAGTCCTGGGATATCCCACATCTCGGCTAAGCTTTGTGGGGCAATGTATTGATCAATTACACCAGCGAGTACATCACCACGGATAGCGGTAATTGTTTCTGAAATATCACCCTCTTCCAGCAATTCATTACGTTGAGAGTAAACAACACGACGTTGGTCGTTTGCTACATCATCGTACTCAAGTAGCTGTTTACGCACATCAAAGTTACGTGCTTCTACTTTACGCTGAGCATTTTCGATTGCGCGGTTAACCCATGGGTGTTCAATCGCTTCGCCGCGTTGCATACCTAGTTTACGCATCATGTTAGTCATGCGCTCACCAGCAAAAATACGCATTAACGCATCATCCATCGATAGGTAGAAACGGCTTGAACCAGCATCACCTTGACGGCCAGAACGACCACGTAATTGGTTATCAATACGACGTGATTCATGACGCTCTGTACCAATAATGTGCAAACCACCGGCATCGATTACCGCATCATGGCGAATTTTCCATGCTGCTTTTATTTCAGCAATTTGTTCGTCAGTTGGGTTCTCAAGTTTTTCAACTTCGCTGTTCCAGTTACCACCAAGTACAATATCGGTACCACGACCGGCCATGTTGGTGGCAATGGTGACTGTGCCTGGTAAGCCCGCATCAGAAACAATGTCTGCTTCTTGTGCGTGGAATTTAGCATTAAGTACGTTGTGCTTAATTTTTTCTTTGCGTAAAAACTGCGACAAGTACTCAGAGCTTTCAATTGAGATAGTACCTACAAGTACTGGCTGACCACGTTCTTGACAGTCTTTAATGTCTGCTAAAATGGCTTCGTACTTTTCTTCTTGCGTTAGGTACACCAAATCTGCGCGATCATCACGGATCATTGGCTTATTGGTTGGCATAACAACTGTGTCTAAACCGTAGATAGACTGAAACTCAAACGCTTCTGTATCGGCTGTGCCTGTCATACCTGCTAGCGTTTCGTACAAGCGGAAGTAATTTTGGAACGTAATAGAAGCTAACGTTTGGTTCTCGTTTTGAATTTTCACACCTTCTTTTGCTTCTACAGCTTGGTGTAAACCTTCTGACCAACGGCGTCCTTCCATAGAGCGACCTGTGTGCTCATCAATAATGATAACTTCGTTTTCTTTAATAACGTAGTCAACATCTTTTTGGTAAAGCTTGTGCGCACGAAGAGCTGCATAAACGTGACTGAGTAGCGTGATGCTCGCTGCTGAGTACAGTGAATCACCTTCTTCAATTAAGCCGCGCTCTGTAAGTAGCTCTTCAACTTTTATTTGCCCACGCTCAGTTAGGTGAACTTGCTTAGATTTTTCATCGATAGTGAAATCGCCATCACCTTCAATCCCTTCCTCATCTTCTTTTTCTTGTAGTTCAAGTAAAGGAACAATGGTATTTATTTCAGTGTAAAGCTCTGAGCTGTCTTCAGCTGGGCCTGAAATAATAAGCGGCGTTCGCGCTTCATCAATTAGGATTGAATCCACTTCATCCACTACGGCATAAAATAATGGGCGTTGAACGCGCTCTTCAATGCTAAATGCCATGTTGTCACGTAGGTAGTCAAAACCAAACTCGTTATTGGTACCGTAAGTGATGTCAGCTGCATAAGCTTGTTTTTTCTGTTGTGGCATCATGCCCGGAACATTACAACCAACGGTTAAGCCTAAAAACTCAAATAGTGGACGGTTGGTTTCAGCATCACGCTTAGCCAAGTAGTCATTTACGGTAATGACATGAACGCCTTTACCTGTTAAGCCATTTAAATATGCTGGAAGTGTCGCGGTTAGGGTTTTACCTTCACCAGTACGCATTTCTGCAATACGGCCTTGTTGTAAAACCATACCACCTAATAATTGCACGTCGAAGTGACGCATACCGTTTACACGCTTTGACGCCTCACGTACCACAGCAAATGCTTCTGGTAGAATATCGCTTAGGCTTTGTCCGTTATCGTAACGTTCTCTAAACTCAGCTGTTTTAGCTTTTAAATCTTCATCTGAAAGCGCTTCTAGTTGCGTTTCAAGTGCATTGATCAGTGCGACCGTCTTTCTTAGGTTTTTAATAGTGCGGTCATTGCGACTACCAAAAATCTTGGTAAATAAATTAGATATCATGATAAAACCGTTACAATGTGTTTTTTTGCTAGCCGTGCATCGGCTAACCCATTTTTTACAATTGATAATTAATGTATTCTTTGAATTAACCTTTAGGACACATTAATTAGCAATTTTGTATTAAGCTGCTTAAAAAGCACTGTTTATTACCTGCGCTACTATACCAGACTCTGCTAAACATCAAACTACCTCAATAAAAAGATCTTCATTTAAAACAGAAAAATGAGATCTCGCTCATAAAAATAGCATTATGTAGCTAAAGTTGATTAGAAATGCTTTAAAGATATGGTGTTGAATAAATTAAAAACAAGAGCGAAGCGCTTAAATTTCACCCTTAAATGCCTTGTTTGTCGCTATCGTTTTTTAATCCTTAAATTGAGCAATAATTTTATTAATTAATCTCGGTAGGTCACTTAAGTCATGCGGTTTATCGGCAGATGTGTATGCACGGAAGCTTTATCATTAAAGAGGTTGTTAATCGTAAAAAAGGTGTATGTTAATATCTTCTGTAACCAGCGTTTGCTAATATTATTTTTAGTAGCATAGAGTTAGTCATCTTTTTTATTGCTATATAACACGTTGATTGAGTTTAATAAAAGGGTAATAAAGTGCAAACCAACAAAGATAACTTAGTAGTCCTTGGCGCTGGTTGGCTTGGCCAAGCCTTATGTATTGATGCACAAAAACAAGGTTGGCAAGTGCAAGGAACTCATCGTAGTGACACTCATCAATTTGATTTTGAGCGTCAGTTTGTTCTACAAAACGGCGAGCTGCAGCACCAAGTGGATTTACAAAACGCGTACTGGGTGTGTGCTATACCTCCGCGCAGTCGTGACAGCGAAAGTGATTATTCTCAAGTGCTGGAGCAGGGGTTAAAGCTGGCAACTGAACTTAATTGCAAAGGTTTTTTATTGTGCTCATCGACTGGGGTGTATGATCAAGAGCCTGGAGTTTATAGTGAAAGTAGCGATATATCTGGCACTAACGAGCGACAAATAAAGCTCTATGATGCTGAAGAGCAAGTACTTGAACAGCAAGGTAAAGTTCTAAGATTAGCCGGATTGTTGGGGCCAAACAGAGAGCCGGGTCGTTTTGTGGCAGGTAAGGAGCTCAACACCTCTAGTCAGCAAGTGGTGAACATGGTGCATCAACAAGATGTGATCAATGCCATTTATGCGGTACTTAACAATTGGTCACAAGGGCAAAGCATTTATAATGTAGTTAACCCTGCGCACCCGAGCAAAGCAGATTATTATGCACAAAAGTGTGAGCTGTATGGCACACAAATGCCCAGTTTTAGTAGTGATGAAGTCGCTGAGCGCAAAGTTATTGGCTCAGCGATAGAAGCGCTGGGTTTTAGTTATCAGTATGGTATTTAATAAGAAGGTAAGGGCGAATTTTTTATAAAGTCGCACAACTTACCTTCACTTAGTAGTCTGTTAGCCGCTTCAATATCGGGGGCAAAGTAGCGGTCTTTGTCGTAATAACTAACATGTTGGCGTAGCAGCGCCTTCGCATTTTCTACCTGCTCACACGCATGTAGTGGCGCTCTAAATTCTAGCCCTTGAGAAGCACTCAGCCACTCAACGGCTAACACGCCTTGCGTATTATTAGCCATATCAACTAAGCGCCTAGCAGCAAAAGTTGCCATAGAGACATGGTCTTCTTGATTAGCTGAGGTCGGTAAGCTGTCTACCGAAGCTGGGTGTGCTAGTGACTTGTTCTCAGAGGCGAGCGCAGCTGCGGTTACTTGAGCAATCATAAACCCTGAATTTACCCCACCGTTTTCAACTAAAAATGGCGGCAATTTTGATAAATTAGAGTCAATCAGTAGGGCAATACGTCGCTCAGCTAAGGCGCCAATTTCGGCAATGGCAATTGCAAGGTTATCAGCGGCCATAGCAACGGGCTCAGCATGAAAGTTTCCACCTGAAATAATATCCCCCACATCGGCAAAAACGAGTGGGTTATCGGTTACCCCGTTTGATTCACACAGTAATACTTCGGCGGCTTGGCGTATTTGGGTTAAACACGCACCAAGTACTTGCGGTTGGCAGCGCAGGCAATAAGGGTCTTGTACTTTTTCACAATTAATATGTGAGTCACTAATTTGTGAGTGGGTGCTTAATAGCTCTCTAAATACGTGCGCGGTATCAATTTGCCCTTTTTGACCACGAACCTCATGAATACGAGCATCAAACGGTGCGCGACTGCCCATGGCGGCCTCAATACTTATAGAGCCAATAACACAGCTTTGTGCGTACAAATCTTCTGCTCTAAATAAGCCCTGCAGTGCGAATGCAGTAGAGGCCTGTGTGCCATTTAATAGTGCTAAGCCTTCTTTAGCAGCTAATATCAGTGGCTCTAGCCCTGCAATTTTTAACCCCTGTTCTGCGCTTATTAGCTCTCCTTGATAGCGCATTTTCCCTTCACCTAATAAAGGCAGGCACATATGAGCAAGGGGGGCTAAATCGCCCGATGCGCCTACTGAGCCTTTTTTAGGCACGCATGGGTACACTTCATTTTTAAGTAGCTGTATAAAAAACTCAATGACTGCTAGACGAATACCAGAATAACCCCGTGATAAAGAATTTACTTTTAGGGTGATCATTAATCTGACCGTGCTGTCATCCATTAACTCGCCAATGCCCGCAGCGTGTGAAAGCACAATACTGCGTTGTAATAGTTCTAGCTCATCATTCGCTATTTTAGTATTGGCTAATAAACCAAAGCCGGTATTAATACCATATACGGTACGCTGCTCGTTTATTACGTCTTGAACTGTCTGGGCACTGGCTGCTATTTGTGTAGCGGCTTCAGTTGCCAAAGTTAAATCTACGGCCGATTGATTAATTTTTCTTAAGGTATGTAATTCAAGCTGACCCGGTGTAAGTGTGTATGAAATCATGACTTATCCTTGTTAAGCATAGGTAGGTCTAGGTTTTGTTGTTGTGCACAATTTTTTGCAATGTCATAACCGGCATCGGCATGGCGCATCACACCGGTAGCAGGATCATTCCAAAGCACTCTTGCAAGGCGTTGCTCTGCTTCATCGGTACCATCGGCAACAATAACCACACCTGAATGCTGGCTAAAGCCCATACCTACACCACCGCCATGATGAAGCGATACCCAAGTAGCACCGCCTGCGGTATTGAGCAGGGCATTTAATAAAGGCCAATCAGAGACTGCATCGGAGCCATCTTGCATGCTCTCTGTTTCACGATTAGGACTAGCTACTGAGCCTGAGTCAAGATGATCGCGGCCAATAACTACCGGTGCTTTAAGCTCACCGTTTTTAACCATTTCATTAAAGGCAACCGCTAGACGCGCTCGGTCTTTTAAGCCAACCCAACAAATACGTGCAGGTAAGCCTTGAAATTGAATTCGCTCACGCGCCATATCAAGCCAGTTATGCAAATGCTTATCATCAGGAATTAGTTCTTTTACTTTTGCGTCTGTTTTGTAAATATCTTCGGGATCGCCTGAGAGTGCTACCCATCTAAATGGGCCAATGCCTTCACAAAATAATGGACGAATATAAGCAGGTACAAATCCAGGGAAATCAAATGCATTTGTTACGCCTTCTTCGAGCGCCATTTGACGAATATTATTGCCATAGTCGGTAGTTGCTGCGCCTGCATCTTGCAGTGCCAACATCGCTGTTACTTGAACTGCCATTGACTGTTTGGCCGCTTTCACCACTGCTTGTGGATTATCGATTCGCATTTTTGCAGCATGCTCCATACTCCAACCTTGTGGCAGGTAGCCGTTAAGCGGATCATGGGCTGAGGTTTGATCGGTGACTATATCGGGAGTAATACCACTTTTTACTAAGGTACTAAAAACATCAGCCGCGTTACCAAGTAAACCCACAGAAAGCGCTTCACCTTTTACGCAGGCATCGGTTATTAATTTTAATGCATGCTCAAGATCTGTGGCTTTTACGTCGACGTACCCTGTTTTTATTCGAAAATCGATACGGCTTTCATCACATTCTACTACTAAGGCACTAAAGCCTGCCATGGTTGCTGCTAATGGTTGTGCACCGCCCATTCCTCCCAGGCCACCTGTTAGCACCCACTTACCTTTGGCATCGCCTGAAAAATGTTGTTTTGCCATAGCTACAAAGGTTTCGTAAGTGCCTTGAACAATCCCTTGAGAACCGATATAAATCCAAGAGCCAGCGGTCATTTGGCCGTACATCATCAAGCCTTTTTTATCTAACTCGTTAAAATGTTCCCAGTTAGCCCAGTGTGGAACAAGGTTAGAATTTGCAATTAATACCCGCGGTGCGTTGCTATGAGTTTTAAATACCCCCACCGGTTTACCTGATTGCACTAATAGGGTTTCGTCATCGTCAAGGCGCTCAAGCGTCTCAATTATTTTGTCGTAGCTTGGCCAGTCACGGGCAGCACGGCCAATTCCGCCATACACCACCAAAGCTTGAGGGTGCTCGGCAACATCAGGGTCTAAATTATTCATTAGCATGCGTTTAGCTGCTTCGGTTTGCCAGCTTTTAGTAGATATTTGATTACCATGCTGTGCGCGAATTGTGCGTTGTGTGTCCAGTCGATGATCCATTATTCACTCCTGTTAAATTTAAGTGTTATGCGCTTTATTATTGTTTTTAAATGTTAATTGTCCGCCCAAGCGATACTTACTGCCTGGCGATATAAGTCGTGCAAAACTAACAATTCCGTTTACCGACCAAGTACGGCGTATTACTTGTAAACAGGGCTCTTCGTTATATAAATTAAGCCATTGGCACATTTCACTGTTTGGGGTAATAGCCTCTACCGTATGCCTCGCTTGCGTTAAAGGGGCAACTGTTGAGAGATATTCGTGAGGGGTAAGGGCGGTAAAATCTTGTTGTAAATAATCTTTTGCAAGGGGCGGATTTACAAAGCGCTCCTCTACTTGCAAGGGACTGTCGTTTTCATTATGAATTATGACACTGCGATACACCACGCTATCTACCTCTACACCTAAAGCAATTGCAATTGGCGCGACGGCATTAATCGATTCTAATACTTGGACTGTGCAGCTGTAGTTTCCGTTTCGCTCTTTTACTTCATTGGCGATGTTTTTTATTTCAAGTAATGACGACTGAGACTTGAAGCTTGCTACAAACGTTCCTAGGCCTTGGCTACGGGTTAAAATGCCCGCATCAGTGAGTTCGCTAAGTGCCCGACGTGCGGTCATTCTGCTTACTGTAAATTGTTTTGCTAGTTCATTTTCTGAAGGGACACGTTGGTTTTCAAGCCAAAGCCCACTGCGTATTTTGTCCACAATAAATTGTTTTATTTGCGTAAACTTAGGTGCTGGCATAAATATTTTTAGTATATTAAAAATAAACAATACCTAGTAAGATGGCATAATCATCTTGTATATACAAGATGTGTTTTTAAACTCGTTTGAACACTATCGCGGAGAGACTTATGCAAGCTACAGAATCCACAGAACAGTTAAATGATATCGATTTATTACTCACCGATGCCAATATTGCCACTATGGATAGCAACATTGATGCGCCTTATGGAGCGATAGAAAATGCGGCTTTAGCAATTAAAAATGGCAAAATAGCATGGTTAGGTAAGCAAACTGAGTTGCCCGACTTTGATGTATTAGCCACTCCGGTAGTAAGTATCAAAGGACAGTGGTTAACCCCGGGGTTAGTGGATTGCCATACTCACTTAGTGTTTGCCGGTTCTCGTGCACAGGAGTTTGAGCAGCGTTTACAGGGGGTAAGTTATCAGCAAATTGCCGCGCAAGGGGGTGGGATTGCAAGTACAGTTAAAGCAACCCGAGAGGCTGACCACGAACAATTATTTGTAGCAGCAAAAGATCGTTTAAATGCACTGCTAGCTGAAGGTGTCACTACGGTAGAAATTAAGTCAGGGTATGGGCTTGATATAGAAAATGAGAAAAAAATATTAGAAGTTGCTAGGCTTTTAAATCAACATCATCCTATTGAAGTCATTAATACCTTTTTAGGGGCGCATGCATTGCCTTTAGAGTTTAAAAATCGTAGTGATGATTATATAAATTTAGTGTGTAATGAAATGCTCAACACCCTTGTTGAACATGATTTAGTCGATGCGGTTGACGTGTTTTGTGAGGATATTGGCTTTAGTTATGCGCAAACGCAGCGAGTATTTGATGCGGCTAAAAAGCTGGGGTTAGCAATTAAGTGTCATGCTGAGCAGTTATCCAATCAACAAGGTGCTGCGCTGGTGGCGCAATACAATGGTTTGTCGGCCGATCATTTGGAATATCTTGATGAAGCCGGTGTTAAAGCTATGGCAAATGCAGGTACTGTGGCGGTATTACTGCCCGGTGCTTTTTATTTTTTAAAAGAAACGAAATACCCTCCGATTGAACTGTTAAATAAATACAAGGTTCCCATCGCAATTGCCAGTGATTTTAACCCCGGCACATCACCGTTATGTTCTTTGCAATTAATGATGAATATGGCTTGTACATTATTTAATTTTACTCCAGAGCAAGCATTAATGGGAGTCACTGCACACGGAGCTCAGGCTCTTGGTTTTACTGATAGAGGCGTATTAAAAGTAGGTGCTCGCGCTGATATAGCACATTGGCAAATTGAGCATCCAGCACAATTAAGTTATCAGTTTGGAGTAAATAAACTGTTAAATTTATGGATATTGGGTAAACTTAGCTAATTATAAGACTTAACTCTTAAACCCATGTTTTATTTAATGTCAGTGAGTACCTCAGCTATGGATGGAACGTTATTGAGCTACAGTAATTTAGCTATATTTTTAAGTGGTGCGCTTTTAATGGCAATGGTTGCTGTATTGTTAACCGTTAAAAGTAACGTAATAAGACTCATCCTTTTATGCACCGGGCTGATTGGTTTAGCTATGGTTAGTACTGCCATTCCTTGGTTTGTTGTGTTATTGGCTCTGGGGTTTGGTTTTCATTTATATCAAGCGAATTTACTAAAGCAAAAACTCCCATTACTTGTTAGTGCCTGTGCAACAGGGTTACTTGCTTTATTATTTATTGGTTACCTCTTTTTTACGCTACATTTAGCGTGGTTACTTATTCCAATTTTACTGCTCAGTAGCAGTAGCTTTTCAATGGATAATGCACCACAGATTGCTCCACCCTTAAAGCCGCAAACCGACCCTGAGGTGTATGTTGAAAACTCACCTTTAACTAGCTTCCCAGATAAACAACAGTTACGTCAAAAATATAATGAGCTTATTAATGAAGATTCATTCAGAGCTGCACTTATTGTTTTAAGATTGGAGGGCTTTGCGCAGGTTAATCAACACATTGGCCGAGATTTTGGTGATTTACTCTTGTCTCAGTCGGCAAATAGAATAAAAGACTTATTAAATAGTGATGAAGTGTTTTATCTTGACGAGCAGGCTAAGTTAGCGCATTTGGGTGGGTTAAACTTTGCATTTATTTGTGATTTACAAAGCCATAATCATTTACATCAACAGCTTATAAAGCAAATTATTGGCGCGACTTTAAAGCCATTCAATGTAGCTAATTGTACGATTGAAGTAAAAGTAAGAGCCAGTTATGTACATTGTGAGCTGCAAAGCAGTAGCTTTGATGAGTTAATTAGTCATGCTTACTTGGCACTTGATAGCCGGCCTGATAAACAAATAGTGGCTTATCATCAGCAGATGACGGTTGAGCATTTAGAGCAGCAAGCGCGATTAACTGAGCTGGCGAATATCAGTTTTGCTGATGAGTTTGAACTGTTTTTTCAACCTGTGATTCGAAATAGTGATGGCCAAATCGAATTTTTAGAATTGCTATTACGTTGGCAGCATCCAACTCAAGGGACTTTGTCGGCGAGTCGATTTATCAATGATATTAGAATTGCAGGGCTTGGTTACTCACTCGCTACCTTTGTTATTGAACGTGCTGGAGAGCTTGCCATGGCACTTCGTATGGAAGGAATGTCGGTACCTTTAAGTGTTAATTTATTTGGCCCGGAAATGCTCAACGAAGAGTTTGTGGATTTTGTTTATGGGGTTATTGGTGAGCATCAACTCAGGCCTGGTGATTTAATTTTAGAATGTCCGCTACATATTTTTACTAGCTTAGATGATAAAGGCAGAGCCATGATTGCAAGGCTTAATAGTTTAGGTTTAAAAGTGTGTGTTGATGGTTTAGGTGATAACCCTGTATTACTTTCTAAGTTACCTAGTTTAGCGGTGGAATATATTAAAGTATCGCCTGCATTAACTGCAGACTTTAGTAATCAAAATAATATACGTAGTTTAGTAGGTGGCATGGTTGAAATGCATAACCAGCAACAGACGAAAGTTATTTTTGAAGGTGTTGAAACACTCGATCAACTAAAGTTTGTAAAAAGTCTAAAAGCCTATGCTTCACAGGGATACTATTTTGGACACCCATTGAGCAGTTTAGGATTAATGAGTTGGTTTAAGCAATGGTTAGAAGCACAAGAACTTTAAGTGTGTTTTAAATGCTTAGTTTTGTTTGTAAATAGGTATTAACTAAAGCACTGATCACTTGGCCACACTGTAATTTACCTGCAGTTATAGAATGAGGGTGTTGTGAAGGTGCTGCTTCGCATAAGTGTAAATAAGCACTGCGCGGATCATTTGCAGCTAAGTAAACATAATGCTCACCATCGCTGACATCAAAACCACAATAATTAAAGGCACTTGCAGGCATATTGGTTAAGCTATCTAAATCAACTTCTACCCCTAGCGGTGCGTTATCAAACTCTTTTAGTGCAAGGGCAGTTGCTTCAGTTAAGTTTATTTCACGCTTCACATTAATTGTTTGATAGCTTGTGTAGCTAAAGTTAGCGCTCTGCATAGCATCAAAAATAGGTTGATTGTTTTTTAGCTCATGTAAGCCAATAACATGGTAATTCTTGAGCAGCTGCTCTTGGTAAGCGTAGCGAAACCCATTACCACTGTGCCTACCTTCACACTCACGAAAGTCGGCATGAGGATCTAAATTAATCGCGTTAATTGCGCTATGGCTATGTTTGGCAAGCGAGCGAATAATACCCAAACAGTTATTGTGTCCGCCGCCAATAATAATAGGTTCAAGGCCCGCTTTAAAAACCATGTCTAAAATTGCTTCAACTCGCTCATCTACTTCAGCGCACAGCTTACGCAATTGAGCTAAGTCGTTTGGATTATGATTATCAAGCGTTTGGGCTTGTTGCATTAAATCGTCGAGGTTGACTTCGCCAAGCAGTAACACTTTTTGCATAGCGATGGCATTATTGTGAGGTTGGTTTAAAAACCGTTGTAAAAAAGCAGGCCAAGCATACTGTGCACCGCCTTTTCCTAGGTTGGCTCTCGGTCCAATGTCTTCACATATGCCGAGTAAGACAAAGCGCATACCAAATTGTACGGCATCAGCAAGCGCTTGTTGGATATTGTCGCGGGCATCGAGTAATGCCATCGACTGCCATGCTTTTAGCTCTCCAGCACGGTCAGAGCAAATTTCCTTTACCGTGCTTTCGTTATATATTTTAAGCTGAACAGTCACACTAAAGTTCTATTATTTCTAGCTCTAATTCTTCAGCAGAAAGTACAATACCTGTACTGTCGGCATAAACAAAGTCATCATCAAAAAATGATACGCCAGCAAAATTAACCCCTATACCGCTTTCGCCCGCGCCTTCACTGTCTGCTGCAACAGGAATTGATGCAATAGCTTGGATCCCTAAATCAAGTTCTTCAAGCTCATCAACGTGACGTAATGCACCATATACGATAATGCCTTGCCAATTGTTTTCTAGTGCCAGCTCAGCCAGCTCAATGTCGATTAATGCTCTGCGAGTTGAGCCGCCGCCATCAATAAGTAAAATCTGATCAGTACCATCTTGAGAAAGTAATTGGCGGATCAGTTCATTGTTTTCAAAACATTTTACCGTTTTAATGCGGCCACCAAAACTGTGTCGACCACCAAAGTTGATGAACATAGGTTCAAGCACGTCAACCACATCAGCAAAGTGGTCACATAAATCAGAAGTGCTGTAATCCATTATTTTATCCTCAAAAGATACATAAGTTAGTAACTCAGTATACCCTCCTTATAGGCAATAACAACGACTTAATCGCAGTAAATTTAGCCATAATTAGAACTAAATCAACTATAAGAATAATAATTCTTTCATAAACTTGTCATTTATTCACAACAAGATTATAAACAGGTGTATTGCATCTTTGATACAGTTGAACTTTTCCTCCTCAGTGGCAAGAGTTGTAAAATTGAGTAATACTGTGGTTAGGCCAATGGTTTAATATTGTCCATTTGTTTAAAAGGAGTTTGTAAATGGTTAAATTTTACCGGCGACCCCTTTTATTTTGTTCAAACTTAATGATTTAAATAAAATGAAGCATCACGTTATACTGCGCTGGCAAATTTAATATAGGTATTTACAATGAATTTTTTACAAAATCTGACGATAAAACGCCGTTTGCAACTAAATGCCCTAGTTGTTGGCTTAGCAATGATTGTCATGCTATGCATTATCATTTATGAAGCACGTGTAATGCTTAAATTAAATGAAACAATTCAATACGCCGAAGAGCTTGATGTGCATGAGCTTTCGATGCGTAAATATGAAAAAGATTTTTTATTTTATAAAGATGAAAATAGCTTAGATTTATTCACCAATGAATACAAACAGCTTCAGCTAAAACTGGGAAAGCTATCTGTTTTATCAAACGATTTGGATATTGCCATTGCTCAGGTTAACCAATTTGAGGCGCTTGCAAAGCAGTATTATGATGACTTTCAAGTTGTTGTTAATTTACAGCGAAAGATAGGTTTACACCCTAAAGATGCACTCTATGGCGAATTGCGTGAGTCAGTACACAACATTGAAACACTGCTGAACCAGCAAAATAATTATAAATTACTTACTACTATGCTGCAGCTACGCCGTGCTGAAAAAGACTTTATGTTACGTTTAGATACCAAATATTTAGACCGATTTAATAAATTGGGTGATGAGTTAAAACAACAAATAAATACCGCAGAAATACCTAGTAATATACGCAATCAATTAACCTCATTAATGACTAATTACCAAGGCAAATTTACCGCACTAGTCGATGCACAAGTCGCCTTAGGGGTTGATTTAGATTCGGGTGCTCTTGGGAAAATGAGAGTTAGTGTTAAGAAAAGTGATGATGTGGTTACTGCCATTACTACGGCCACTAAAAAGCAAGTGAGTGAGACAGCTCAGCAGGCGCAATTATTAGCAATAGCCATATTTATAGTTGCCAGTATTATTGTTATGGTCCTTGTGTATTTAACTAGCCGCTCAATAATTCAGCCTATTGAGAAAGTTTATCAAACTATTGACAAGATAAGACGAAACAATGATTTAAGCTTATTCATAGAGCACAAAGGAGAAGATGAAGTCACTAGGATGACCATAGATTTTAATAGCTTGATTAGCGACTTTAAAGATCTTATCTATGAAGTAAATACTGCTCTGACAACGCTTAATATAGCAACAGGTAACTTATCTGAAACAACCTCAGCAACTAGTTCTGGCATGCAAGAGCAATTGCATGAAGCGGACATGGTGGCAACGGCAGCCACAGAAATGCAAGCAACGATTCAAGATATTTCACATAATACAGAAGCTGCAGCTAAAAAAGCTGAATCAACCAATGTAAGTGCTCAACAAGGTCAAGTTGAAGTAGAGTCAACCATTAAACATATTAATGCTTTGTCTGATTCGCTTGGTAAGGCCTCTAGCGTGGTGTCACAGCTAGAAAAAGATGGTGAAACCATTGGCTCTGTACTTGATGTAATTCGTGCCATTGCAGAACAAACTAATTTACTGGCTCTAAATGCGGCTATTGAAGCAGCAAGAGCGGGTGAGCAAGGTCGTGGTTTTGCGGTTGTTGCAGATGAGGTGCGCTCACTTGCACAACGCACGCAAGAGTCAACTAGCGAAATTGAAGGTATTATTAACACCTTACAACAGCGTACCCAAGAGGTAGTGAGTATTATGCATCAGTGTCGTACTCAGGGTGGTGAGAGTGCAACACAAGCAACAAAAGCGGGTGAATTGCTAGGAGCAATCACTGTTGATGTGCAAACGATTATGGAAATGAGTACACATATAGCCACTGCTATTGATGAACAGAGTCAGGTAGCATCAGAGGTTAATAAAAATGTAGTCCGTATTCGAGATATTGCTGAAGGAGCTGCCGCTCACTCACAAACTAATGCGCAAACCAGTGAAGAGGTATCTGAGCAATCAAGGGTGCTTCATCAAGCAATCTCAAAATATAAAGTATAACTTTCCATAGAAAAAAGTGGCTTAATTGCCGCTTTTTTCTTACTAACTAAGCAGAGGCATCCCCACTGGCGCTAAGGTACAAATTTTATTGGTACACTGTCTTTGTTATCTTCATTCTGCTTAACACGTTCTAAATATGTGTCCCACAAGCTCGCCTTCTCAGCCTGCAGCTTAGCAAAATATTGCCAGCTAAATAGCCCGCTATTATGACCATCGTCAAACTCTAAACGTAATGCGTAATGCCCTACGGGTGCAATGTTTTTAATAGCCACAGCTTGTTTATTAAGTACTAATTTCATAGGCTCAGAGCCATGGCCTTGCACCTCGGCTGAGGGAGAGTGTACCCGTAAAAACTCCGCACTGAAGGTTGTCTCTGAATGATCATCAAAGAACACATCTAAATTTTTACTCACACTATGATAGTGCACTTTAGTTACTTGTTTCATTGTCATCTCACTTACAAAAAAGCCTCCATGCTGGAGGCTTTAGTATAACGTTTTATGTCTTTGCAATTAAAGAATAAAGCGACTTAAGTCTTCATCTTCAACCAGTGCACCTAGGTGTTTTTCAACATAGGCAGCGTCAATAACTAAACTTGAACCTGCTTTTTCTGAAGCATCATATGAAATTTCTTCCATTAATCTTTCCATAACAGTATGCAGACGGCGAGCACCGATGTTTTCAGTTTTCTCATTAACCTGCCACGCGGCTTTAGCAATACGCTCAATTGCATCGTCGCTAAACTCAATAGCAACTTGTTCTGTTTTAAGTAGCTCACGTTGTTGTTCAGTAAGTGATGCGTGTGGCTCAGTTAAAATACGCTTAAAGTCATCGGCTGTTAGTGCTTCAAGTTCAACACGAATAGGTAAACGGCCTTGTAGTTCAGGGATCATGTCTGATGGCTTAGACATTTGGAATGCACCTGAGGCAATAAATAGCATATGGTCAGTTTTAACCATGCCATGCTTAGTATTAACCGTAGAGCCTTCAATAAGCGGTAATAAATCACGTTGTACACCTTCACGGCTTACATCTGGGCCTGAAGCTTCACCACGCTTACAGATTTTGTCTATTTCATCAATAAACACAATGCCATTTTGCTCTACCGCAAAAATTGCTTGCTCTTTCAATTCTTCAGGGTTGACTAACTTACCGGCTTCTTCTTCGGTAAGTAGTTTAAATGCTTCTTTAATTTTAAGCTTACGTTTAGTGCGTTTATCACCACCCATATTTTGAAACATGCCCTGTAGCTGGTTGGTCATTTCTTCCATACCAGGAGGAGCCATAATTTCAACATTCGGTTGAGCTTGCGCTAAATCAATATCAATTTCTTTGTCATCTAGCTGGCCTTCGCGTAATTTTTTACGAAACGATTGGCGTGTTGATGAGTTATCATCGCGCTGAACTTCACCGTATTGATCTTTCACTGGAGGCAGTAATACATCTAAAATACGCTCTTCTGCAGCTTCTTCTGCACGGTGTTTAAACTTTTTAGTTTGTTGCTCACGAGTCATTTTAATTGAAACATCAACTAAATCACGGATGATAGTTTCAACTTCTTTACCTACATAACCCACCTCTGTAAATTTAGTGGCTTCAACTTTGATAAAAGGGGCATTAGCAAGTTTTGCTAAACGACGCGCAATTTCTGTTTTACCTACACCAGTTGGGCCAATCATTAAAATATTCTTTGGCGTTACTTCTGTGCGTAAGTCTTCGTTTAACTGCATACGGCGCCAGCGATTACGAAGGGCAATAGCAACCGCTTTTTTTGCTTTTGCTTGACCAATAATATGCTGGTCTAGCTCATGAACAATTTCTCTTGGGGTCATATCAGACATGGCGAGTTCCTATTACAATTCTTCGATAGTTTGGAAGTTATTCGTAAATACACAGATGTTGCCAGCAATTGTTAGGCTTTTCTCTACAATTTCACGAGCACTTAAGTCGGTATTTTCTAATAAGGCGGTTGCAGCAGATTGCGCAAAGTTTCCGCCACTGCCAATTGCGATCAGGTCGTTTTCAGGTTGTACGACGTCACCATTACCAGTGATGATCAGTGAGGCAGTTTCATCAGCGACAGCTAATAGAGCTTCAAGTTTACGTAGGGCGCGATCGCTACGCCAATCTTTAGCCATTTCTACGGCCGCTTTAGTTAGATTACCTTGGTGCATTTCTAATTTGCTTTCAAAACGTTCGAAAAGGGTGAAGGCATCAGCAGTACCGCCAGCAAAACCAGCAATTACTTTGCCATTATAAAGACGTCGAACTTTTCGGGCATTGCCCTTCATTACAGTATTACCAAGGGAGACTTGGCCGTCACCACCAATAACAACTTTGTCATCACGGCGTACACTTACGATTGTAGTCATGTTATTCCTCATCATCGCGCTGCAAGGGGGCAGCGCGTAAAAAACGATTATGAAGAGGTTATATGGGTGAATGGTTTAAATTCAAGTCCAGCCCCAAATTCCGCAGCCAACGATATTAATTCGTTTTAGTTTATTTTTATCACTTTCTGCTTGGCGCTTGGTTTCATAAGGCCCTAAACGCACCTTATACCAAACACCATTGGTACCTGTGGCTTTTTTGATCTCTGAAATTAGCCCAGCAAAGGCTATTTTAGCCTTTAAGGTTTCAGCTTGTTGATGCGTTTTAAATGAACCACACTGCATAACATAAGGGCCTTTTTGTTCAAGTTCTTTCACTTCAACTTGAATTTCATGCTCTTTAATTTCTTTAATAAATTTAGGTGGTCGCGGTTTAGCTATTTCTACTTGTTTTTCGGCTGTTGGGTTTGCTTGTTTTTCAACAAGATCAGGATCGGCATTATTTTTAACAAACCAGAGTCCGTATGCAAAGCCACCGACAAGTACTAGTGCAATCAGGGTTAATAACAGCGGAAAAGGTTTTTTAGCCGGTTCTTGTTTGGTGTTTTTTCTATTTTTTGGTTTTTTATTAATATAATCGTGCTGTGCCATGGTGTTATGTGTGGCCTTACCTAAATCATGTCTGTAGGGTCTACGTCTAAACTCCAGCGAACTTTTTGAGCTAGTTTACTGGTGCTGAGATAATTAACCATTTGTGCAAGATACGGGTGTAAAATGCGTCGATCTTGCGCTTGAATATGTAATTGAAAACGATACATCCCCGCAATCTTTTCTAAAGGCGCAGGGATAGGTCCAAGCAATTGTATACCAGATACCCCATTGACAGGAACCAAATCCGTTAGAAAGTCGACGACTTGCTTAATGTTATGTCCCTGTGCACGAACTATCGCCATACTGGTGATGGGTGGTAACTGCGCGTCACTTCGTTCAGTGAGCGCAAAGCGGGCAAAATCTTGATAGCCGTTATTAACTAAATCTTGTAATAATGGGTGCTCAGGGAAGTGTGTTTGTAATAATACTTCACCGGGCTCACCAGAACGTCCAGCTCTGCCTGCAACCTGAGTCACTAATTGAGCAAGGTGTTCTGTTGCCCTAAAGTCACACGAATATAAACCACTATCTACATCTAAAATGAGTACTAAGCTTACATCCGCAAAGTGGTGGCCTTTGGCCAGCATTTGCGTACCGACTAAAATGCGTGCGCCACCTTGGTTTATTTCATCCAATGCTTTTTCAAGGCTGCCTTTGCGCCTCGTAGAGTCGCGGTCTATTCGGCTAATTGGGATGTCTTTAAATTCAGTACTCAAAAATTCTTCTATTTGTTCAGTGCCTTTACCGTTAGGAAATATCTGCGTGCTACCACAATCAGGGCATTGATGCGGTACTTGATATTGGTCACCACAGTGATGGCAAATCATCTGACCGATGGCTTTATGAAAGGTTGCACTCGTGCTGCAGCGATTACATTCACTTAACCAACCACACTCATGACATATTAAAGTAGGCGAAAAACCACGGCGGTTTAAAAATACCATTACCTGCTTACCTTTATTCAGGTGCTGGCGCATTATCGCTAGGCTCGCATGGGCAATACCTGCTTGATCAGGCTGACCTTTCATGTCGAGAAGCTTAAATTGATTATCGGTGGCAGTTTGTGCTCGCTCACTTAGTGTGAGTAACTGGTATTTGTTATTAATTGCTTTGTGCAGTGTTTCTAATGCGGGAGTCGCACTGCCTAAAATAAGCGGAATGTTATGCTGATAAGCACGATACGCTGCTAAATCGCGTGCATGATAGCGTAAAGTATCTTGTTGTTTAAATGAAGCATCATGTTCTTCATCAACCACAATCATCCCGAGTTTTAAAAAGGGCAGAAAAATACTCGAACGAGTACCTATAACGATGGCACAACTGCCTTTTTCACAAAACCGCCATGTTTGCAGGCGCTCGTTATCGGTGAGCGCTGAATGCCATAGCATAATTGGCGTGTCAGGGAAGCGGCGCCTAAAACGATTCACTGTTTGCGGTGTTAGACCTATCTCAGGAACAAGTACTAACGCTTGCTCTCCACGCTTTAACACCTCTTCAAGGCACTGTAGGTAAACTTCTGTTTTACCGCTACCAGTGACACCTTCAAGTAAAAAGCTATTGAAACCGGTGCTTTGATTAATAGCTGTGCAAGCAATCGCTTGTTCTTTATTTAAGCGTGGCTTAGTGCCCACAGTAGGAGAGGCATGTTGCCATTGATTGTCATGTTCAATGGTTTGCACTATCAACTCTTTTGCCAACAGGCTATCAATAGTCTTTTTATTAAACCCGAGTGCTTTTAGTTCCGTTAATGATGACTTACCCGATGCAGATAATTGCTTAAGCAAGTTAAGCTGTGTTTTAGCTTTTAAAGATGGTAAAAGCGCCCCTTTATCAGTTAACGTCAGCATATTTATACTGGTTTTATCAGGGCATTCACCTTGGCGCAGCGCATTGGGGAGTGCAATATGAATAGTTTCACCTAGTGGATAACAATAATAACGCGCAGTAAACTTCAGCAGCTCCAAATGTTGCGCAGATAACACCGGCGAATTATCAATTACTTCAATAATAGATTTGATTTTGCCTTCAGGAACTTCTGTATCGGTTTTTAAACTAAGGATAACCGCTACTTTTCGTTGATTGCCAAAAGGGACGAGTACGCGCATGCCAGGCTGCAATTGAGTCAGCGGTGTTAATTGCTCATCCACTTTATAATCAAAGGTGCGAGGTAAGGGGACTTTTATTGCAACTTCAACAAAACACATAACAACTCAACTAAGAAACCTAATAGCCTAATGTACTAAAAATAGTATTAAAAGCCTACCGACAAATCAGTAATCAATAGGTGTTTGCCGACTTTTTAGTAAAAAGAATAATTAAAGCTTGTGTGCGTGCGGGTTGTTGGATAAAATTCGCGACCAATAAATTTGTTTTAACGACGTATGGTGCCAGACTTCGGGTTTGGAGAGCGATGCGGCCTTAACTAGAGGTTCCTATGAAAGAAGGTATTCACCCTAAGTACGAAGTAATTTCTGCAACTTGTTCATGCGGAAACAAATTCGAAACTCGTTCTACTTTGTGTAAAGATATTCACTTAGACGTATGTTCTGCGTGTCACCCGTTTTACACTGGTAAGCAAAAGATTTTAGACACTGGCGGCCGTGTTGATCGCTTCAACAAGCGCTTCGGTGCACTTAGCAGCAAAAAATAATTTTTTGTTTCTATGTAAAAAAAGCACCTTAGGGTGCTTTTTTTGTGCCTAAAATTCACTTATCCCTCCATTTTTATAACAGTTTTGTATTTATTATTTTTGCATAACTATTTCCTGTTCTTATTCCGAATATGCATAAACATTTGCAGACAAAATTGCCAATATTCTCTATATTTTTATTTGTTACACTTTAAATATGGTACTTAAATGTAGTTAACGTGAAGTTATTTGTATTTAAAGTTAAACAAAGTTCGGTATTTCACTATTTTAATTTAAGACTGAAAAGAGTATTTCATAAATATTGAATAAGGGTAAAAACGACCTGTAATTTTCATTTTTATGACGAATTTATATTTTAAAAATGTCAGGATAATCTAGGGAAGTTGCTGATAAATCACTTAAAATTAAGAGTTCTAGCATATAACAGGATAGACCTGATATTGCTTGGAATTTAAAAATAATAAAGGTATCGTAGAATAAAACTACCTCTCACTTTAACTTAAATTGCAGGATATAATCGCGTTATGTCAGATTTTCGTGAACAAGCACTACATTACCATGCCCATCCCGTTCCAGGTAAAATCAGTATTGAGCTGACCAAGCCCGCTGAGACGGTTAAAGACCTCGCGCTCGCATATAGCCCAGGTGTTGCAGAACCTGTTCGTGAAATTGCCGCTGATCCAGCAAATGCCTATAAGTATACTGGTAAAGGAAATATGGTTGCGGTTATTACTAACGGCACCGCAATTTTAGGCTTAGGTAATTTAGGCCCTCTGGCCTCAAAACCAGTAATGGAAGGCAAAGCATTATTATTTAAACGTTTTGCAGGCCTAGATTCAATTGATATAGAAGTTAAGCACCGCACAACCGAAGACTTTATCAACACGGTTGCGAATATTGCAGACACGTTTGGTGGTATCAACCTAGAAGATATTAAAGCGCCAGAATGTTTTGAGATAGAAAAAGCACTTATAGAACGTTGCAGCATTCCTGTGTTTCATGATGATCAACATGGTACGGCAATTGTAACGGCTGCGGGTATGCTAAATGCGCTAGAAGTACAAGGTAAAGCAATTGAAGATGCGATTATCGTGTGTTTAGGTGCCGGCGCTGCAGCTGTTGCCTGTATGGAGCTTTTAATTAAGTGTGGCGCACTGCGTGAACACATTTATATGTTAGACCGTAAAGGCGTTATTCATACACGTCGTGATGACTTAAATGAATATAAGCAATTATTTGCAAACAACACGGATAAACGTACTTTACAGGACGTAATTGAAGATGCCGATGTGTTTGTTGGTGTATCAGGCCCTAATTTATTAGCCGCCGATGATTTGAAGTTAATGGCTGACCGCCCAGTTGTATTTGCATGTTCAAACCCCGATCCTGAAATTGATCCGCAATTAGCACATGCTGCACGCAACGATCTTATTATGGCGACTGGCCGCTCTGATTATCCGAACCAAGTTAACAACGTACTTTGTTTTCCATTTATTTTCCGCGGCGCACTAGATGTACGCGCAAGTGAAATAAACGATGAAATGAAAATAGCTGCTGTAGAGGCAATTCGCAGTATTGCTAAAGAGCCAGTTCCGGCTGAAGTACTGACTGCTGCAGGTATCGATAAATTAGAGTTTGGTGCTAAATATATTATACCAAAACCTATGGATCCGCGCTTACTGCCTCGTATCGCCAAAGCCGTTGCTCAAGCTGCAGTTGATTCGGGTGTGGCACAAATTGATATGCCAGAAAATTACATGGCGTAATTTTAAGTGTAAATTAACGCAAAAAAACCTCAGCATTTGCTGAGGTTTTTTTATAACACAGATAAAGAAATTTAGTCTTCATTTAAAATAGGCACTTCTAGTCCCATTTCTTGCATTATTTTCTTCACCTCTTCAGGTACTTTTTCTGCGTTGTCTTTACGTAGATCATCATCATTAGGTAGCGGTTGCCCTGTAAACGCATGCAAGAACGCTTCGCATAAAAGCTCACTATTTGTTGCATGGCGTAAGTTGTTTATTTGACGACGGGTACGCTCGTCGGTTAATACTTTTAATACATTTAGCGGGATCGAAACGGTGATCTTTTTTACTTGTTCGGATTTTTTCCCGTGTTCTGCGTATGGGTGAATATATTCACCATTCCATTTAGCCATAAGATGTATCGTTGCCTCAGATTATAAATTGCTCACACAGCATCAAAGCGTGTAAATATGCGTGAAATTCTATCGGTTTAAAAAAGATAGTCAAATACTAGTTATTTAGCTATCTAGACATTTAAATGTTTTGACATCTTAAACTGCATGCGCTACCTTTTAGACGTCTAAACATCCAAAATAGTAAAGGTGACGAAAATGAGTGAAAAAAATAAGGCAACAATTGCTGTTCGTACTGGAATAGAAGCCGATAAACAGCATGGTGCGGTTGTTCCACCGCTTTATTTATCAACCACTTACTCATTTGCTGACTTTGATACCAAGCGCCAATATGATTATGGCCGCAGTGGTAATCCTAACCGTGACATTTTGGCTGAGGCGCTCACTGAACTTGAAGGCGGGGCTAAAGGTATAATTACCGCAACGGGCATGGCGGCTGTTCACTTAACAACCCAATTATTAAATAGTGACGATACATTAGTGATCCCTCACGATTGTTATGGGGGCAGTTATCGTTTATTTACTTCACTGGAAAAACGCGGCTTGTTAAAGCTAGAAGTGGTCGATTTCACTAAAAGCGAAAGCTTATCGCAAATTCTTGCTATTAAACCTAAGCTGATCTGGATTGAAACACCGAGTAATCCAATTTTACGATTAACTGATATTAAAGCAGTTACCGATATTGCTAAGCAGTGCGGTGCTCTGGTTGCTGCCGATAACACATTTTTATCGCCGGCTTTGCAAAATCCGATTAAATTTGGTGCTGATATTGTGGTTCACTCAACTACTAAATATATCAATGGTCATTCAGATGTTGTTGGGGGGGCGGTTATTGCAGCAACCGCTGAGCTTGGTGAAGAACTGGCATGGTGGGCAAATAATATTGGCATTACTGGAGCGCCATTTGATAGCTATTTAACTCTCAGAGGTTTGCGCACGTTAAACGTGCGTTTGAGGCAGCACCAAGAAAATGCACTCGCTATTGCACAGTATCTAGAAAACTCCCCGTTTGTTGCTCAGGTTTACTATCCAGGTCTTGAATCTCATCCACAACATGCGCTTGCTAAGGCGCAGCAGTTTGGCTTTGGTGCAATGGTTAGTTTTGATATCAAAGGCGATATAAACGATGCTGCAGCGTTTTTAACGCGCTTAAATGAATTTAGTTTGGCGGAATCATTAGGCGGAGTTGAAAGTTTGATTTGTCACCCCGCAACCATGACCCATGCAGGCATGGAGGCGACTGCCCGTGCAGAAGCTGGGGTGGGTGATACGCTTATTCGTATTTCGGTGGGTATTGAAGATGCAAAAGACTTACTTGCTGATTTAGACAGGGTATTTAATTTGGTTCGCCCCGGGCAAGCAGATAATGCTTTAGCTGCAAAAAATGGTGCCAGTGAGTCATTTGGCTCAGCGAAACTAAACGCGGCGCATCCGGCGTTATGGTAGTGCCTACCAATTTTGAAAATATAAAACATGAAGTCGAGTTGGTATTAACATGGTAAATCAGGTTCATAAATTTGGTGGTTCGAGTTTAAGCTCAGCGGATCGCTTTAAAAGTGTCGCAAATATTATTTTAACTCATGCTCAAGCCGGGGATTGTGTGGTGGTATCTGCTGCCGGTAAAACCACCGATACCTTGGTTAAATTGTGGCAAAGCTTTGAACAGCAAGATGCCCAAGCGATTGCTGACATTATTTTATTAATAAGTAATCATCAATCTTCGCTAATTGAACAATTGCTTATAGCCAATGCTAAGCATGAAGCACTCAATATACTTGCCACTGAGCTAAGCATTATTACTCAGCAGGCTAAGCAAAACATATTAACTGAAGCGTGGCTATTAGCTCATGGCGAATTATGGTCTGCAAGGCTATTAAGCGCTTACTTAGGGCAACTTAACGTTAGTGCTTGCGCTCTGGACGCTAGGCAGTTATTCATATTAGACGCAGGGCAGCTACAGCATGCTAATAATCAGCAGCAGTGCTTAAAAGCCATAGATACAAGCAAAATTAATGTCGTTACAGGGTTTATTGCGGCTAATTTACAACATGAAACCGTGACCTTAGGGCGAAATGGTAGTGATTACAGTGCTACTTTATTAGCACGATATTGCAATGCTAAAAAAGTGTCTATTTGGACTGACACTCAAGGTGTTTTTAGTACTGATCCGCGTAAGGTCGCTAATGCGATTAAGTATGCGCGGGTGTGCCGCGAACAAGCTAATTTATTGGCTAGACTAGGTAACCCCGTACTACATGCTAAAACATTATCGCCATTAAAAGGGACCGATATAGAGTTAATTGTTCGCAGTAGTTACGATCTTCAAGGCAGCCATACCGAAATAGTTAAACTAGGAATGAGTAAACAAAAGCGCTTTTTAACCACGATTAACAATGTGGATTTACTCACTGTTGATGACTTGAGTGAAGGCGAGGTAGCGCATGTTAGTCAGCTTATTCAGCATAGTTTGCATCACTTTGAACATGCGGGCGAAATTTACTTGGTAGTCCCTGCGTCGGCGACATATCAGGTGGTTAATTATTTTGCTGGCCGCGCCAACATTAGTGAGTCTAACTTAAATGGGGTTGCAATTATTGCATCAGAGCAAGATATAGCGATGCTCGGTGAGCAAAGTGCCGCTGTACTTCAAGCGCAATCAATCCATCCTAGGTTTACTCATTTTGGTGACGGTTATACGTTATTATTAACCGATCAGGTACTTGAGAGTGATGTGCTGAGCTTACTGCATGATAAATTGATCAATAAAGCGCAAGAAATAGCTTTAATTATTGCAGGGCTTGGTAATGTGGGTACCGAATTTATGCGCCAACTACCAGCACAACTAGCCCGTTTATCATCAGGTTTTAACGTTAAGTTAGTAGCATTACTGCGCTCAGAGCAGATGCTGGTTAATGCCAATGGGTTAGATTGTGAGAGCTGGCAACAGCAATGGGAAAACCATGCAAGCCCCTGTCAGCAAGCTGATTTGTTGTCATACATTGATACGCTTGAATATGAACATAAGGTAGTGATTGATATTACCGCCAGTGAATATTTTAGCCAGCTTTATAGCAAATTTGTGGAATTAAATTGTCACTTAATTAGTGCGAATAAATACGCAGGCACAGCTCCGCTGAGCTGGTATCAAGCATTACGTGAAGATTTGGCACAGCGCGGCTTACATTGGCGTTATAATGCCAGTGTGGGAGCCGGATTACCGATTAACTTTGCACTGGCCGATTTGCAAAACAGTGGCGATAAAATAACGCGTATAGAAGGCGTGTTTTCTGGCACGCTGTCATGGTTATGTAGTATGTATGATGGCAGCAAGGCATTTTCAGATTTAGTGCTTGAAGCACAAGCTTTGGGGTTCACCGAACCTGATCCGCGAGAAGATTTATCTGGCCGAGATATGCAACGCAAGTTGCTTATTTTGGCGCGTGAATTAGGTATTGAATTGGAACTTGGTGACATTTCTTTATCGGCATTGATGCCCGATGAGCTAAGTGCGGGCAGTTGGAATGACTTTGTTGATAACAAGGCTAGTTTAGATACGTTTATCAAGCAGCACTTCGAAGCGGCTTTGCAACAAAATGCTGCACTGTGTTATACCGGATTGCTAGAGTTTAAAAACAGCAAGCTAAACGCTAAGGTAGGAATTGCCTATGTACCAAAAAGCGAAGCGGTTGCTAATTTAACACCTGGCGATAATATTTTTGTGATTAATACTCAGTGGTATAACCAAAACGCATTAGTGATACAAGGCCCCGGTGCGGGTAAAGAAGTGACCGCAGCGGGCGTGCACTCTGACTTATACTGGTTGGTACAAAATATTAGTTAGACCATCAAAAAGGCCGCAAATTAGCGGCCTTTTTGATGTTCGCTATATTTAAAATAGCTCTTCTTCAGTTTTAGTGTTTTCTTCAAATATATCATTTGGTTGTGATAACACATACTTGGTGGGAGCGGTGCCTTTTTCAAAGTATTCAAAACGGCTGGTGTAATCGTTTTTATGACTTAATAGCCCCGTTTCTAAGTCAATACGAATAGAAACCAACCCTTCAGGCGGTTCGATAGGTGCCGCAGGTTTACCATCCAGTGCGACTCTCATAAAATCCACCCATGCAGGCTGAGCTGTTTTAGCACCTGATTCTGCGCCTGATATTTGCCCACTTCCTAAGTTATTGTTATAGGTTGAGCGTCCCAACGTATTACCAGGGTTATCAAAGCCAACCCAAACAGAGGTCATCACATCGCGATTAAAGCCGCTAAACCAAGTATCTACAGAGTCATTCGTGGTGCCTGTTTTACCTGACAGATCGCGACGTTTTAGCGCTTGTGCACGCCATCCTGTGCCACTCCAACCTGTTTTATGAGACCAGCTACCACCCCCCCAAATTGCGCTGTTCATAGCACTGGCAATTAAAAATGCATTTTGTTTAGATATAATCTGCGGCGCGCAATTTGGTGCTACTTGCTCACTTAGCATTAGCGAGCTAGGCGTTGTCGCTTCATCATCACAAATTACAGTCGGGTTAGTTTTAAATAAGGTGTTGCCCATGGCATCTTGAATTTCTGAAATAAAGTAAGGTTCGATTAAGTGGCCGCCATTGGCAAAAGTACTCATGCCACGAGCTAACTCTATTGGAGTGATAGATGCGCTACCTAAAGCCAGTGATTCACTGCGATTTATATCTTCATTTGCAAAGCCAAATTTAAGTAAATGATCGGCTGTACGTTGCAAGCCAACACCACGTAATAAACGTACCGAAATCACATTTTTTGATTGTGCTAAAGCACGGCGAATGCGAATAGGGCCATTATAAATGGCAGGGCTATTTTTAGGTCGCCATGCGACACCTTGGCTTTTATCCCATTGATTTATAGGAGCATCATTTAAAATTGACGCTAAGGTGTAGCCTTTTTCAAGTGCAGCAGAGTATATAAATGGCTTAATATTAGAGCCAACTTGGCGTTTAGCTTGCACTGCACGGTTATATTGGCTTTGTTCAAAGCTGTAACCGCCTACAATGGCTTTTATACGCCCGTCTTGTGGGTCTAAAGACACAATGGCGCTTGCAGCTTCAGGGATTTGACTCAAAATATAGCTGTTGTCATCATTTTTACGCAGCCATATTTGCATGCCAGGCGTTAATATATCGCTTGCTGCTTCAGGAGCAAAGCTTTGGCGATAACGGGTGATAAACTTACGTGCCCACTTTAGATTATCCCAAGTCAATGTTGTGCGTTCGCCGCTTTTAAGTATTACTTCCGCGCTTTTGTCGGATACATTTAAAACTGCAGCGGCTTTTAGAGGGCCTAGTTCATTGGCCTCTTTTAAAATGTTTAATAACTTAGAATCAGAAGGTGTGGGCTCTGTTTGTGGATCCCATAAAATGGCTTCAGGACCTCTAAATCCATGGCGCATATCATAGGCATGTAAATTGTTAACCAAAGCCGTTTGTGCCGCCTGTTGAATATTTGACTCAACAGAAGTATACACTTTAAATCCAGAGTTATAGGCTTTATCTATACCGTAGCGCGATACCATTTCAGCACGTACCATTTCTGAAATATATGGCGCATATAAGTCAATTTCAGCCCCATGGAAATAGGCGGTAATTGGCTGGCTCGTAGCTTCGTTATACTGCGCTCTAGAAATATATTTTTCATCTAGCATTCGCCCTAACACTACATTTCTTCTGGCCTTGGCTCGCTTTGGATTACGAATAGGGTTAAGTGCTGAAGGTGCTTTGGGTAAACCGGCAATCATTGCCATTTGTGCAAGAGTGAGCTCTTTTAGCTCTTTACCATAATAAACCTGAGCAGCTGCACCAATACCAAAGGCTCGGTTTCCTAGCTCTATTTTATTCAGATAAAGTTCAAAGATTTCATCTTTTGAAAGTAAATTTTCGATATGGATGGCAATAAATATTTCTTTTACCTTACGAATGTAGGCTTTTTCTCGCGTTAAAAAGAAGTTACGAGCCAACTGCATCGTGATTGTACTAGCACCTTGCTTTTTTTCACCGGTAGAAATAAGAACCAGTGCTGAGCGTACAATACCAATTGGATCGATACCGATATGGTCATAAAAACGGTTATCTTCTGTTGCTAAAAAAGCTTGTAATAAAGGCTCAGGAATTTGGTCTATAGTTACAGGGATACGTCTTTTTTCACCAAATTGGTTGATTAAGAGCCCATCTTTGGTGAATACTTGCATAGGCGTTTGTAATTGAACGTTTTTTAAAACCTGTACGCTTGGAATATCGGATTTAACGTAGTAATAAAGGCTAAGCAATGTAATTAGTGCAAGTAATGCACAAATGATCAAAAATTGTAAAGTTCTTTTTAATAAAATCACTGATAATTCCCTAAACGGACTCCCAATTACAGGTTGAGACTGCTAGTATATATTGATTAAAAATTGAATAATATTTTTTAAGATATAAATTATAACTTGTTTATTATTAAAACAAAGGCAAAGTTTCAAACATGCTAAGTCAATTGATAAAAAAACCATTGCCTATGATGGTGGGTATTGATATAGGATCGCACTCTATCAAGGCCGTGCTTTTAAGTGAAACAGAAACTGGGCTTCGACTAGAGGCACTTGCAATTGAACCTATGCCAAAAGGCGCTATGAGCGAGCGTAACATTCAAGATATTGAAGCAATTGGCAATGTGATAACCAAGTTAAAACGAAAACTACCAAAGTCATTAAAGTCTGCTGCTGTTGCTGTCTCAGGGCAAACAGTGATTACCAAAGTCATTTTCATGGATGTTTCCTTAAGCGACGCTGAATTAGAGTCACAGATTGAGATTGAAGCCGATAGCTTGATTCCTTATCCATTAGATGAAGTCAGTTTAGATTTTGAAAAACTCTCTACTAACAGTGCCGATCCGAGCAAAATTAATGTTCTACTTTCTGCAGCGAGAACGGAAAGTGTGGAAGCGAGAGTAGGCGCACTTAGTGCTGCAAATTTAACAGCCAAAGTAGTGGATGTTGAAAGTTATGCATTAAGTCGGGCTATGGATGTTTACTATCAACAGCTCCCATCTGATGCGTTTGATAAGACCGTTGCAGTAGTTGATATAGGTGCAGTGCTTACCTTGGTCAGTGTAGTGCAATCTGGTGAAACAATTTATACCCGCGACCAAGTATTTGGTGGTGACCAATACACAAATAGTATTGTTGCTTACTACAATAAAGGCTTTGATGAGGCTGAAATTGGTAAAACAACGGGTGATTTACCTCCTAATTATACATTTGAAGTGTTAGCGCCTTTTCAAACCTCGCTATTGCAGCAAGTTCGTCGTGCTGTACAAATGTTTTTAACTACAACGGGTAAAGAGCAGTTGGACTATATCGTACTGACTGGCGGTTCTGCCATGATTAAAGGTATTGATAGGTTATTAATTGAAGAATTAGGGATACATACGGTTGTTGT
Organism: Pseudoalteromonas sp. US3C1004; assembly: GCF_048401065.1. GTDB lineage: Bacteria > Pseudomonadota > Gammaproteobacteria > Enterobacterales > Alteromonadaceae > Pseudoalteromonas > Pseudoalteromonas undina. Next base: position 204,565 of record NZ_CP183073.1, read on the forward strand.
TGAACCATTTGATAAAATGGAAATATCACCTAGAGTAGATCGTAATATAATACAGCGCCACCGCACTCAGTTTGCAATTGCGACCGGCCTGGCGTTGAGGAGTTTTTCATCATGCCACATATAAATTTACTACCTTGGCGTGAATTACAGCGTGAGCAATCTAAAAAGAAATTTATTACATTGCTGATGGCCGTGGTTATAGTTTGCTTTGTAACTATGTATGCGCTGAGTACATTTTATAGCGGTCTAAAAGAAGGACAAATGCTAAAAAATAACTACCTCAGCTCAGAAATTACAATGCTTGATCAAAAAATTCGCGATATACGTGATTTAGACAAAAAAAAAGAAAACCTACAACAACGTATGCGTTTAATTGAAGAACTACAAAGCAGCCGAAATTTAGGCACGCAAATAATGGATGAAGTGGCAAAAATAGTGCCTGCCGGGGTTTACTTAACCAAGCTTGAGCGTAAAGGTAGTCAAATTCATGTATTAGGTAAAAGTGAGTCTAATAATCGTTTATCCACTATGCTTCGACAGGTACAAAGTTCTTATTTATTAGAGCGCCCGACAATGCAAGGTATTGTTGCAGGTGAGCAGTCTTCTCGTTTACTCAGCGATTTTAATATGGAGTTCTACGTAAAACCATTTGGCAGAATAGGTGAGGTACGTAATGAACCTTGATTTTAAGTCGTTTTCAGAAATAGATTGGAATGAAATAGAGCTTGATAATATAGGCGAGTGGCCAGTTATTGTAAAAGCAATATGCTGCTCTTTTGTTGCTTGTCTCGTATTGTTTTTTAGCTACAGCTTATTAGTGTCAGATGAGATAGAAAGCTACCATAACGCGGTTGCCAAAGAGATAGAATTACGCACAACTTATCGAACTAAATATGCAGTTGCCAGTAAGCTCGATATCTATCGTGAACAAATGGTTGAGATGGAAGATAAGTTTTCTCAGCTATTAAAACGTCTACCTACCTCAAATGAGACGCCAGGATTATTAGATGACCTTTCCTATGTGGGGACAACCAGCGGCTTAACATTTTTAAAAATTGGTTGGCTACCAGAAGTTGAAAAAGAGTTCTATACCGAACTACCCATTAAAATTGAAGTGGTAGGCACTTATCATGAGTTTGGTGAATTTGTAGGAAAAGTGGCTCAATTGCCAAGAATAGTAAGTTTACACGACTTTTCTATTTTATCATCTGGCGAAAAGCAGCTAACATTTAGTGTAGTAGCAAAAACTTATCGTTATGAAGAGGGAGTAAGATGATGAAGCAACTTCCCTTTTTAACTGTCGCAATATTGTTGCTCAGTGGCTGTAATGAAGATACATCTGAGCAAAAAGAATTTATTGATCAGGTTAAGGCAAACACTACTGCACGTGTAGAAAAAATACCTGAGTTAGTTAAATTTGAGCACTTTGAATATAACGCCAAAGATATACGTAGCCCTTTTGTAGCACCAGAACCAGAAATTATACAAAATAAGCTAACACAAGTTAAAAACTGTCTTCACCCAGACCCAGAACGTGTTCGTCAACCTCTGGAGAAGTACCCATTAGATAATTTATCAATGAAGGGCACAATAGGATCGAACGGCAAGACATGGGCGCTCATTACAGCTGCTGATAACACCTTACACCGAGTATCCATAGGGAGCTATTTAGGTACCTATGATGGAAAAGTAAGCAGTGTTAACAGTGACTATATTGAATTAGTAGAATTAATCCCTGATGGGTCAGGTTGTTGGAAAGAACGTTTGACCAAATTAGAAATGTTAGAGGCGGCAACTGATGGCGCAAATTAATAAGAAAAATGGTATTCCCTATATGCACAAAGCTGAGTGTTCGCATCACCGTATTTTAACGACGTTGCTATTTGTATTTTTATTACTAATTACGAAAACAGTCAGTGCAGCCCCTTTACTCTATGATGTTCGATATAATCCATTACTTAAAGGTGAAACCGAGTTACAGCTAGTATTTGATGAAGAGTTACAGCAACAACCTGAGGTACAAGTTTTTAATAGTCCGGCACGTATAGAGCTATTATTTAATGCTGTTGAACTAGATGAAGGGTTGGCAAATATTGCTATTAACCAAGCAGGAATTAGTAACATCAGCAGCATGATGACTAGCGCAGGTTTAAAGGTAACCATTAATTTGGAGCGATTAAAAATATATGAAACTGAGGTAAACAACAATTTAGTTTCAATAAGAATATCTGATAATCCTCTAACAGAGCAAATAGTAACAACAAGTGAAGATGCACCTGCTTATACCTCTAATTATATTAATGGCATTCAAGCAATTGATTTTCGCCGCGGTGAAAAAGGTGAAGCAAAAGTACTTGTTTACCTGCAAGATACACAGGCTGCTATTGAGGTTCATGAAAGTGGCGGGAAAATCATTGCAGAGTTTCATCATACCGATATTTTAGATGACTTATTATATGAATTAGACGTACTCGACTTTGGTACTGTAGTGAGCAGTATAGAAACGTTTAAGGAAGATAATCTGACACGCATTGTAATTGAACCTAATAAAGCTTTTGCTTACACGTATCAGCAAATCGAAAATATTTTTACCTTAACGGTTGAGAAAGACGAGACTCAAAATGGATTTTTAGATGGAGGCAAAGAATACTTAGGCCGCCCTATGACGCTTAATTTTCAGGATATCTCTGTTCGCGCTGTGTTACAGATTATTGCGGGCTACAATGATTTTAACTTGGTAACAAGTGACTCAGTAACTGGCAATATTACCCTTCGCTTAGATGGGGTCCCTTGGGATCAGGCGTTAGACGTCGTGCTAAGAATAAAAGGCTTAGACAAACGTATGGATGGTTCTATATTAATGGTGGCGCCATCTGAAGAGCTTGCTGCCCGTGAAGCAAAAGAGTTAAAAGCGAAGCAACAAGTTGAAGATTTAGAGCCACTATATAGTGAATACATCCGTTTAAATTACGCCAAAGCAGAAGATTTTGCCGACTTATTAAAAACAGATACCAATAGTATTATTACAGCGAGAGGCAGTGTGTCTGTTGATCAACGTACTAATACGCTATTAATGAAAGACACAGCAAAAAGCATTGAAAGTGTTCGCCGCATGGTCGAAACCTTAGATATACCGGTCAAACAAGTGGTTATTGAAGCGCGTATGGTAACCGTTCGTGATAATGTAACCGAAGACTTAGGCGTTCGTTGGGGCTTCAGTGATCAACAAGGCTCTGATGGTGTTTCTGGTACATTAGAAGGCGCTGAAACGATTTCTAATGGAAATATTCCTAGCCTTTCAGATCGACTCAACGTTAATTTACCTGTCGCAAATCCATCGGCAAGTATTGGTATGCATATAGCTAAACTAGCTAATGGAACGTTAATTGATTTAGAATTAACTGCGCTCGAAGAAGAAAATAAGGGTGAAATCATTGCTAGTCCGCGTATCACCGCTGCTAACCAGCAAAAAGCGCGTATTGAGCAAGGTACTGAGATCCCATATGTTGAATCTGCTTCAAGTGGCGCAACAACTGTAAGCTTTAAAAAGGCAGTGTTGAGCCTAGAGGTAACACCTCACATCACACCAGACAACAAAGTTATTTTAAACTTAATAATTACTCAAGATACCCGTGGTGATACTGTTCAAACAGGAACTGGTCCTGCTGTTGCTATTGATACGCAACAAATTGAGACTCAAGTTCTCGTTGAGAATGGACAAACGGTAGTGTTGGGTGGTATTTTCCAACAGCAAATTATTAATTCGACCAAAAAAGTACCTTTATTGGGCGACCTTCCTTACGTAGGAAGACTATTTAAAAGCACAAGCGAGTTTAATGAAAAGCGCGAACTGCTGATTTTTGTCACACCTAAAATTCAAATAGACTAATTACCTAACCTGAGTGCTGCTTGAGACAGATTGACTCTTCAGGGCTTTGGTTACTCAAACTATCTAGGCTGAACGACAAACTAGATGGAATTGGTATTTAGTTATGTTGGTGTGAACACTCCCTGTAAATGTACAATTAGGCAGTATATAATTTTATATTGTGTACTGTACTGCGGATGCATTTTAAGACTACGTTTATGTTGTTTGTGACTGAGTTTTTTTGAAATTACTATACAAAAGCACTTACTAAGTAACACGTAGTAACCTTTAATTGCATAAATTTTAACCCTAGAAGATAAACTTGCCTATAATAAGGTGCTTTTTTGTTAACCAATGGGTAATTATTTAGTTTAATTGCTCGTTATATGGCTTTTTATCCTAATTGACTTGAAATACCCGACCGATTACTGAGATAATCCCTTTCTTAATTTTGGGGCCAGGTCGTTAGGCGGGGTTTTATTTCAAATTTTAGAGTTCGTTTGTACTAAAAGATATGGCTGAGAAACGTAATATATTTCTAGTTGGCCCCATGGGGGCTGGCAAAAGCACGATTGGTCGTCACATCGCTGACCAATTACACCTTGAATTTGTTGATTCTGATCAAGAAATCGAACGTCGCACGGGCGCAGATATTGCCTGGGTATTCGATCTTGAAGGTGAAGAAGGCTTTAGACTTCGTGAAGAATCTGTTATTGGTGACTTAACCGAGATGCAAGGTATTGTTCTTGCTACTGGTGGTGGCTCAGTAATGAGTAAAGAAGTTCGAAACAAGCTTTCGGCTCGCGGTATTGTTGTATACCTAGAGACACCGATTGAAAAGCAAGTTGCACGTACGCAACGCGACAAGCGTCGCCCATTACTGCAAACAGAAGAAGCACCTCGTGATGTACTTGAGCGCTTAGCAGAAGAGCGTGAACCATTATATAAAGAAGTAGCTGATTTTGTTGTACGCACTGATGAGCAGAGCGCGAAAGTTGTTGCTAACCAAATAATCGAGAAATTGGATTTTTAAAAGCCAGTATTAAAAAGGACTAACCCAGCATGCTTGAATTAACTGTTAATTTAGACGAGCGAAGTTATCCTATTTATATTGGTCAATCTGCACTTCAAGATACAGGCCGTCTAATCCATCATATTGGTGATTGTCGGCCTATCATCATTACTAATGACACTATTGCACCGCTCTATCTTCAGCAGTTGCTTGACTCATTAGCACAGCTAAACCCACTTCATTTTATTATTCCAGATGGCGAGCAATATAAATCGCTTACCTGGTTTGAAAAAATATCAGCATTCTTACTTGAAAATAATTGCGGTCGTGACACCTGCTTAATTGCATTAGGTGGTGGCGTAGTTGGTGACTTAACTGGTTTTGTTGCTGCCTGTTATCAGCGCGGTGTGCCTTTTATCCAAATTCCTACCACGTTATTATCTCAAGTCGATTCTTCAGTTGGTGGCAAAACAGCAGTAAATCACCCGTTAGGTAAAAATATGATAGGGGCTTTTTATCAACCCCAGGCTGTGTTTATAGATACGCGTTCTCTACATACTTTACCTACCCGAGAGTTTGCTGCAGGCATGGCTGAAGTTATTAAATATGGCCTAATTTACGACACTGAGTTGTTTGCTTTTTTAGAGCGAAATATCGCTCAATTACAACAGTTAGATGAAGCCTGTTTACAGCATATTATTTTTAGATGCTGTGAAATTAAAGCGCTTATCGTTGCACAAGATGAGAAAGAGCAAGGCCTGCGTGCGCTGTTAAATTTAGGGCACACGTTTGCCCATGCTATAGAAGCGCAAATGGGCTACGGCGTGTGGTTACATGGTGAAGCTGTGGCAACAGGTATGGTGCTTGCTGCCAAGCTTGCTCATACTCGTAACGACTTAACACAGCAAGATGTAGAGCGTATTACCACATTAATAGCAGCGTATAATTTACCAATCGAAATCCCTAGCGATATGACTAGTGAGCAATTTTTACTGCATATGCGCAAAGATAAAAAGAATAAAAAAGGGACTATCCGATTTATTTTACCCACCAAATTTGGTCAGTGTGCATTAGTTGATGATGTATCTGATGATCAAGTTAGAGCGTTGATCGAGCAATAAATGCAGTCACAAATTTTACCAAGCCGTGCGGCTTTGGTGGATAGAATCGCATTACAATTTGAATATGGTCAAAACCTAATTGTTTTATTGGGTACTTCTGGTCTAGGTAAAAGCTATTTGCTTGAAACCTTCATTACTGATAAATATAACGATTTTAATAAAGCATTTGTGCAAGTAAGCGCACAGATGACTGATGTGCAGTTAATGACTCAGTTATTAGAGCAAAGTTTTAATGCCCCTTTAATTGATCACAACCTAAGCTTATCGCAAAACTATTATCAATTAGCGCAACAGCAACGATGTGGGGCGTGTTTGTGGGTTATTGATGGCGGCAGACACTTATCTGAAGAGCTAATCGCGGAGCTTGAGCTACTATCAAAAAATGCACCTAATGTACTTTATATTATGATTGCATCGCAGTCTAAACTACCCTTTAAAGATGCAGTAAATATACATTTAGAGCCATTAAATACAGTTGAAAGTAAGCAGCTTATGGGATGGTATTTTACGAGCTTACCTTATGATGAAGATCCTGTCTTTCAAACCTTTTTAGTTGAAGCTCAAGGTAACCCGAGTCTGTTGTTAGCCTGGCAGCCAAGCGAGCAGGTTGCTGATATTGTCGTTAAAGATAAAGTGTCTTGGCGCTTACAGTTGCTCACATTATTATTGATAATTATGCTGTTGATTATTGGTCTTGTGTACAAAGCCGATATGACCCAGTGGTGGGAAAATGCTAATCGTCAAATTGATGAGCAAGTGCTATCAACCGCCATTACAACTGAGCAAGCTATTGAAAATAAACCACAGCAACTTATACCACCTGTAAGTAGTGAGCCGTCAGCGGCTGTCATTCAAAAGCCCACTCAAGACACCACCAATAATAATGTTCCAGCGATTGTCGAGAGCTTAACGGAATCAACGATTGTTGTTGAGCAGGAAAAGCCGGAATTAAAACCGATTACTAAACCTGCACAAACAAAGCCGCAAAACCAAATAGTAAAAATACCCAGTAATTGGTACTTACAACAACCTGAGAATAATTTTGTTATTCAGCTCTTAGCCGTAACTCAGCAGCAGGTAGGTAATGAGTTTATTGCTAAACATAAGCTAAAAAGTATTACTAATACATACCAAACTAAACGAAATGGTAAAATATGGTGGGTAGTAACTACAGGTAGTTTTGCTAACTTAAATGAGGCAAAGCAAGCACTGCAAGGGCTTCCTGTAGGGGTTAGAAAAAATAAACCTTTCTATAAAAAAATTAGTAAAATAAAACAAGAAATTGCACGAGTTGATCAGTAAACTCAGTAACTTTAGTGTAAAATCGCGCAACACCGAATTGAAGTAAAGAGCCAATGCAGCAAAAGAGTAGAGCCTTCCTTAAGTGGGCTGGCGGAAAATATAGCCTCGTTGAAGATATTAACGCGCGACTAAATCAAGCAAGTAAGCATGCAGATACTTTGGTTGAACCTTTTGTTGGTGCGGGCTCAGTGTTTTTAAATAGCAATTTTAAACACTATGTACTTAACGATATTAATGCTGATTTAATCAATTTATATAAAGAGCTCAAGCGTTCGCCTGATGAGTTTATTAGTGATGCCAAAAAGCTTTTTGTTGATTTAAACAACCACTCAGATGCGTATTATGATTATCGCGTGCAGTTTAATCAAAGCAGCGATGTATATGAGCGAGCCATCTTATTTTTATATATGAACCGCCATGGTTATAACGGATTATGCCGCTATAACTTAAAGGGCATTTTTAATGTGCCTTTTGGTAAATATAAAAAGCCTTATTTTCCTGAAAAAGAAATGTACTTTTTTGCTAGCAAAGCGCAACAGGCTACATTTACTTGCCTAGGGTATGATGATGTATTCAAACTGGTGCCTAATAATGCAGTGATCTATTGCGATCCACCTTATGTGCCATTAAGTAAAACGGCATCCTTTACTTCGTATGCAAAAGGCGGGTTTAATTTGGATGACCAGGCTAATTTAGCGAACTTAGCTGAGCAAGCGGCATTTGAGAATAATACGCCGGTCCTTATTTCAAATCACGATACGGTATGGACACGCAAAATTTACAGCCAAGCTTCTTTGGATAAAATTCAGGTTAAACGCACGATTAGCCCAAAAGGCGGTTCACGAAATAAAGTCGATGAGCTAATGGCTATGTACTTAGCACCGAAGTCACGGTTGCGTAAATAGCCAACACAAATAATACAAAAAGTACCACGGCAATAGCTATTAATGTAATAGGGGAGTGGTGTTTAAAGTCTGTTTGACGTTTATCTTCGGATTGCACACCAAAAAATGCAGCTAGCACACTTTGTAACGCGCTTAAAAAGTGCTGCATTAATTAAAATAATGGTTTGATTGAAGAGGGTTTGTGATTGTCATCAGCACCTGTTAATAACTCTAGGAAGTCTAGATAATGGAACTGTGCACTGCGGCTATCGCCGGTTAACCAAGAAGCCCATGAGGAATCTTCTTCAATTTGAATACAGCGATTTACGCTATGATTGGTAGCGTTAGTTTGCTCTTTATGAAAACAAGTGTTGGCAGAGCTTAATTCTTGCTCCGTATTTGAAGAAAGCGACGCTGCTCCAATAATGACACTTACCGACGTGATTAATAATCCAATTTTAAAAGCACGCATAATATAAACCTAATAATTTAGTTCTTCGCGAAGCATAACAAAAATCGCTTAAATAATACACTTTATTTTTAGTTATATTCACAGCTAATCATACCGCAGAATTTTTTATAAGCATGTTTTATCCTTCTTAGCTCACGCAGCTTAACTGTTATTATAGTTAAAGACAGTTTGTCATTGGTGTTGCTAACTTAGCGCTATTTTTAAAGGTGTTACTTGGGTAACATCGTTAATTAAGTTACATTAACGCCATAAATTATTCATTAATGGATTAGCGATGCTCAACTGTGAACAAAAATACTTAATAGCGCCCTCAATATTATCTGCAGATTTTGCACGCCTTGGTGAAGATGTCGACAAAGTGTTAGCTGCCGGAGCTGATGTTGTCCATTTTGATGTAATGGATAACCATTATGTCCCTAACTTAACAATAGGCCCAATGGTGTGTAAAGCACTTCGCGATTATGGGATTAAAGCCCCTATTGATGTTCATTTAATGGTAAAACCGGTAGATAGCTTAATTCCACAATTTGCCGAGGCGGGTGCATCAATTATTACCTTTCATCCAGAAGCCAGTGAGCATATTGACCGTACTTTGCAATTGATAAAAGATCAAGGCTGTCAGGCTGGCTTAGTGTTCAACCCTGCAACAAGTTTAAGTTACCTCGATCACGTGATGGATAAAGTAGATGTGATCTTATTAATGTCAGTAAATCCTGGGTTTGGTGGACAAAGTTTTATTCCACAAACACTGGAAAAACTGCGAGAGGCAAAGCAACGCATTATTGATTCAGGGCGTGATATTCGTTTAGAAGTTGATGGCGGTATTAAAGTAGATAACATAGCTGCAGCGGCTGAAGCGGGGGCTGACATGTTTGTTGCAGGCTCTGCTATTTTTAATCAGCCTAACTATAAAAGCGTAATTGATGAAATGCGCCAACAATTAGAAAGTATTAAATAATGAAATATGATGCTGCACTATTTGACTTAGACGGCACGCTAGTTGATAGCGTGTATGACTTATATATGGCCTTAAATCTTACGCTAAGTGATTTAGCGTTTCCCATAGTTAGTCAGCGATTAGTTGAAAGCTGGGTAGGTAATGGCATAGAGGTGTTAGTAAAGCGAGCTCTATGCGGTGATATGCAAATTAGTGAACACCTTGATGAAGCATTAAGTGAACGAGCTATTAAGCTTTTTTATCAACATTATAGTGAGCAGGTTGGTGAATACAGCGTATTATATCAGCATGTTGAAACTGGACTCGCAGCCCTTAGTGGTATGCCCAAAGCACTTATTACCAATAAGGCACGCCGCTTTACTGAACTACTTTTAGATAAACTGGCTATTCGCAGTCATTTTGAAGTAATTGTTTGCGGTGACGACATGGCAAAAAAACCGTCACCTGAGCCACTCCTATTTGCTTGCAATACATTGAATGTTTTGCCAAATAAAGCCATTATGATTGGTGATTCAAAGAGTGACATACTAGCAGCACAAGCCGCTAATATTGATGTGATAGCCCTCACATACGGCTATCATCAAGGAGAGCTGCTAGGGGATTATAATCCACAGTACCTATGCGATAACTTCTTAGCTATAATACCGACACTAACGCAGCGTTAAGCATTTCAAATTAAGTAAAAATAAAGGAAAATCATGAGTAAACCAGTAGTATTAAGTGGCATGCAGCCAACCGGTGGTATGACAATAGGCAACTATGTTGGCGCTATTAACCAGTGGGTTAAGCTACAGGAAGAATATGATAGCTACTTTATGCTTGCCGACTTACATGCAATTACTGTACGCCAAGACCCTGAGTTATTACGTGCTCGCGTTTTAGATGGTGTTGCTTTATATACGGCGTGTGGCATTAACCCAGAAAAAGCGGCATTATTTGTTCAATCTCAAGTGCCAGAACATGCACAACTTGGTTGGGTATTAAACTGTTATGCGCAAATGGGTGAGCTTAATCGCATGACCCAGTTTAAAGATAAGTCGGCAACGCATGCAAATAATATTAATGTGGGTTTATTTGCTTATCCAGCTTTGCAAGCAGCTGACATTTTATTATACCAAGCTGATAAAGTACCAGTTGGCGAAGATCAAAAGCAGCACCTAGAGTTAACTCGTGATATTGCGAATCGTTTTAATAATGTATATGGCGACATTTTTACGCTGCCAGAACCTTATATTCCTGAGTTTGGTGCGCGAGTTATGAGCTTGCAAGATCCGCTGAAGAAAATGTCTAAATCTGATGAAAACCCAAATGGTTTTATTATGATGTTAGACGAGCCGAAAAAGATTGAGAAAAAGCTTAAAAAAGCGGTTACCGACTCAGACGAACAAGCACGCATTTATTTTGATCGTAGTGAAAAGCCAGGTGTTTCTAACTTACTTACCTTATTAAGTGTTGCGACTAAGCGTTCAATTGACGAGCTAGTCCCTGAATACGAAGATAAAATGTATGGTCACTTGAAAAAAGACACCGCAGCAGCTGTTGTCAGCATGATAGAGCCAATTCAGGCTCGTTTTAAAGAAATACGTGAAGACCAAACGTTATTAAATGACATTATGAAAATGGGTGCAGAGAAAGCCAGTGCCCGTGCTGAGAAAACATTAAAAGCAGTTTATGATGCGGTTGGGTTTATTCCACGCCCATAAGCCTGTTTTTTGCAGATACAAAAATGCCGCTAATTTAGCGGCATTTTTTATATTACGCTGATTAACATTAAAAAGCTAAATATAGACAAAAGTAACAATGCTTGCTTGTCTGTTTTATCCATTACTCGGCCTTAGCGATTGTTTTGAAAGTTGTATTGTTAATATCAACTAAAGATACTTGGTAGCCTTTATTTTCAAGTAATGTCAGTAAGCTATCTTCTCCGGCGAGGTGGCCTGCTCCCACAAGTACGAATTCACTTTTATCGTTGTTAAACATTTGTTCCACTTTAACTAACCAGTTATTGTTTCTATCAGTCATTAATTGTTTATAAGTTGCAGGATCATTTTTTTGCATCGGTTCAAGTGCTACTGTGTAGAGCGATTGCGTATCACCTTTACGCCAAGCTGAGAGTAATTTTTTAAACATCACACCGTAATTATCAAACCCAGCTAAATTATTTTTGATAAAGTCATTTTCGCTACCTTCACCCATAGTCTTAAATAACTCTAACTGAAACGCCATAGTCTCTAAGTATTGTTGTTCTTTATTATCTGAGGTCGCTTTTTTAGTAAAGTAAGCGTCAACGCCTTCACCCATTAAATTTTGTTTTTGCAGCTCCATCGACATCAGCACAATACTAACCATTGCAGGACGAAAGTTATCTAATTTAGTTAGGTTTGCACCAAACTCAGCCAGCTTTTTTTCTAATGCGAGCTTTACCTCTGGAGTTAGCTTTTGGCTCAATGTTTCATTATTTTCATAAGATAGTGCGCTCAACATTTTCATTTGTGCTTGTGCATCGCTAGGATCAGGTATTGGTGCTTCTAATACAATCGTATCTGCTTGCTTATAGGCGTGGTTAAACTCCACTGGTAGAGGCATCTCTGACTTAGGTAAAATGTGTACTGTGCCGCCAATAAATAATGAGTCATTTCCTTTACTCACTTGCCACACTGAACTTTGTGCTTGTACAGTCGTTGCTAATAAGCAGCCGCTCAATAATACGGTTGCTGAAAGAACTTTTTTAGTAAATGTATTCATAACACTTCCTTAATGTAATTTTATTTATTATTGATTGGTTAAAATAGTGCTTATATAAGTTGTTAGTGACGACGTTATTTTTGAAAGGTTACTATCAATTTTTGAGTTCATCTTGTTGATGGACGATTCAAAGTCGGTTGCAATTTGGTTCTCTATACTAGTAAATAATGTTTCAGTGTTTACTTCATGCTTGATGAGTGAGTCAGTGTTGGTAGCATAAATTATTTGATTGCTATTGATGACTATTTCACCGGCTGCACATTGATCTGAATTGGTTAGTAGCGTGTTGTTTTTACTTTCTGTAGCGACTGCAGAGGCTGTACTAAATACTGTTGCTAATAAAATTATGGGTAATACTTTTTTAATTGCGTTATTCATAATGAAACCTTTTTTATGTTTAAAAGTCAGCTTAATTACTATTAAAAAGTCGTGTTTAGTAAGCTGCTTGTTGATGACGTTTTAAAGAATATCGCTAAATTTATCTAGAGTCGCTTATCTAGTTGTGAGTGATTTATTTATAAGGTTTTTATTTTTTTTGTTGTTTTAAATTAGAGAGTTAATCACAAACCTTATCTGTGAATATAAGGTTTTAAATTAACCTAGCTATATTAAAAAGTGTACCTGTGGTAGGGTTGTTGAAAAATAAAAATATGTAAAACTATGAATTATCAAATCGGACCTTGGCAATTTATTAGTAATCGCTGTGTGATTACTTCAAACAATATGGAAAGGGAATTAGACCCACTTTTAGTAAAGCTATTACTGCACTTTATAAATAAGCCTCAACATATTGTTTCTCGACAAGAGCTTATTGAAAGTGTGTGGCAACAGAGCTTTGTTGATGATAATGCGATTAACCGTGCAATCTCAGAGTTAAGAAAGCAGCTTGCCCACCCAACTGAAAAAGCACCGCTTTTAAAAACTCATTACCGTAAAGGTTACAGTCTAACCGTAATACCAGAGCGTTTAACGCAAACAAGCGTTTTTGAAGAGCCTGCAAACTTTTTGCCTGACTCACCGGATTTTTTTGCCAAAAATGAAGAGGTAGTGACTGCAACTACTTCTCAACCGGTTCAAAGAACGAATAGTAAAAAGTTTTTGATCTATTCTTTAGTCGTCATTATTTGTCTGTGCTTTTTAGTATGGTTAGGGTTGTTTTTTATTAATGCACCTTCTAGCGAAAAGATTAAACAGATCACGGTTAATAAGGTAGCAAGCACGTGGAATATAGGTAGTGAAGTTCACCCTGAATTATCCTCAGATAAACAATATTTAGCTTACACCAATATAGAACCTGAAAATGACGTAATGCATGCATTTGTAAAGCGACTATCTGATCAAAGGGAAGTTGAAATTACCTATCCTGGCTTTCAGGTATCTATTTTATCGTGGCAATTAAATCAGCACTCAGTGTTATTACAAGCTACCAATTTAAAACAACAAAAGTGTGAAATGGTACTCGTTGATCTAAGCCAGTTTCCTGTTATAGGGGAGGCTACCTCTATTAAAAAGTGTGACTTTAGATACACAGGTTATGCGCAAGTAGACGAAAGTGGTGAGCATATTTATTACACCGAATATAAAAATGAGCATGATGGTTCAGGCTTATATAAATTTGATTTAGAACTTAAAAAAGAGTTTATAGTGATCCCACCGCCAGGTGTAATGTACGGCGCGATCATGCCGCGTTTATCTCAATCTGGTAATAAAATAGCGTATATACTTAGTCAAAAGGGTAAGCCTTTTTCTGTATTTAGTTACGACTTTGAAACCCACGAAACCAAGCGCTTATTTAAAGCAAAGAAAAGTATAATTAGCTTCGCGTTTGACTGGCTTGCAGACGATAAAGGCATAATAGTATTTGAAGGAACACAGCTTTCAACCATTATATTTGATGAAAAAAACACTGTTAAAAATACACTAACAGTAACCCCAAATATAACTCCTTATTATATAGCAGTGCACTCTGCCAATAGTCTTTTTTATTCAGAGAATAAAACCCAATCATACTCGCTAATTAAAGTAACAGACACTTTTGGCGATACACCTAAATATGAAACGCTCTATAAAAGTGATAAAGACGACTACAACATTATTGAAATAGTTAATAAAGAAGGGCCTGCGCATGTTTTTGTATCTGAGCGTTCTGGCAGCAGTCAATTATGGCTCTCTCAAAATGGTTTTACAAAGCAACTCAGCTTTTTTAATTATGATGATGCCCCTTCGACTTTTGCATTAGGAATGCTCCGAGCTTCTCCCAATAAGCAGCGCATAATGTTCATAAAAAATAAAAGCTTTTTATTTTATGACGTAAACACTCAAAAAATTTATCCATTAGAAGAATTTAATAAACATAAAATAGTAAGCTATATTTGGTCAAAAAATAACGAAAGCATTATTTATATTAAGCGCCTTGGTACAAAAAATATATTGGCAGAGTTTAATTTACTAACTCGTGATACTCATGTAATAGAAGGAATAAAAGCGAATAAACTCATTTCAGATAGTAAAGGTAACGGCTACGTAACCAACGATAATCAGTTAATTCGCTTATCCGATAGGCAAAGCTGGGAATTACCTAAAAATGCCAAAAAGTCAGTTGCATATGGGATCAGTAAAGACTATTTCTATTATTCAGATTCTATTTCAAGAATCGCTAGACTAAATTTACAAGATCAAACCATACAAGATACACACGTGGACTTTCGACCTATTGGTTTTGAGGTAAACGAAAGCAATGAAATATTATTTACGGGATCTAAGTATAAAGATATGCAAATAGTACAAATTAGTTGGGGCGAATAGCGCTATTCATTATACCGAGAAAGCCAGTGCCCGTGCTGAGAAAACATTAAAAGCAGTTTATGATGCGGTTGGGTTTATTCCGCGCTCATAAGCCTGTGTTTTTATCTGCAAAAATGCCGCTAATTTAGCGGCATTTTATTTTAATGTTTCATAGCTGAAATACCGGCAGATTCACAGGCTCTAACTATAAATTGATAGCCATAAGGCATACTTTGATCAGGCGTTATTTCAACAATTTCGTAATCATTGAGCTCAATTGACTTACTCTCTTTTGACTTTTTACAGCGAGAGTAGCTATCTGCTTCATAACTATAGGCAAACATAGCAATTAAGCGTTTACTGCGCTCAAAGTAGCCTTTAGTATCTAAAAACTGCTTAACTGTCTGGGTATTATCGTCTTCGCCTTCTAAGCGAATACCAAATGTTTTTGTCTGAGTTTTGTCATTGTCTGAAGAGGGAAGTTTTTTTTCTATCTGTTCACTTAACTCTTCTATTGCTTGTTCCTGTTCTGCGGGTGACTTATTCGCAATAGACTTACTATTTTCAAAATTCTTTACGATGTCGTTTAATACTTTTTCAGGCGGTTTGTCATCAATGAACGCGATTAAACTTACAAACACCACAGTAGCTAAAAAAAAGCGCGTAAATGCAGTGAGAAGCGGCGAATAGCTTTGACTGATAAATTTAATACGATCAGAGCCAAAGGGTTTTATAAGCAGTAAAACGATGATGTAAAATGGCAAAATAAGCTGTAAGCCGAGTAAGGTTGCTAGGGTTATCCCCAGTGTCCAAGGCGGTAAATATAATAAAGTGGCAAAGTTGTGGGTGTAGTTAAAATGATTAGCTGATACTTGCGTTACTTCATTCACTATACCGCTTGCACCTGCTAGAACAAAGTTAGCAATACTGGCATAAAATACCAAAATAAGTGCTTTGCCAGCGAGTGAATTCCAGAGCTGATTAAACTTGGGCCAAAACTCTACGATCAGTGCAACAATGGTGATGCTGGCGCACAACCAGGTTAACTTAAAAATAGCTAAACTTATAAGTGCAAGAAGGTAAAGCTTTTGCGCGGTGTTAAGGTTAAACCATATGCTTTTTATATGACTCAGCAGTTTAATTTGGTGTGGTTGCCAGCTTTTTTGCTGTTGCTTAAACTGTTTATTAGCACGCCATTTTGCAACTTTTAAATACCTTAACACCGGCTTTCCTCAAAGTGTATTACCGCTATTTATTTAATAGCGGTTTTAAGTAGTGCCCAGTATGTGAGCGCTGACATTCCGCCACTTCTTCTGGTGTGCCTGCAATCAGTATTTCACCGCCGCCAGCTCCACCTTCAGGGCCTAAATCAACGATCCAATCGGCAGTTTTTATTACATCTAAATTATGCTCAATTACTACAATGGTATTGCCATGATCGCGTAGGCGATGAAGCACCACTAATAACTGTTCAATATCAGCAAAATGAAGTCCCGTGGTTGGCTCATCAAGAATGTACAATGTTTTTCCAGTATCACGCTTAGAGAGCTCACGTGCTAACTTAATTCGCTGTGCTTCACCACCAGAAAGTGTTGTAGCGGCTTGGCCTAAACGAATATAAGAAAGTCCAACATCCATTAGGGTTTTAAGTTTACGTGCTATAGCCGGTATTTTATCAAAGTAGTCATGGGCATCTTCAACGGTCATGTCGAGCACTTGGTTGATGTTTTTGCCTTTATATTGTACTTCTAAGGTTTCGCGATTATAACGTTTACCCTTACACACATCACACGGTACATATACGTCTGGTAAGAAGTGCATTTCTACTTTAATAACGCCATCACCTTGGCATGCCTCACATCGCCCACCTTTAACATTAAAGCTAAAGCGACCCACTTTGTAACCACGTGAACGGGCTTCTTGAGTACCTGCAAATAGCTCACGAATACCAGTGAAAATACCAGTATAAGTGGCAGGGTTTGAACGCGGTGTGCGGCCAATAGGACTTTGGTCAATATCAATTACTTTATCAAAGTGCTCAAGTCCTGCAATTGATCCATAAGGAGCTGCTTCTGCAGTAGTTGCACCGTTGAGTTCAGTGTGGGCAAGTTTAAACAAGGTATCGTTAATGAGTGTAGATTTACCCGAACCAGATACGCCGGTAATACAGGTCATTAAGCCAAATGGTATTTTTAAATCAACATTTTTTAAATTATTACCCGTTGCTCCAAACAGCTCTAGCCATTTATCGTTAGTAGCATGGCGCTCTTTAGGCACTTCAATTTTACGTACGCCGGATAAAAACTGGCCGGTAACCGAGTCTTTGCTTGCTAAAATATCATCGCGCGTACCTTGAGCAATAACATGTCCGCCATGTACGCCAGCACCTGGGCCAATATCAATAATATGATCAGCGGCGCGAATGGCGTCTTCATCGTGTTCTACAACAATAACGGTGTTACCCAAATCGCGTAAATGAACTAAGGTTTTCAATAAACGGTCGTTATCACGTTGGTGCAAACCAATTGAAGGTTCATCCAGTACATACATAACACCCACTAACCCAGCACCAATTTGACTCGCTAAGCGAATACGCTGTGCCTCACCGCCAGAAAGTGTGTCGGCGCTACGCTCAAGTGATAAGTAATTTAGACCTACATTAATTAAGAACGATAGGCGATCGCGAATTTCTTTTAGAATTTTTTCGGCGATTTGGCCTTTTTGCCCAGTTAAATGCAAACCTTCAAAAAAGCTCATCGCCTCACCAATACTCATATGCGTAATGGTTGGCAAGTTAGTTTGACCAATAAATACATTGCGTGCTTCTTGGCGCAAACGTGAGCCTTTACAACTAGGGCATGCTTGGCTGGTTTGATATTTGGCTAGTTCTTCACGCACTGAGTTTGATTCAGTTTCACGGTAGCGGCGGTTCATATTGTTTAACACGCCTTCAAATACATGATTACGTGTAATTAAATCACCGCGGTCATTACGGTAATTAAATGCAATTTTAGTATCACCAGAGCCATCTAAAATAATTTTTTTATGTTCTTTTGCAAGCTCTTGATAAGGAACATCTAAATCAAACTCGTAATGCTGTGCAACCGCTTGTAACATTTGATAATAGTAAAAGCTGCGTTTATCCCAGCCTTTAATTGCACCGCCAGCTAAACTTATTTCAGGGTTATGAACCACGCGATTAGGGTCAAAGTATTGTCTTACGCCTAAACCATCACAGCTTTGACAAGCCCCTGCAGGGTTATTGAACGAAAATAAACGCGGTTCAAGTTCGGTCATCGCATAGCCACAGGTTGGACAGGCAAAATTTGCTGAAAACAGCATTTCTTCAGCACTGCTATCGTCCATAAAAGCAATGTTGGCAACGCCGCCTGACATTTCAAGTGCCGTTTCGAATGATTCCGCAAGGCGTTGTTGCTGGCCGTCTTTGACTTTAAAGCGATCCACCACGACTTCAATAGTATGCTTTTTATGTAAATCTAGCGGTGGTGGATCGGATAAGTCGCATACTTCACCATCTATACGAGCGCGAATGTAACCTTGACTGGCAAGCTGTTCTAATAGTTTTACATGCTCACCTTTACGGTCTTTAACAACAGGAGCAAGTAGCATTAACTTAGTGCCTTCAGGCAGCGCTAATGCGGTATCGACCATTTGACTAATTGTTTGCGCTGCTAAAGGAAGATCATGAGTTGGACAGCGAGGTTCGCCAACCCGTGCAAACATTAAACGCAGGTAATCGTAGATTTCAGTAATGGTTCCCACGGTTGAACGGGGATTATGCGAGGTTGATTTTTGTTCAATGGAAATAGCAGGGGAAAGGCCTTCAATATGATCTACGTCAGGTTTTTCCATTAATGACAAAAACTGCCTTGCATAAGCAGAGAGTGATTCAACATACCGGCGTTGCCCTTCTGCATATAGCGTATCAAATGCAAGTGATGACTTTCCTGAACCAGATAAGCCAGTGATAACAATTAGTTTATCACGTGGGATGGTTAGGCTGATGTCTTTTAAATTGTGCGTGCGGGCGCCTCGGACTTCAATGTTTTCCATGCTATCTCGTTTATTGCCAAAATTATTTGTTCAGTATCGCATAATACGCTGCAATATTAATCCTTGATCATTGAAAAAATCCTTAGTTATAGACGATTAATTATTGCCAAGCTTGTGGTAGAATCCTTGCCTAATTTTTTCACACAGTAAGATCACGCAAATAATGACCGCATCTTCACTTAATTCACGAGAGAAACGCGCCGCCGTATCGTTAGCGAGTGTGTTTGCATTTAGAATGCTCGGCTTGTTTATGCTGATGCCTGTTTTAGCTATTTATGGTCAATCGCTTGAAGGCTTTTCACCTATATGGATAGGTTTTGCAATTGGTGCGTATGGTTTAACGCAGGCCGTATTACAAATCCCAATGGGAAGACTATCCGATAAAATTGGCCGTAAAAAAGTGATTGTAGGTGGTTTAATTGTATTTGCTTTAGGCTCAGTGATTGCTGCTTTGGCCGAGTCTATACAAATGGTGACGGTAGGACGTGCCTTACAAGGTATGGGTGCTATCGCCAGCGCACTATTAGCGTTTGCATCAGACTTAAGCCGTGACGAACAACGACCAAAAGTCATGGCAGTGATTGGTATGAGCATAGGTATGAGCTTCGCCTTCGCTATGCTACTTGGGCCAATTGTGGCAGCTTCATGGGGTATAGCCGGAGTGTTTTGGTTAACTGCTATACTGGCTGTATTAGGAATTTTTATTGTCACTATGCTGGTGCCTAGTGCAATAAATAAAGCCCCTAAAGGCGATACACTTGCCAGCTTTAGTGACATTAAAAAGCTAATTAAACATCCGCAGCTTGCGCGTCTAAATGCAGGTGTATTATTGCTGCATTTAACATTGACGACTATTTTTGTAGTATTGCCAAGTCAACTAATTAAAGATGGACTTGTGGCTGAAAACCATTGGCAGCTTTATATCCCGGTTTTATTTTTAGCGTTTTTTTTGATGGTGCCAGTAATGATAGTGGCAATTAAAAAAGAGAAAGAAAAACAAGCCTTTATTGGTTCAGTGATGGTCTTAATAGTCAGTATGTTAAGTATGTCGATATGGGCCAATAGCGTTGTTGGTATTGCGGTTTGTATGCTGTTATATTTTGTTGCTTTTAACTTTTTAGAAGCCACTATGCCGGCTCTTGTGTCTCGTATTGCGCCTGCAAGCCAAAAGGGCTCCGCTATGGGTGGGTATTCATCTAGCCAGTTCTTAGGTGCTTTTTTAGGCGGTATGTTGGGTGGGTATGTAGCACAAACCACCAGTACGCAAGCTGTGTTTGCGGCGGCGGCACTTGTTGGGGTAATATGGCTTATTATTGCGTGGAAAATGCAAGTCCCACCGAAAAGCAAAGTTATTAGTTTAATGACCCAATTAGATTCTGAAGAGCAGGCACAAACACTAGCTTCTCAGTTAGTTGCTTTACCCGGCGTAATAGAAGCAACCGTAGTTCGCGATGAAAGTCGAAGCTACTTAAAGATTAATGATAAAGAATTTGACCTAGACCAAGCCCGAAGAGTGGCTGGTTTAATCTAACGTTTATAGGAGATGGTTCCATGGCACGCGGTGTGAACAAAGTAATTTTGGTTGGTAATTTAGGGCAAGATCCTGAAGTTCGTTACATGCCTAATGGTAATGGTGTAGCAAATATTACCTTAGCAACTTCAGACAGCTATAAAGATAAAAACACTGGCCAAATGGTTGATAAAACTGAGTGGCACCGTGTGGTATTTTTTGGCAAATTAGCTGAAATTGTAGGCGAATACTGCCGCAAGGGTTCACAAATTTACGTAGAAGGTAAGCTTCAAACTCGTAAATGGACTGACCAACAGGGCCAAGAAAAATACACCACAGAAATTGTTGTTGATGGTTTTACAGGTCAAATGCAAATGTTAGGTGCACGCGGTGGCGACCAACAAAGCGGTGGCTATCAAGGTAACCAAGGTGGTCAACAAAGTGGCGGTTATCAAGGTAACCAAGGCGGACAGCAAAGCGGTAGCTATGGTCAAAATAACCAAGGCCAGAATAGTCAGCAAGGCAGTTATGCTCCACAGCAACAATCTGCACCTGCCCAGCAGCCGGCTCCACAACAAAATAACCAGTACCAACCACAGCAACAAGGTGGCTTTGCACCTCAGCAAAATAATGCACCACAACAGCAAGGCGGGTTTGCACCTAAGCCGCAAAATGCACCGCAAGGTGGCGCATCTAACCCTATGGAACCAACAATCGACTTTGATGACGATATTCCGTTTTAGACAAAGACAAAGATAAAAATGTTTAAAAAAGAGCCCTGAGTAATCAGGGCTTTTTTATTGAGGCTAGTTACCATACCTTTCGCTTATCTTTAAATGAGTGAATAATCCTCATTTAAAATTTATACATTGTTTTAAGGTTTACAAAGCATAGCAACGTCAATCTGTTTAATTTGTAACAAACCTCCCACCTGTGCCATAAGATGCAGCTATTACTTATGACTAAATATAATGTTTATAAACATTAAGTATTAATAATAAAACAGCTACTAAACTTTTATGATTGGCTTGTGCAATTGCAAATAGTAGACAACACTTTAATAACTTATTTAATGAGCGGGTAAGTTATGAAAGCCAGTCAGTCTCAGTTTACCAATTACGCTAGTGCCTTATTTTACACTCTGTGTTTTATGCTATTTGTTATTTTTAATAGTGGTTTAAATTTAGTTTTACAATATCAAAATAAGCAAACAGGTATAGAACTCGCTAAGCAATTACAGCAGCCACTAGTTAATAAGCAACAACTTTTAGCAAATACACCTTTTACCCTAGCTCCAGATAAAGTTTCTGTTTATGTTAAGCAGCAAAAGCAATACTTCAGCTCTAATTCAAAAGGGGTATTGTTATATTCATGGCCTCTTTGGTATGCCTACAGTGACCTATTTATAATAATGAATGTGTTTATTTTGGCCATAATTTTTGCTGTTAGACGCGCTATATTACTCAAAATGAGAGTAAATAACTCAATGGTATTAAAGCGTAACCAAAGCGATGGCTATAAAAAAGTATGTTATACGCCTAAAACAATGCCTTCACTATCGGTATTAAAGACAGCAGCCATGGAGCAGAAAACAATTGGCTATAATATATTTGCACTCATTCAATGCGAATGTCATTTTGATATAAATACGGACTTACAAGCGACTCTTAAAGTATTACTAGCAAAGGATTTTACCAATACGGCTGTAATATCCGTTAAGTTATTAACAGCGGGTAATTTTGCTTTTACTCTCAAAGGGGTTAGTGCGATTGAGAAAGCAAATTGTGCTAAACATTTACATCAATGCATGCTTAACGCAGCCTATATTTTAGCCCCTAGAGTGGCTGACGAGAGTATAAAGTTAGGTGTGTGTACTTACTACTCGAATGCTGATCAGGTGATGGTGTATCAGCTTGCCAGATCGTCACTCACACTATCAATGCAAAGTAGAGTGAAGCATTATCATCAATTGGCACTCAATTGCAGTCATCTTAAGGTGGCTGATGAAAACTTGGTCAAGCAGGGAATTGAAAAGCAAAAATTAGCGATTTTATTTCAACCTGTATACGAGTTGGATAGTGGCACTATTATTAAACATCATGTTTTAATTAAAAGTAGCGATAAGACAAATAAACAACTATTTAATCAAGATTATATAAGTCAGTTTTACAATGAGGATGAGGCGCTATTACTAGACCAAGCAGTTGTTATGCAAGTTAAAAAACTGCTGTTAATAGAAAAGTCATCGTCTGTTATTAGTATTAAATTGCATCCTAAAAGTTGGTTTAATAGTGAGTTTTGGGGTTGGCTAAGTAAACATATGAATGAGTTGAAAAGCCTTCATACGTTACAGTTTTTGATAAATGAAGCTGATTTCTTAAATAACCAAGATCGGTTACAGGCTGCTTTTTCGGCCATAACAGCGCTCAACTTTAATATCGTTATAGATGAGGTTAGAAGTAGTAAAAGTATATTTAACTTCACCCATAATAAGCAAATAGTGGGGCTTAATTTGGCCTATGAACTTGTTCATGGAATAGATCATAATTATTTCCAGCAAAAATCTGTCAGGGGAATTGTGCATATTGGCAAGTTATTGAGTTTGCCGGTGGTGGCCTCAAGTGTAGAAACGTATCAGGAACTGCAATTTTTAAAAGCGATAGGTGTTAGTACTGCACAAGGGGGGTATTTTTCTGGATTGTTACCCGACTTCACTCAAGTTGCATTTCATTAGCTAATTAAACAAGTCCACGATATTTTAGCCCGTCTAAACCTTGCAGCCCACCTGTATGAATGGCAATAATTTTGCTGCCAGAGGGAAAGTAGTCGTTGTTAATGAGCTGCCAAAGTGCATACATCATTTTACCGCTGTAAATAGGCTCAAGTGGTAACTGATATTGTTGCAACATATATTGGCAAAACTGCCACAGTTCAGAGGTAAAACGACCATATCCGCCATCATGAAATTGTGTAAGTAATTGCCAATTACTTTGTGATTTAGCTCTAGGGCTAAGGGCTCGTATTTCGTCTCTCAGGTAGTCGGCTTGCTTTAAAACGGCAATACCTAGTAGGGTGCTTTTATTTGAGCTGCCCTCTATTAAGCCCGCCAATGTTCCACCACTGCCAGTAGGACAGATTAAGTAGTCGTGCTCAGGTAAACTTTGGGCGAGTTCTTTACATCCCTCTAAAGCAAACTCGTTAGTGCCTCCTTCAGGCAGAATATACGCATTGGGAAATCGAGCCTGTAATGCCGATAAGTATGCTTTATCATTTCGTTGTCGGTATTCTAATCGATTAACTACATGTAATTGCATGCCACATTGCTTTGCAAATTTTAACGTTGGATTATTGAGGTCAAGTTCAGGTCCGCGCACAATTGCGTGAGTTACTAGGTTAAATTCTTTTCCTGCGGCTGCACACGCGTGAATATGATTCGAAAAAGCGCCACCAAAGGTCAGTAACTCTGTTTTGCCTTGTTGTTGCATGCGAGCTAAATTGTATTTGAGCTTTCGCCATTTATTACCACTAATAACAGGGTGCAATAAATCATCACGCTTAATGTTTAACGTAATGTTTTTTTCTGCTAGCAATTTGTTACTAATTGGTTGTAAATAACTATGTTCATTAATATTGAATGGTATTGGCATTATCACTCTTTTTTATTAGTTACATGGTGAATGTGCTGTTTAATAGCGTTATTTTGACTTAAATTTTATTACTTAAGCAAATTAAAAAATATGAATACGCCGTTAAATTGGTATCTTTTGGGCGTAAATGGCAGATAAATATCGATGTTGTTAAATAAATTAGCTATTTAGTACAAATGAAACGGTTATTTACTGGCATGAAACGGGATAATAGTTGTAAACTGAGATAATAAATGAACAAAGCTTGTGTTTTGTGCTTCAAGTACATAGCATAAGGTTTTATTATAAAAAATAATAATAACCAAATAATTGCCGCTTTTTTGGGACTGGAATATATGCGAATTGCTCCTTTATCTCTGTTAATTTCTGCTAGCTTTTTTGCCAGCACAGTATTTGCACAAGATACAACTACTGTAAACAGAATTGAATCAGAGATTAATACGAAACAAACAGAATACACTCGTTCAACAACGATGCTCGATAAATATTTACAAGAAGAAAATCAGCTTCAAACCCAACTTGAATTGCTAAGAGCGCGTTCAACACAACTTGATAAAGAAAAAAATCAAGCGTTAGATGCGATGAATGATATGTACCGACGCTTAATTGATAACCCGTCGCTTGATATTACTTCTGCACAATCGCGTTATCAAAAAGCCGTTGTTGATCAAGAACAAAATAAAAATGATATTTCTATGCAATTGGCGGCAATTGCATCCCATCTAAAAGATATTGAGCAAATTCGCGCTGATAAACATGCACTTCAGAACACCATCGAAAGTTTAAAAGTGCAATACACTACTGCGCGTGTAGAGCGACTGCGCAATGAGTTTACCCGCGAGGGAACGCTCGAGGTCGATCATACCCTTAATTGTAAGCGTACTGAAACACTAGCGGCATGTGAACAACGCGGCCAGCAGGTGGGGCTGAAAAAAGCCACTAATCGCTTTTTAGATCAAATTTTTGAAAACCTTACAGAAAAACGTCTGGTTGAACCTAAGCGAGACATGTCAGGGGCACAAGTACAGATTTTAAGTAGTCACGTGATTAAGAGCGCATTTAGCGGCCAAGGTGATTACAACGTCAATTTAAGCGTTACTATGCGTGGAGATGTAAACAGTAGTCGTTTATGTCACTTATTAAGTGTAAATAACAGTTTTTGTTCAGAGTATGGTACCCCGCTGACAAATACTTATCAGCCAGCTTATAGCACTACTTTTTCTGATAGTCAGTTAACATTCAGCGATAATACGGATAATAAAGCGGTCGCTAAAATAGTTAATAAAAAGCCTAAAGTGGTCGCTGAACAAAAGAAAGATCAGTTAATTCAGTTAACTTTGCGTTCAAACGTACATGGTGATGAAGTTTTTATTAACGACATTAGTGTAGGTTCAACTCGCTTAGTAACAAGATTACCGCGTGGTTTGCATAAATTAGAAATACGCAAAGAGGGTTACATCCCT
Organism: Pseudoalteromonas sp. US3C1004; assembly: GCF_048401065.1. Lineage (GTDB taxonomy): Bacteria > Pseudomonadota > Gammaproteobacteria > Enterobacterales > Alteromonadaceae > Pseudoalteromonas > Pseudoalteromonas undina. Next base: position 230,405 of record NZ_CP183073.1, read on the forward strand.
TATAAAGCACGTATTGACTTAAAAAAGACACGCACGCTTTTTGCTAAGTTAGAAAAAAAGTCAGAGTCGATTGCTGCACCGACTAAAAAGCGAGAGCAAATAATACAAGCAGATTGTCCTAAGGGAATGGAAGTTGATACGCAGCCACCAACAGTGGATTCGTCAGCCGTAATAATCCCAGTTGGCACATTTAAAATGGGCGATATTAACGGCAATGGACTGGAAAACGAGCGTCCTGTTGTTGAAAAAACGATTAGTGAATCTTTTGTCATGCAAAGTAAAGAAGTCACTGTTGGCGCATTTGAGAAGTTTGTAAACGAGACACAATACAAGACTGAAGCTGAAAAAGGCAAAGGCTGTGCTTATTATCTAAATGGTGAACCCGTTTGGGAAGCGAGCTTAAATTGGCGAGCTCCAGGGTTTGAGCAAACAAATGATTTTCCAGCTGTGTGTTTGACAAAAAATGATGCTACGGCTTACGCAGAATGGTTTTCTGATAAAACAGCACAAGTGTATCGTCTGCCAACTGAGGTTGAGTGGGAATATGCTGCGCGTGCAGGTACAGATACTGAGTACCCTTGGGGTAACGAAATTGGTAAAAACTTAGCAAACTGTGGTTGGTGTGGTAGCGAATGGTCAAACAAACGCACCGCACCGGTAGGATCTTTTTCTGCAAATGCATTTGGCTTATACGATACAGTGGGCAATGTATGGGAATGGACTAGTAGCACAGAGAATAAAAAAAATGCTGTGGTTCGTGGCGGCGCATGGAACTTTGCTCCTAGCCTCGCTCGTGCCTCAACGCGTTTAATCCTAGCGCCAGACTTTAGAGCTAATTACATTGGCTTTCGCTTAATGAGCGAACAATAATATTTAATGAGGAAGCACACGCTTCCTCTTTTTAATGATTACAAAGACGGCTGCGCTTTATATTGCTCATTACATTGAGAATGTTAAAGTAAGCGCAACTAAAATAAGAACGAATTTCAAAGGTCATCCAGCCTCATGTTTAAAAAACTCCGTGGTATTTTTTCAAACGATCTATCGATCGATTTAGGTACAGCCAACACACTAATTTATGTAAAAGAAGAAGGGATTGTATTAAACGAACCTTCAGTTGTTGCTATTCGTCAAGAGCGTGCTGGTGGACCTAAAAGTGTTGCATCTGTAGGTACAGAAGCTAAGCAAATGTTGGGGCGCACGCCTGGTAATATTAAAGCTATTCGTCCGATGAAAGATGGCGTGATTGCTGATTTTTATGTGACCGAAAAAATGCTACAGCACTTTATTAAGCAAGTGCACAACAATAACTTTATGCGACCAAGTCCACGAGTACTTATTTGTGTACCTTGTGGCGCTACACAAGTTGAAAAGCGTGCCATTCGCGAATCAGCGATGGGGGCTGGCGCTCGTGAAGTTTACTTAATTGAAGAGCCTATGGCTGCTGCAATTGGTGCTGGCTTACCGGTATCTGAAGCAACGGGCTCTATGGTTGTTGATATTGGTGGCGGTACAACCGAAGTGGCTATAATTTCACTCAATGGTGTTGTTTATTCGTCATCTGTTCGTATTGGTGGCGACAAGTTTGATGAAGCCATTATTAATTATGTACGTCGTAACTTTGGTAGCTTAATTGGTGAAGCCACAGCTGAGAATATTAAACACCAAATTGGTTCTGCATTTAAAACAGACGATCCAGTAGAAATAGAAGTGCGTGGTCGTAACCTTGCAGAAGGTGTTCCTCGTTCGTTCACACTTAACTCGCATGAAATTTTAGAAGCATTACAAGAGCCGCTAATGGGTATTGTAAGCGCTGTCATGGTTGCACTTGAGCAATCACCTCCTGAGCTGGCATCTGATATTTCAGCACATGGCATGGTGTTAACTGGCGGTGGCGCATTACTAAAAGATTTAGATCGCCTACTCATGGAAGAAACTGGCATTCCAGTAGTTGTTGCTGATGATCCACTTACATGTGTTGCTCGTGGCGGCGGTAAAGCGCTTGAGATGATTGATGTGCACGGTGGTGACGTTTTTAGTTACGATTAATGAAATCAATGTTTGAAAAAACAATCTCTTTGCAACTGCGACTTTTTGTCGCAGTGCTTTTGAGTATCGTATTGATCCTTGGGGATAGATACACTAAGGGCGGTGAGAATATTCGCACCAGTTTGAATACCTTAGTTAGTCCGCTCATTTATGTTGCTAATCTACCTTACGAAGTATTTAGCTTTAGCGCTAAGAGCTTGCACACCCGCGAACAGTTACAAACTGAAAATGAAGCCCTGAAAAAAAAGCAAATATTGCAGAGCGAGCAAATTCAGCAATATGAATTCTTAGCAAAAGAAAATCAAAAATTACGAGCCTTAATGGGCTCGTCTTCAAAACATACCAATCGTAAAATTATTGCTCAAGTACTTTCTGTTCACTCAAATCCTTATAGCCACCAAGTGGTGATAAATCGAGGAACCACCGATGGTTTAAGTGAAAGCCAAGCAGTGATTGATGATATGGGACTTGTGGGGCAGTTGACTAAAGTGGGCTCAACTACTTCAAGAGTATTATTAATTACCGATACCACCCATGCTACGCCTGTACGTATTTTACGTAATGACGTGCGAACAGTGGTTGAAGGTATTGGTAAAATTAACGTACTGAAACTGTCGCATGTGCCGCATAGTTTAGATGTACGTATTGGCGATGTGTTGGTTACCTCTGGCCTTGGTGGTACGTTTCCTGAGGGCTATCCGGTAGCGGTGATCACCGAAATAACCCGTGATGAAGGACAACCTTTTGCGCAAGTATTTGCTGAACCTATAGCTCAATTAGACCGAATTCGATTATTAGTCGTGTTATGGCTAAATCAGCAGGAGTTGATGGGAGATGATTAATCGCCATATGCTATTAATTGCGTTAAGTATTTTCTTTGCATTGGTAATGGCTTTGATGCCGTTACCCTTTTCACTTGAACCATTTCGCCCTGACTGGGTGCTGCTGGTACTTATGTACTGGTCTTTGGCTTTACCGCATCGCTTAAACATAGGTACGGCTTGGGTTGTTGGATTAGTGATTGATTTAGCGACCGGTTCTTCTTTAGGTGTAAACTCATTAACCTACTCAGTGTGTATTTTTGTTACGGCAAGTAACTTTCAAAAAATTCGCAATTTTTCATTGTGGCAACAAAGCCTTTTAATTGGCTTATTTTTAACGCTTTATCATTTAATGCAGTTTTGGTTAAATCATTTTTTACTTGGCGTTTATTTTAGCCCACATTACTTATGGCCTGTATTAACAGGTATGTTGAGTTGGATATGGGTATTTTTATTACTTAGAAAATACCGTAGACACTTTAGGATCAGATAATGACTTGCGCAGTATATTTAGCCTCCGCGTCTCCCCGCCGTAAAGAGCTTTTAACCCAGTTGGGTATCGAGTTTTCACAATTTAGTGTTGATGCCGATGAAAGCCAGCTTGCTAACGAACTCCCATATGATTATGTCGAACGTTTAGCGCGTTTAAAGGCACAAATGGGCGTAAAACAAGGATATACCGATCGGCCTGTTCTAGGTAGTGATACCGTGGTAGTGATGGATAATCAATCATTATGCAAGCCACGAGATAAAGACGACTTTACTCATACCTTAAAACGTTTATCAGGAAATACTCACCAAGTGTTAACTGCTATCGCTTTTGCCACACCAGAAAAAGTAATGAGTTGTGTTGTCAGTACTGATGTTACTTTTAAAATACTCAATGATGAAGAAATAGACGCTTACTGGCAAACGGGCGAGCCTCAAGATAAAGCCGGTGGTTATGGTATCCAAGGGTTAGGTGGACGCTTTGTAACGCATATTTCGGGTAGCTATTTTGCCGTTGTAGGCTTACCTTTATATGAGACAGAACAATTATTACATACATTCTTAAGAGGGTAGCATGAGTACAGAACTACTGATCAATGTCACGCCAAGTGAAAGTCGCGTTGCCCTAATCGAAAACGGTGTATTACAAGAAATTCAGCTAGAGCGTATTGGTAATTTAGGCATAGTAGGCAATATTTACTTAGGTAAAATAAGTCGCGTGCTACCTGGAATGCAAGCCGCTTTTGTTGATATAGGCTTAGAGAAAGCCGCCTTTTTGCACGCTTCAGATATCGTCAATAGTGCTTCTATTGTTGAAGGTGTTGACGACGAGCCAATTAAAAAAGTCCAAGATATTCGTGAGCTTGTTCGCCAAGGTCAGTACATTATGGTGCAAGTGGTTAAAGATCCATTAGGCAGTAAAGGTGCTCGCTTAACCACTGATATTACTATACCGTCACGCTATTTAGTATTTATGCCAGATGCGACGCATGTTGGTGTGAGTCAACGTATCGAAACGGAAGAGGAACGCGCTAGGCTTAAAAAAATTGTTGCTGAATATGGTGATGAAAACGGTAGCTTTATTGTTAGAACTGCCGCAGAAGGCGCAAGTGAAGTAGAGCTTCGCCACGATGCTGCGTTTTTAAAAAAACTGTGGGATAAAATAGTTTCTAAGCGCCGTAAAACTAGCAAAGCGAGTATTCTGCATGAAGATCTCACGCTGGCTTTTAGAACGTTACGTGATTACGTGGGCGAAGATATGGAGCGCATTCGTGTTGACTCTAAGCTTACCTATCAAGAGCTTAAGCTGTTTACTGAAGAATTTGTGCCGTTATTATCACAAGTACTTGAGTATTACCCGGGCGAGCGACCCATTTTTGACTTATTTGATGTAGAAAGTGAAATTCAAAAGGCATTGCATCGTAAGGTGACTTTAAAGTCTGGCGGGTATCTGATCATAGATCAAACAGAAGCAATGACCACGGTTGATGTTAATACCGGTGCATTTGTTGGTCACCGTAACCTTGAAGAAACTATTTTTAATACCAATGTTGAAGCAACCTCAGCTATTGCTCGTCAACTAAGGCTGCGCAATTTGGGCGGTATTATTATTATCGACTTTATTGATATGGTGAGCGATGAGCACAAACGCCGGGTAATGCACTCATTAGAGTCTGCGCTCGCTAAAGATCGTGCTAAAGCCAATATTAATGGTTTATCAGCATTAGGGCTGGTTGAAATGACCCGCAAGCGAACTCGCGAAAGTTTAGAGCATATACTGTGTGATGTATGTCCTGCATGTTCAGGGCGAGGCTCTCAAAAAACGGTTGAGACCGTATGCTATGAAATCCTTCGTGAGATAGTACGTGTGAACCGGGCTTACGATGCGGATAAGTTTGTAGTTTATGCATCTCCTGCAGTATGTGAAGCGCTATTAAATGACGAATATCATAACCTTGCAGAGTTAGAGTTATTTATTGGCAAGCAAGTTAATATCCAAACAGAGAGCTTATACAGCCAAGAGCAGTTTGATGTGGTAATGATGTAATGAAATTTAAAGCGGCCTGTTTCTTTTGTATGCGCAAATTATGGCAAATAAGTGCTGTAATTTTGGTGCTACTGGCCGTCATTGTTTCTATTTTAAAATACACCTTACCCTACGCAAATGACTATAAAGGCGAGATAGAAAATTATCTTGATAGCAAGTTTGATATTAGCCTATCGATAGGCGCTATATCGGCAAGTTGGCAAGGTAATGGCCCTGCCTTAGTGCTCGAAGAATTATCATTTAAAGACAACCAAACCGCCCCTATTTCTTTAACTATTGCGAAAACCAGTTTAGAGCTAAACCTTTGGGAAAGCCTAAAGTCTCTTCAACTTAAGTCGAATTACTTTGTGATCAATGGTTTTCATACCAAGGTTAATGTCGCGAATTTATTTGTAGGTAATCAAGACGATGTGTCATTTGAGCAAAAGGAATTAATAGAAGGGCTGTTTTTAGGTGAAACCGGTCATTTTGCAATAGAAAACTCCAGTATCAATTTTGTTTTAGAAGATAACAAAGAACGTAAACTGTTATTAGAAAACATTGTATGGCAAAACCAAGATAAACAACACCTTGGTAGCGGTAGTCTAGCATTACCGGGTATTTCGGTAGGGAATTTTGATGCGCGTATTGCACTCAAGGGTGAAACCTTAGAGCAAATGGTGGGTGATTTGTATGTGCAGGCTAATCAGGTTGATGTGTCAAATTGGTTAGCGCAATACATTAATACTCAAAAGCAGCATCTACATAGCGATTTAAACTTACAAGCTTGGCTTAGATTAGAGCAAGGCCTAGTGAGTGACGTAAAAGTTCAGTGGTTACCGAGCGCGGTAAATTGGCAGCTCAATGAGCAAACACAAAATGTAAGCCTAAGTGAAGGGGGATTTCATTTATACCCTGAGCAAAATAGCTGGCGATTAAAAAGCACGGGCTTAGCATTTAGTACGGGTGAAACCACTTGGCCAAGCCTTGAATTTGAAGCCTTATTGGGTAAGCAAAATAAAGTATGGCTACAGCAACTTGATTTAGCGCTATTGAGTGATTTAGCTGAGTTGACTAATTTTACCGACTTAGCCCCTTTTTTAGCACGCCAACCTAGCGGACAAATAAAGGCTGCGTACTTTGAGTTTGCCGATACAAAGCAATGGCAATTATGGTTTGATGCTGATGAAATTAGCTGGCAAGAAAAAAACGCCGTACCTGCCGCTCAATCTTTAAGAGTTAATGGGCTGGTTAATCAACAGTATGGTCGCATTGCGATTTTTGGTGAGAACAGCCATTTAATTACAGGCGCTAGCTTTAGTAATAATATTGATTATAACCAATTAAATATTGAGCTAGATTTAGCTAAGCGCTCAGGCGATTGGTACATCAGCAGTGATAACCTTTGGCTTGATAACAATGAGGTGACTTTAAGCGCACAAATGCAGCTGAGTTTGGGTGATACGCCACGCTTAGATTTATATGCTGAAGCGTTTGCACCAGATGCCAGTATTGCCGGTCACTATTTTCCTTTAACGTTAATGAGTCCTGACTTAGTTAGTTATTTAAATGGCGCAATAAAAGCAGGCGAAGTATCAAATACTCAGGTGTTATTTTCTGGCCCACTATCAGGCTTTCCATTTGACGATGGTTCAGGGCAGTTTGATGTAATAGCACAAATAGATAATGCCACCTACCAATTCGATCCCGATTGGCCAGCAGTTACTAATGCCAATGTAAAACTGCATTTTGCTAATGAGCGAATGGATATATATAGTCAGCAAGGCCAGCTGGTAAATCTTGACATTGGCAGCAGTGTGCATGTGAGTATTGATGACTTAATGGGCGATGCGCCGTTGGTGGTTAATATTGATAAGCAAGCTGAGCTTGAAAAAATGCACGATTTTTTTGCCGCTACGCCTTTAGCAAATCCATTAGCTGATATTTTTAATGTTGTGCAAGGGCAGGGGCTGGCAAGTGCAAATATTGAATTGCTAATAGGTTCACAATTTGAGGGGGGAGCCAGCGTCAATGGTAAGGTTAATTTACTCGACTCACCTCTCTACATTTCTGCACCTGGTATTTCTCTTGAGCATTTAAAGGGCGAACTTAGCTTTAATAACCAACAAATAAATCTCACTAATGCAACGGCTACATGGCTGGGTATGCCATTAACTATTAACTACAATAGTGACGCAAACGCAGAGGATTATCTCGCTAATATAAATATAAATGCTCAGCTTGATGCACAAACACTTATAAACCGTGGGCAAGGCATTTTAGATGGTTACTTAAGTGGGCAAAGTGATGTTGATATTGCTTTGGAGCTTAATTTTACCGAGCAAGGGTTTAACTATCGTGCCCAAGTTGAATCGCCACTTATTGGCTTAAGTAGTTCTTTGCCTGGAGCATATACAAAAAGCAGTGAGCAAGCTTGGCCACTGAGTGCAGTTATTCAGGGTGATGATATATCTAACTTGATCACTGCAAACGTTGATCAGCTAGTGTATTTTAATGCCATTCTAGACAATGCTAAATCACAGTTTAACAACGCCCACTTTATAATCGGTAACAAAGATTTAGGGCTTAACGCGCAAGATTTAACGGTAAGTATTAACTTAGCGCAAAGTGAGTTATTACCTTGGATTGATTTAATTGATCAAATTATTAATGCAGCTAAAGCGCAGCCAGAGAGTGCATCGCCAGGTATTATGCCGCCTTTGTATGAGGTTGTTGCGAATATTAACTCTTTTAATGTGAGTGGCATGCAGTTTAATGATTTTGATATGCGTTTATCGCCCTTAAATAATAACTTGCAATTAAGGCTCAATGCTAAAGAATTACGAGCAGAAGTGTTCATTCCCAGCGAGCAATCAAGTCAGCCGATTCGAATAAACAGTGACTATTTAAGGCTTAATTTTTTAGAGGCCGAAACAGAGCAACCAAGCGAAAAATCATCTCCTGAACAACTTGCATGGCTTACAAATTTGCCTGCTATTGAGTTTGAATGTGCCGATTGTAAGGTTAGCCATTATCAGCTAGATAAAGTCAGCGCCTCATTATTAGGTGATGGTAAAAAACTGCTTATTTCTGAGCTAGTAGTTGATAAGGGCGATCATATATTACGTACTAAAGGGCAGTGGCAAAATGGCCTAACAGCAATCAGCGGCGAACTTAAAAGTGATGATATTGGCGCTTTATTTAATGAATTTGATATCACCACTACTATTAAAGACTCAAACGCCAATCTAAATTATCAACTAAATTGGCAAGCGGCGCCTTATAACTTAGACATTGCTAGTTTAGACGGTGAAATTAGTTGGGATTTAGGCGAAGGCCATTTAACTGAAGTCAGTGATGGAGGCGCACGGGTATTTTCATTACTGAGCCTTGATTCATTAGTGCGTAAGCTAAAACTTGATTTTAGAGATGTATTTTCTAAAGGTTTTTTCTATAACAGCATGAAAGGTACGATGCAGATAGATAAGGGCATTGCCTATACCCAAGATACTAAAATGGATGGGGTGCCTGCCGATCTCTCGATTAAAGGGTATGCAAATTTAAATACTCTCGAAATTGACTACGACTTAGCAGTAGCACCGCAAGTAACGTCGAGTATTCCAGTAATTGTGGCTTGGATGGTTAACCCAGTAACGGGGCTTGCAGCTTTAGCAATTGATAAAGTAATTCATTCTGCGCGAGTGATCTCAGAGATCAACTTTAAAGTGACGGGTAAAATGAACGATCCTCAGGTACAAGAGTTAGATCGTAAGAGCCGAGAGGTGACCTTGCCACAAGCAGCACAAAATCAGCCGCGAGCATCCTCAGAGTTAAAACTCAAAGATGCTGAGGTTAGCGCCGCGCAATGAATAAACAACGTATAAACTCATCTCCTGCGATTATCGCATTGCAAATGTGCTCAGGCTTTAACCCTGATGATAACATTGCAGCTTTAAAGCAAGCATTAGCTGAATTACCAAGCACGCGGCCTTTGTTAGTATGTTTACCAGAAGCGTTTTTAGTGTTTAGTAAACACGCTGGTGATACGTTGTTAGTGTCACAGCGTATTGAGCAATATAAACAGCAAATTAGTGAATTGTGTCGTAAACACAATATTTGGTTAAATGCTGGCACCATGCCAGAGCCCTATGACCAACATAAGTATTACGCTGCCTCACACTTGTTTAATAACCAAGGCGATATTGTTGCAAGCTATAACAAAATACATTTATTTGATGTTGAGGTAGATGACCAGACCGGCAGCTACCGAGAGTCCGACTTTACTCAAGCGGGCGATGAGATTGTGGTTGTTGATTCTCCCTTTGGTAAAATTGGTTTAACAGTATGTTATGATTTGCGCTTTGCTGGTTTATTTAATGCCTTAGCTCGTAAAGGCGCAGAAATTATATTAGTACCCAGTGCGTTTACTGTTCCAACAGGTAAAGCGCATTGGCAGCCGCTACTTGCAGCACGTGCCATAGAAACGCAGTGTTATGTTATTGCTGCAGCGCAATATGGAACACATGAAAACGGTAGACAAACTTATGGTCACAGCCTGATGTTATCGCCCTGGGGTGAGACATTAAGTGAAAAACCAACAGGGCTTGGTTTTATTAGTTGTACCGTAGATTTGAACCAGTTACACAAAATTAGACGAGATATGCCGCTGCAATCTCACCAACGATTTAGAGAGCCATTATTATGAATTCGGTTGAACAGCATTTATTACACGACAGCCAGCTAAATCGAGAAGAACTCGAAAAAACATTAGCTTATATTCACCAGCACAAAGTTGATTATGCCGACCTTTATTTTCAATCGAGTCATCATGAGTCTTGGGTGCTAGAAGATGGTTTGGTAAAAGAAGGCTCTTATAACGTTGAACGTGGTGTTGGCGTACGGGCTGTTAGTGGTGAAAAAACTGGTTTTTCGTATTCAGACGCAATTAATTTAGAAGCGCTAAATAAGGCCGCAACTGCTGCACGTAGTATTGCCGATGCAGGTGAAGATAAAGCGGTTAAAGTATTTAGTGACGTGGCTGCTAAAGAGCAGTACGCGCCACATCAACCAATTTCTAGCATGAGCGATACCGATAAAGTTAATTTGTTACGTGAGCTTGAAAACTATATTCGCGAATTAGCCCCAGATGCTGAGCAAGTCATTAGCTCAATGTCTGCGGTATACGAAGAAGTATTAATTGCAGCTAGCGATGGCACCTTTGCTACCGATATTCGCCCACTGATCCGTTTAAACTGCTCTGTATTGCTAGAGAAAAATGGTCGCCGTGAACGTGGTGGTGCTGGTGGCGGTGCGCGCCTAGATTATGGTTATTTTAAAGAGCTGGTTGATGGTAAGCCGCGTTGGATGGGTTTTGCAGAAGAAGCCGTTCGTCAAGCTAAAGTAAACTTAGAAGCTATTGATGCCCCTGCAGGTACTATGGAAGTGGTATTAGGTAATGGCTGGCCAGGTGTGTTGTTACACGAAGCGGTAGGCCATGGCCTCGAGGGTGACTTTAACCGTAAAGGCGCGTCTGCGTTTAGCGGTAAAGTAGGGCAAAAAGTTGCTTCAGAGCTATGTACTGTGGTTGATGATGGTACTATGGCTGATCGTCGTGGTTCACTTAATGTGGATGACGAAGGTACGCCTGCAGCCTATAACGTACTTATCGAAAACGGTATTTTAAAAGGCTATATGCAAGATAAAATGAACGCGCGTTTGATGGGGGTAAACCCAACAGGTAACGCACGTCGTGAGTCATACGCGCATTTACCAATGCCACGTATGACCAACACTTACATGTTAGGTGGAGAGCACAGCCAAGCTGATATTATCAGCACGGTTAAAAAAGGCGTGTTTGCCCCTAATTTTGGTGGCGGTCAAGTGGATATCACCTCAGGTAAGTTTGTGTTTAGTGCCTCAGAAGCTTACTTAATTGAAAATGGTAAAATTACTCAGCCAATTAAAGGGGCAACATTAATTGGTAATGGCCCTGAGGTTATGCAACAAATCTCTATGGTAGGTAATGATTTAGCGCTTGATAAAGGCGTCGGTGTTTGTGGTAAAGACGGTCAAAGTGTACCAGTAGGCGTTGGCCAGCCAAGCCTGAAAATAGATAACCTAACAGTAGGTGGCACGGCTTAATTTTTATAACTGCCAAACGTTATAAATAAAACCTTGGAAGTGCAAACTCTCAAGGTTTTATTTTGTTGGCTGTTTATTGTTAAATTTGCTGCTGAAAAAAATCCATAAATGCGGCAACTTGTCGTGGCTGAAATTGCCTTGAGGGGTAAAGAAACTGTAAGCCAACTTGCTGTTTATCTTTATTACTAAAACCGAGAATATAGTCATCAAGTAGCGTCACTAAACTACCCTTAGTCAGATCATCATTAATATCTACCATTGATTTTAGAGCAATACCTGCACCGTTAATTGCCCACTGTCTGATCACTGCACCATCACTGCTACTCATAGCTACAGGTACGCGAATTACCTCGTCTTTAAAATGCCAATCATGCATCGATTGACCAAGTCTCTCCATTACTAAGCAGCGATGATTTAATAAATCGCTTGGTTGTAAAGGTTGGCCATGTATCTTTAAATATTCAGCTGAAGCACATAACACACGTTTATTGGCTTTGATCATTCGGCTAATCAAATTACTATCGGGTAAGTTTCCAAAGCGAATAGCAATATCAATGCCTTCTTCAACTAGATTAACTAAGCCATCGGTTAAATGTAGGTGTGGTTTTACTTGTGGATTCAGTGCTACAAATTTAGCTATTGCAGGGGCAACAAACTGTTTACCAAAGTCAGAGGGTGCGGTTACTTTGAGACTACCCGAAAGAGTATTTTTACTAAGCTGAATACTTTGCTCTGCGGCATCAATTTCAGCAATCACTCTTAAACAGCCTTGAAAAAAGTGCTCTCCAGCCTCGGTTAATTTAATACTTCGAGTATTACGTATTAAGAGTCGGGTTTGATAGTGATTTTCAAGCTGGTTGATACGTGCCGTCATACTCGCAGGCGATAAACCAATTTTTCGCCCAGCTGCAGCAAGCCCGCCAGAGCGCACCACATGAACAAAAAGCTGCATATCATCAATCTTAGCCATCGTTCCTCACTTTTTATAATTCAGTAATAATGAATAGTGTTTTTGATATTAACTCAATTATCAAATTTAAGTAAATAGTTAAACTGGTTGTACTCATTATCAACAGAGAAAGTTTATGCGTTTAGATCATGTATTAATTTCTAGTTGTGATTACCAGGCGATGCGACAGTTCTTTATAAATTCAGTTGGGCTAGTTGAAGGGTATCGTCCGCCTTTCCCTTTCGAGGGGGCATGGTTATACGGCAGTGATAATGTTGCTTTGATTCATTTGGTTAATGCCACGGGTAATAAAGCGCAACAGGGGTACTTATCAGCATTAAACAGCAAAACCCAAGGCCGAGGAGTGGTAGATCACATTGCCATTCGTAGCATAGGTTATCAAGGATTGAAAAGTCGCTTAGCGCAAACAGGTATAAGCTACTTTGAGCGAACCGTGCCAGAGCTGTTAGAGCAGCAAGTCTTTATACCTGGACCAGAAGAGATAAAGGTCGAAATGCTATTTAGTAGTGATGAAATTTAATTTAAATCCAGATAAACATTATTTATAAGAGAGTTAGTTATGTCTATAGAATCCTTATTTGAAGCTAAAACCCTCGGTGGCATGGTTACGCAAAATAGAATTGTGATGGCACCTATGACCCGTTCGCGAACTGCGCAACCGGGCGATATTCCTACTGAACTGATGGCCACTTATTATGCGCAGCGTGCTACTGCAGGACTGATTATTTCTGAAGCAACACAAATTTCTGCTCAGGGCAAAGGTTACTCATTTACGCCAGGTATTTACACGCAAGAACAAATCGAAGGTTGGAAGCAAGTAACACAAGCTGTGCATAAAGAAGGCGGTAAAATATTTTTACAACTTTGGCACGTTGGTAGAATGTCGCACTCTTCATTTCATCATGATGGAACGCCAGTTGCCCCATCTGCACTTGCTCCAGATGCACAAGTTTGGGTGGTGGGCGATGATGGAGAAGGACGGATGCTTGACTGCCCAACCCCACGAGCACTAAGTGTTAAAGAAATTAAAGAAATAGTAAATGATTATAAGCAAGCGGCAATTAACGCGATTGAGGCTGGTTTCGATGGCGTTGAAATACATGGAGGTAACGGGTATTTAATTGATCAGTTTTTAAGACGTTCAGCGAATAAGCGCACAGATGAATATGGCGGTAGCCAAGAAAACCGTATTCGTTTTGCCTGTGAAATTATTGGCGCAATTAGTAATGCCATTGGAGCTCATAAAGTGGGTATTAGATTAGCGCCTTTTATCACTCAGCGTGGTATGGGTGATAGTGAAGCAATTGACACTATTTTATTGGCAGCAAAGCAATTTGAGCAAATTGGTATTGCGTATATTCATCTTGCCGAAGCGGACTGGGACGATGCACCTACCGTAACACCAGAGTTTAGAGTCGCACTTCGTCAGTATTTTAGTGGCGCGATTATTGTTGCCGGTAATTATACCGAGCATTCAGGTGCGCAGCTTATTGAACAAGGTCTTGTTGATTACATTGCATTCGGTCGTCGTTTTATTGCCAACCCAGACTTACCGTATCGTATTCAAGAGCAACTGCCACTAAACACGATTACCGATGGGAGTACATTGTTTGGCGGTACAGCCAAAGGTTATACCGATTACCCAGCGTATCAAAAGTAACTTTTTTTAACTGAAAATATAAGGGCTAAAAATGGTTAATTTTTCAAACTCAGTCGTTACTTTACTGATCAGCGGGCTGTTTAGTAGTGCCAGTTTTGCGGCTGAATTTAGTTTATCGAGCCCTGATTTACAGCCAGGGCAGGCAATAAAGAGTGAGCAATACTGGAATAGCTTTGGTTGTCAGGGGAGTAATGTTAGGCCACAACTTAAATGGCAAAATGCGCCTAAGAAAGCCAAAAGCTTTGCCGTGACAGTGTATGACAATGACGCACCAACTGGCAGTGGTTTTTGGCACTGGGTAGTACATGATATTCCTCTTACTAGTAACTCACTATCTTCAACGACTTTGCCCAAAGGAGCCATTGAAGGTAATACAGATATGGGGAAGCCCGGATACCTTGGGCCATGTCCACCAGAAGGACGCAAGCATAGCTACACCTATAAAGTGTATGCATTGGATGTAGAAAAATTAGCTGTTCCACAAGGGGCAACAAGTGCACTTACAGGGTTTTTCTTACACCAACACTCTTTGCAAACAGCCGAGATCACAGTAACGGCAGGACCGCGTTAATTAGCTTAGGAGATAAAAATGAAGGCTTTACCTTTACTCATTCTTTTAATGGCACTGTGCAGCAGTAAGCTATTAAATGCAGCCCCACTACCTGAGAAATCAGGTTATTGGCCTGATGATGCACAATTAGTGATTTCTATTTCAATGCAATTTGAAGCAACAGCACAAGATAGCTCTGATGCAGGACCGTTTCCTCAAATAGAGCAGGGTTATCACGATACTATTTCGCCTACTTGGTATCAGTATGGGATGAATGAAGGGATCCCGCGATTACTTGATCTATGGGATAAACATAATATTAAAGTTACCTCTCATATGGTGGGCAGGGCTGTGGAATTAAATCCAGCACTTGCTAAAGAAGTGGTTTCGCGAGGGCATGAAGCATCGGGTCACGGCCAAACATGGACACCACAATATTCGATGAGTGTTGAACAAGAGCGCGCTTCATATATTAAAAGTGCAGATATTATCGAAAAAGTGACAGGCATGCGGCCGGTTGGCTTTAATGCATTTTGGATGAGACACTCAAAAAATACACTTACGCTTTTGCAAGAGCTGGGGTTTATTTATCATATTGATGATCTATCGCGTGATGAGCCTTCTTTTACACCAGTAAATAATAAGCCTTTTGTGGTTGTACCTTATACTTTTCGTAATAACGACATTGTGCGCTATTCAGGAAGCACAGCTATGACGGCTCGAGCCTACTTGCAAGAGTTAAAGGATGAGTTTGACGTGTTATACGCTGAAGGAAAACACAGAAGACGAATGATGTCGATAAGTGCTCATGACCGTATTGCAGGAACGCCTGCACGGGTAAAAGCGCTTGATGATTTTATCCAGTATGCAAAACAGCATACTGGTGTTAAGTTCATGCGAAAAGATAACATAGCCAGTTGGATAATGAAGCAAAATAATGTGCCTACTAATCCGGCTCAGACGGCTAGGTAAAGGAAACATCTATGAGGCAGCTTTTTAATACCATAAGTATGCCTCGTGTGATTTTTAGAGGTGAAGGAGTTAAGTTGTTGTCGTAAATTTTAAACTTCAACGGAATTAGAATAGCTTGTTACATTTTTACTATTCACTTTAAACGAATATCTCTTAAAATAGGTACTTGAATAGTCTATAACACTTTAGGAAATAGCATGTTTAGCCGATGTATGTTCATTTTATTTGTACTATCTCTATCAGGATGCTCTTCTTTGTCTCAGGATGAATGTATACAGGCCAATTGGACAAACCTAGGCTTTAGTCATGGCGAGCAAGGGTATACATTTGAACATGGCAGAGAAATTATATCCGCTTGTAGTGAGTTTGGTATCACTGCAAAACTAGATGATTATAAGGTTGGTTACAAGCAGGGGCTCGCAGCCTTTTGTGAGCCTGAAAATGGCTTTACCCTGGGCTTACGAGGGGATGCGTATAACGGGATTTGTAATGACACACAGTTTAGAAAAGCATGGCAAGAGGGTAACGAGCGTTATCAATTTGAAGTAAGGAAAGCCGAGATAGATGATCGACTTAATAATATTAATTGGCGGTTGCAATCTATTAGTAATGAATTAGCGAGTGATAAACCGTCAAGTAGCCAAAGTAAAGAGTTACGCCGAGAAAGAGAACAGTTAGAGAGAGAGCGTCGTGATTTAAGAAAAGAAAAAGCACTTTTACCATTACTCAACAAGTTTCCTTCATGGCATTTTGAGTATGAACTATAATTTATAACATATCCTTTTACGGTGATTAATATGAAAGTAATATCAATTTTAATAACATTTCTGATCCTCAGTGGGTGTGCGTCAAAAGAAATGCCAGACGGTTATGGAAATGAAGTATTTGCGGAGCATGAGTGCTTAGGTGGTGAAGTTGAAACAGACTATAGCTACACAATTTTTAGCTCTGACGAAGATGAAAGCAATAAGAGTACGGTGAAGTCGACTTGTCATCCAGTGAAAACTCAGTCTGAACTTGAGCGAGATATAAGGACGGGTGGTTGATAGAACAAAATAAAACCCACTTTAAAAGTGGGTTTTATTTTAAGAATTAAAGCTCAAAGGGAGCAACACCAACAGCTTGCATTTGATAACCCACTTGGGCTATTTCGCCAGACCAAGTTTGCGTCTTAATAACGCCCGTTACAACAATTGCATCATATAAGCTATCGATAGGCACACCGCCTTTAATAGTTACATGAACCAGCTGGTTTGGCGGTGGGGGTGGCACATGAATACAGGCACCAAAGTAAGGGACTAATAAAAACTCGGTAATAAGTTCGCTGTCACCTTCAAGTGGCACAACAAACCCAGGTAAGCTAACAGACTGCCCATCAAGTGCTTTAACAACCGGCGCGTCCAAATCAGGTTGCACCCAGTTTTGCTCACTGCCTTCGTGATTAGCTTGTGCTTGGGTATCTATTTGCACATGCCCTTGTGGGATCAAGTCTTCCCAAAAAATTTCCTTCGGGGGATTTGCAATGCTAGCAAAGCTAATTAGCACTGCACTTAATAGCATTAAAGAGTGTGTAGTTACTTTAAACAACGTCATGATCATCCTAAAGTTTATATTTTTATACTCATACCATCACTAAGAGAATAAAAGTAAGCGCGTGTAGCGGGGATCAAGCCAATAATGAATCCCGCAGCCATAATAACGCCAATCAAAGTGAGTTCATAGTCAGAGAGCATACTGATATTAATGCTCACTCCTGCTTGGCTTTGTAAGTAACCCGCGGTTGTGCCCATAAGCGCATAAAATAGAGTACAGCCTACTAAGCAACCTAAAAAGGTAGTGAGCAGTGATTCTATACTGATCAGTGAAAATAATTGCCAAGGGCGGGCGCCCACAGAACGTAATATTGCCAGTTCTCTACGGCGTTGATTAAGGTTAGCCAGCAGTGTGGTTAACATGCCGAGCAAGCTAATAATGACCACCACAAATGAAAATAGAAATAGGATCTTTTCTATTATTGCCAGCATTTCCCAAAGCTCTTTTAGTGTGACTGTAGGCATAATCGCTAATAAAGGCTCTGGCTTAAATTGGTTTATGTTACGCATAATTTGTAGCGTATAAAGCGGTGAGTCGAAGCCCATTAAAAAGGCGGTAATTTGTTTTGGATGGCCAACTAGTGCGTGACTCGAGTGGTCATGATGATCGTCATGATCATGATGGCCGCCACCATGAATCAATTCAATTGCCGCCAGCGGCACATGCAATGTTTTATCAACAGGGGTGCCAGTAGGCTTTAAAATACCAACAACTTTGAAGGGGTTATCGTCATGATGATGAAAGCTAGTATTGCCCATACCATGAGAAATCACAATTTCATCACCAATTTTATAGGCCAGTTTACTTGCAACCTCACTCCCTATAACAACTTCATTGATGCTAGAAAAAGCCTGTCCTTGTGTAAATGCTAAGGGCTGTTTTTTAGCAAATCGATAGTGCTTAAAATAATCAAGTGTGGTGCCTAAAACTGCTTGGCCCTTATGGCTATCACCAAGGCTGATAGGAATGCTCCATTTAACCCCGCGTTGTTTTGTTATGTATTGATAGCTTTGCCAGCTCACCCCATTATTAGTGTGGCCAATTCTAAACACCGAGGAGAGTAGTAATTGAATATCGCCAGTACGTGCGCCAACAATTAAATCGGTACCCGAAATGGTATTACTAAAACTACTTTTAGCATCTATGCGAACGCGCTCAATACTGAGTAATAACATGACGCTAATCGCAATAGTGAGCAATGTCAGTAATACACTGGCACGTCTATTTAGCAAACTTTTATAGGCAAGTTTAAATAAAATCATACATCACCTTGTAAATTTACTAAGTCGATTGTGCGGCTAAAGAGTGGCTTTAATGTTTCATCGTGACTGACAAAAACAAGCGTGCTGTTACTTTTTTTTGCTTGTTCAAATAGCAGCTTAATAAAGCTTTCACGATTTTGCGTATCAAGTGCTGAAGTAGGCTCATCGGCAATGATAAGTTCAGGACTGCCTATAAATGCACGTGCTGCAGCAACTCGCTGTTGCTGCCCAATACTTAAAGTGGCAACATTTTGATTATGAAGGTGCGGCTCTAACCCAAGTGCGTTGAGAAGTCGGGCAGCTTCTTTGGTTAAACTCTCAATTTGGTTGAGCACGTGTTGCTGACGCTTTTTCGAAAATTGGCACCCTAAACATACATTTTCTAATGGGGTTAAATAAGGTAGTAAATTAAAGTTTTGGAAAATATAGCCAATATGATCCGCTCTAAATGCATCGCGCTGTGCATTGGTAAGCGCACTTAGATTTTGGTTCAAAACACAAAGTTGGCCGCTAGTGGTTACATTAATGCCTGCCAGTAGTGCCAGTAAGGTAGATTTACCACTGCCGCTTGGCCCATGTAAAAAAACATGTTCACCTTCATCAATGGCGAGTTGCTCAATAGTGAGAGTGGGGCTGGCTGATTTTTTATGCCATTTAAAAGATACATTCTCAAGGTTGATCATAACGTCTTACCAACTCCAATAGTTAAGTCTTTTGCGCATTTTAAATTGTCTAATAAGATTAAGTGGTTTAGCTTTGAGCTTTTCATCACTATGCAACAGTTCATTGGTTGCGCAAAGTACTCGTTGGCTTGACTTGCCATCTGTGTATGGGTGTAATTCTTGGCAAAAAGCTTCAATATTATCCACCAGTTCTTTTGGGTAAGTTAGTGCATAGTCTATTGCGGCTTCAACGTTATTTTTATCTGTAATATCAAGTAAGTGTTTTTCAGGTGCTTTATTACAAAACGTTACAACCGGTTTTCGTTTTACTAAAAACATCAGTAGTATGGATGAAGTATCGCACAGCATTACATCAGCAGATTGTAATAAAGGAATAACATTGTCTGTTTCAACAAAGGTTAGATTATCATTACTTAACGCTTGGTATTTATTAACCCACTCTTGCGGCATTTTCGGATGAAACTGAACTAATAGTCGCCATTTACCGCTTTCACTAAAGTGTTTTATTTGTTCATAAAGTTTAGGTGCAAGAGATAAGCGTTTTGAAAATGTAGAGCAGATCAATACCGTTGGGCGAGAGTCTGTTTCATCGATATGGCTAGGCTTTGAGTTACCGTTAAAGAATTGATCTAGGGGAGGCCAACCTGTTTCTACTACCTTAAAATAGCCCAGTTTTTTTTGTAACGCCGTAAACGGAGCCGTCGTATTTGGGCCTTGCGTACAATATAAATCAAAACATCCCCGAACTTTAAAGTGATCGTTTTGGCCTTTTTTATTTAGTTTTCCTGCATCAAAGCCGTGAAAAACAGCTACTTTCTTTCCTGGGAAAAATGTAGGGATAGAGTTCGCTGGTGCAAAGGTTGCGTCAGGCGCCCATTGGTTTATCTCATGAATAGAATTTAGTGTTTTTTCATCACTTTTCAAAAAGTCAGGGTTAACATTATCACCCTCTAAGAACCATTTAACTTCCCCTCCTTGAGCTAATATTTCTGCTTGCAATGGCCTTAAAATAGCATAGGAATAATTTTGAGAAATATACATTAGATATTTCTTATTCTTAGTGGCAGTTAAATAGTTCAAGCTAGCTCCTTAGGGCAAGTAATCATGCAAGTTTACCCCAATGCGTCAGCTAGATAAATATTCTGAGATGATTTGTTTTTAGCCTAAGATTGAGCTTTGTGGTTGCCTAGATTATTATAGAGCGCCTAACCCCAATTCCATACTTTGCTCTTTGAGCATGCCAAACCCCGGAGATAGCATGACTAGCTATAAAGTTTTAGACGTAAACGATGACTTACCCATTCGTACTAAAGGTAAAGTACACAGTG
Source organism: Pseudoalteromonas sp. US3C1004 (assembly GCF_048401065.1). Lineage (GTDB taxonomy): Bacteria > Pseudomonadota > Gammaproteobacteria > Enterobacterales > Alteromonadaceae > Pseudoalteromonas > Pseudoalteromonas undina. Next base: position 250,949 of record NZ_CP183073.1, read on the forward strand.
GCAAAGTGCGTTCAGTTTATTGGTTAACTGATGCAGATAGCAAACGCTTAATAAATGAAAAAGGCTATAACGTTCCTGCCGATACTGAATTAGCCATTATGGTTATTTCAGACAGAATTTCTGCTTTTGATTGCATATGGCAAGGTGAAAATGGCCTAAATGGCGTTCCTGGTAAAGGGATTGCATTAAACTCAGTGGCTGCTCATTGGTTTAACATGTTTAATGAAGCCGGTTTGGCGGGTAATCATATTGTTGATATTCCTCATCCATACGTATGGATTGTTCGTAAAGCCAGTACAGTTAAAGTTGAAGCGATTGCTCGTCAATATATTACCGGCAGTATGTGGCGCGACTACGCCAAAGGCGAAAGACACTTTTGTGGTTTGCAACTTCCAGAAGACTTAAAAGCGAATCAAAAGCTTGAGCAAGTACTTATAACTCCTTCTACTAAAGGTATTATAGAAGGGGTTGCCGATATTCCTGCCGTTGATGATGTAAACATCACTCGTGAAAATATTACAAACAACTTAGATGTCTTTAATTTTAAATCGACTGACGATGTCACCAAATACGAAAAATTATTGGTAGAAGGATTCGAGTTAATCAGTGGTGAGTTAGCTAAGCTAGGGCAAATTTTCGTCGATACTAAATTTGAATTTGGTTACGTAGAAGATTTAAATGGTGTGCAGCAACTTATTTATATTGATGAAGTAGGGACACCAGATTCATCGCGTATTTGGGATGAAGTATCTTATAAGAATGGCAAAATTGTTGAAAACTCAAAGGAAGGCTTCCGTCAGCTGTTAATTAATAATGTTCCAGAGAGTGATGTGTTATTAAATAAAGACCGTATGGCTGAGCGTGAGCAGCTAGCAAAAGATTATATTTTACCTGAGTCAGTAATGCTTGAAGTGTCTGACACTTATGTGGGTATCGCTAGCAAAATTATCGGTAAAGAGATCGTTATACCCAATGATCCGCGCCAAGAAGTGATTGCAATTTTAGATACTGACTACGGGTTAATCGTTAATTAGCGAAGTAAGTAGACAGGCATAGCAATGCTCATTTTTACTAGTAAAAAAGTATTTATTTTAACTAACTGAGCTATAATTCTTGCAATTAGTGCTCGTCTCTAATTAACTTAACCTATAGTGAATATTTAGGTGTGATTATGTTAGAGCGGGCAATGCAAGTTATTGCAAAACGTCGTTATTTATTAGTACTGGGTGCATTGTTTAGTGTGTCGGCCTTTGGCAATACTATTAATTTGGTTATTAAAGATCAGCATGACCAAGTATTGCCTAATGCTGTCGTAGAAATAAATCATTCACCTTCCTCAAAAACTACGGGCAATTTACCCACGGCGGTAATGGATCAAGTTGATAAACAGTTTTCACCACAGCTACTTATTGTGCATCAAGGTCAGTACGTTAACTTTCCAAATAGCGATAATATTCGCCACCATGTATATTCTTTTTCAAAAGCAAAGCCCTTTCAATTAAAGCTCTATTCTGGTCAGCCAGAAGATCCCATTAAGTTTGATAATCAAGGGGTTGTTGTTCTAGGCTGCAATATCCACGATTCTATGGTGGGCTATATTTATGTCGCTAATAGTAATCATGTGTATACCAGCAACGAGCAAGGCCAAATAAAGCTACAAGTTGACTCTTTTCCTGTGCAAGCCAGTGTCTGGCATTCACTGCAAACAGCGACTTTGGATAATAAAAAAATGTTTGATATAAAATCAACCAGCCCGGTATCAATCACTATAAATACGTCTACGCCTGCACCACGTAACACCTTTGGCAGTCAATTTAGGGAAGGTAATGGGCAATAATTTACGTAGCCGTATAACAACGCTATGCGTTGGCTTGGTGTTACTTACAACTTTACTCAGCTTAGTGAGTTTTTGGTGGTCTACGAGTAAGTTTCAGGCAGAAAAAGTACAGCAAAATATAACGGTTGCGCAAAGCGTTTATAAGCAATATTTAAAATCAAAAGAGAGCTTGCTATTAACTGCTGCAAAGGTGTTAACCGCTGATTTTGGTTTTAAGCAGGCAGTTGCTACTCGCGATGCAGCCACCATTAGTAGTGTATTATACAATCATAGCCAACGGATCAATGCCGATTTAATGCTGTTGCTCGATTTATCGGGGCGGTTAGTGTCTGCTAATGTAAATGCACAAAATTTTGCAGATAACCTACAGCCCTTGATGGATGAATTATTAAATAATTCTGAACAATCGAGCTTTGTAGTGTTAAATAATCAGCTCTATCAAGTAATATTATTGCCAGTTAAAACCCCTAGAACTATCGCTTACAGTTTAGTCGGGTTCAAAATCACATCGGCTGTGACTACTGAGCTGAAAAGCTTAACCGGTATGGAGGTTAGCTTTGTTGCGCAATTAGATAGTTTTGCAGCAAGCTCGTTTGCACCTCAACCTGAAAAATTTCAACCTATAGAGTACTTTGAAAATAAAACTACAGCTCGTTTTTTTGCTGAATATTTGGCCTATGAAAATCAACAAATAGCTTTACCATCTTTGCAATCACACCCGGTCACCTTACTACTAAGTGCTGATTTAACCTCAAGTTATCGAGATATTGAGCAACTATTGCTAACGCTAGTTACATTGGCCGTGTTAACCATGTTATTTGGTGTGATCACCAGTAGTTTGCTTGCCAATAACTTAACCAGCGGACTTACACAGTTAGCGGTTATCGCAAGGCAATTTGCCAAAGGTGACTACCGTTTTAAATTTGAAGGTAAAAAACAAAGCAGCGAAATAGCAACGCTAGTCAGCGCCTTTAATAACATGGGTAATGATATTAATAAGCGTGAGCAGCAAATCAGTTTTCAAGCACATCACGATACCTTAACAGGGTTTTATAACCGTTCAGCTATGTTAGATTTATTGGCAAAGCAGCTCACTAAAGATAGATGCTACACGCTTGTTGCTATTGATATAAAAGGCTTAAGACACATAAACGACAAGCTTGGTCCGCAAGTAGGAGATGAGTGTTTAATTGCGGTGGCAAACCGTATTCGTCAATTCTCTGATGAGCTTGGTGGATTTCATGCACGAATTGGCGGTGATGAGTTTTTAACGGTTTACCCCAGTGTGGAGGCTGACCAAATAAAATGTGCTGTAGCCGATTTGATTGAGCAATTACAGGCACCTTATCAGATTAAAAGCTTAAAAATAAGTTTGCGTTTTAACGCTGGGATTGTGCAGTACCCTGGACAAGGCGTTAAAGCGGACGATTTAATGCGGCGTGTACTCATTGCTGTTGATGCGGCTACAACAAGCCAACAAAGCTTACATTACTACCAAGATGGTGAAGATGAGGCGCACTTAGACCGTTTAATCATGCTTGATGAGCTCAAACAAGCGATTGATGATGATAACGGGCAACTGTTTATGACTTATCAGCCTAAGTTGAATATTAAAAGTCAGAAAATTGATAAGGTTGAGTCACTTATTCGTTGGCAACGTGATGATGGGAGCTGGGTTTCGCCTGAAGTGTTCATTGATTTAGCTGAGCAGTCAGGATTAATTGTGGAACTAACTGCCTGGGTTGTCGATACAGTTATTGCGCAAATAGCCGATTGGTATAAAAAAGGGATTCACTTACAGGCAGCCATTAATGTGTCAGCCCAAGATATTGCGCATGCGGGATTTCATAATTTGTTAGTCGCGACCTTAAAGAAATATCATGTAAGCCCAAGTTCTGTCACTATTGAGTTGACGGAGCGCGATATGATCGAAAATGAAGCTCAAGGTATCAAAGCGTTAGAGAACTTAAAAACTATCGGTGTTAAAATATCACTAGACGATTACGGTGTCGGGCAAACATCATTGGGGCGATTAAAAATGTTACCTATTGATGAGCTTAAGCTAGATAAATGCTTTATTTTAACTTTGCATGAGTCACAAAAAGATCAATACATAGTGCGCTCGTCAATCACACTTGGACACCAACTTGGGTTTTCAGTGGTGGCCGAGGGCGTAGAAACGGCAGCGTCTTTATCATTGCTTCATGAAATGCAATGCGATCATGCACAAGGTTACTACTTGAGTCGTCCTTTAAAAGCACAACAACTAGAACAATGGTTAGAGGAATATCAGGGTGTACATTAAATTTTTACTGAGCATGACACTCTTACTTTGCAGTACGCTAACTGTAGCTGCAACGGGAAAACTATTAGCAACACCGGGCGTGTCTCAAGTTGAAGGCAGTGCAGGAGGAGGGTTAGTTCCTTGGGCGCAGCTAGCGGGTTATGCTAGTGAGGACGAATGGGCTGTTAATGGCTTTTGTAGTCGTGCTGATGTAACAGATTACCGCCTAGATGCCTGTGGTGTGCAGCTTAACCTATTTAATCGTGTTGAACTGAGTTATGCAGTGCAGCAGTTTGATGTGCCTGCGCTCAATACAGAAATAGAGCAGTCAATTTCTGGGGCAAAAATTCGTTTATATGGTGATATAGTATACAGTAAGTGGCCCCAGCTAAGCATGGGTGTACAGCATAAATCACTGGATGATGGCACAGTTGCAAAGTTGGTTGGCGCAAAAAATACCAGTGGTACAGATGTGTACCTAGCAGCCAGTAAATTACATTTGGGCGCACTTGCTGGGTACAACTGGTTTTGGAATGTGACCACCCGTTACAGTAAAGCCAATCAGTTAGGGCTTTTAGGATATGGAGGGGCTAATGAAGATAGCCATATTTTACTAGAAGCAAGTAGTGCGGTGTTTGTAAGTCGTGAACTTGCTATTGGCATTGAGTATCGACAAAAAGCCAATAACCTAGGTTTAGGCGAACAAGATTGGCGCGATTTATTTATAGCGTGGATGCCTAATAAACACGTCAGTGTAACGGCGGCCTATTTAGACTTAGGGCGGATTGCTGGTGTTGACAAACAAACCGGCTGGTATTTATCGGTTACGGGGTATTGGTAATGAAACTGAGTGTATTTATTTTTTGTTGTTTAAGCTTACTTTCAGGGTGTACAACACAACCTAACACTTCTCTGTATCACCAACTTGGCGAGCGAGCTGGGCTTGAAAAGTTAACTGACAGTTTTATTGCCCAAATAGGCAATGATAAACAAGTGTTTCATTACTTTGAACACAGTAATATTAGCCATTTTCGACAAGGGTTTATTAGTCATTTATGTTCGCTGGTTGAGGGTCCTTGTGAATACAAAGGCGACTCGATGGTTGCGATTCATACAGGTATGAATATAAATGAAAAAGACTTCAATCACGTTGTCGATTTATTAATAAATGCAATGAACGAGCAAAATATCCCACATACAGTGCAAAATGAAATTTTAGCTAAAATGGCGCCACTGCGTGGCGAAATTATTAAGATTTAATTTTTATAATCAAATGCATACATGTAAAAATATGCTGGGTATTACTCACTTGTAATTTTGGCAAGATCCGCAGTTTTATATCGTCTTTGCATATGAATACTCGATCTATGAATTAAATTTCTGATAAATGTACTGCGGTTGGAATGAGAGCCTGCATTAGCGCTTGTTATTTCACTAATAAAGCTTCGATCTTCGGCAACAGGATAGGGTTTTATGCCTATCATATTTAGGCCTACTTCAGTGTGAAACTGCATATCGACATCCACCGGTCTAAAAAACGGTTTTCTTTGCAGTAGTTTTTTAGCGCCGCTTAGTGAAATGATGTAGCCTTGAGTGCCGTTTGGTGCTTTTTTATAGTTGCCAACTGTTAGGTTATTTTCTAATAGCGTACTGTCAATAAATGGAAAGTTTCGATTATCAGATAACTTGATTAAATCCCAATTTTTTAATTTAAGCGCCGCATCAACAACATCTTTAAGTGAAGCTTCAATGAAAAGGTCATCCTCTAATACAACACAATAAGCGATATTTTCATCGACCATTTTTTGCCAAAGGCGCATATGGCTTACATAGCAACCAATTTCACCTGCAGATAGGTTGCGATTGTAACTTTTTTTATTTTTTTTCGGGCAATACCACTTGAGGATTTCTTGTTCACTAAGGTTTTTGCCAATGGTCGCTTCAAAACGTTCAGCATTTAAGTGTAGACTGGTAAGTCGCTTTAGGGTTGTTTCCCAACGGTCTTCGCAGCCTTGCATATTGATAATGTAAAAAGGGATTGGCATAATTTTATTTTATTTAGAAACCTCAAAGCAGCTATTTTAGCATTATTATAATTTGTAACCAGTCTAAATTCTGTTTATAAACAGGCTGTAATAATATATAGCTATTTCATTTCCTTAAATTTGGCAAGACGATGAAAAACATAGTCAGTGCAAAATGGTTACATGCGCGTTTAGAGCAAACTAACTTAGTTATTTTTGATGCAGGTATGCTACGCCCCTCTGCTGCAGGGGAGTACTCGCCCGTTGCTATGCTACCCAAAGCACAACGGTTTGATATCAAAAAAGAACTCGCAGATACTTCAAACCCATTACCCAATACCTTGTGTAGTGCAGAGCAATTTACTCAGGTGATGCAAAAAGCAGGCGTTAATCACGACTCATTGGTGGTGATTTATGAAGATGCGGGGTTATTCAGTGCAGCTAGAGCCTGGTGGATGTTTAAAGCCATGGGGTTTAATAACGTAAAAGTGCTCAGTGGTGGTTTAGCCAAGTGGCTTGAGCTGGGGCTTGCGGTTGAGTCAAACTATACGCAAGCATCACTAAAAGGCGACTTTATTGCTCATTACCAACCTGATTACTTTATTGATAAAAAACAGGTGCTAAGTGCTACTAAGGATGCCAATACAGTTATTTTAGATGCGCGTGCTTATGAGCGCTTTACCGGTAAAAATAAAGAGCCAAGAGCGGGTATGCGCAGCGGCCACATTATTAATAGCTACTCGCTACCTTTAAGTAGTTTATTAGAAAATGGCGAGGCAAAATCACTCGACTTTATACAAACACAGTTTAGTGAATTAGTCGGTAATGCAACCCAGATACAGTTTAGCTGCGGTTCGGGTGTTACTGCCTGTGTGCTTGCATTGTTCGCTGATGAATGCGGATATAATAATTTAAGTGTTTACGACGGCTCCTGGAGTGAGTGGGGCGCTGATAGCTCACTGCCTATTGCTGTGGGTGGCTAATTTAACTATAGGGACAATTTTTACACCCGTTTTTGCAGCAAGTACCCCGTTTTAAAAAATACCACTTACTAAACACCATGTAATTATTCTGCATGGTGTAATCTAACCCTTCAATTAAATTATCATGGCTTCTAAATTGTTTAGCAAAAGCGATTTGAGCTTTTATTGGTTGAGTGTATATAGTCTCTAAATAGCTATTTATTTTAGCAAGAGTACATAAGCGGCATAAGCAGCTGGTTGCTGTATCATCGAGTGGTAAAATAGCAGGTAACTGATAACACCAACATGCGGTTATATCATTAACATTACAGTTAAGCGTTGTATTACATTGGCTGCAGTTTATCTGGGTCATTTTAGGTCTTATTAACAGTAGAGCAGCAAGAATAACAAACATTATGAATATACAAAAAGCATTGGCTGAATTTATTACATTTGGCGAGCAAAGAGATAACGCCATTAGTGTGATTGTTTCAACCGCAGCAAGCAATAAAATCTACCTGTATACACTCACAAAGCCTGTACTAATTAATGTACTTACGCGTTGTTTCAATAAAGAAATTGATATTGACGATTTACAGCTGTGGGCAAATGTCATTGAGTCGCGAGATGACATAAATTGCGCCGAGCATGAAGGCGTTATTTACGCGCTAAGTAATAGCGAGCAAATGGGCGAGTTGACTCATCAAAAGCTCGCACAGTTGCTAAAGCTGTTACAACAGTAGCAGGTGGTTATCAGAAAGTATGAAAGGTTTTAAGCAACAGGTTTCAGATGTTAGTAACCACTACAGGGCTTATCTCTAGCTGACAACTGAAACCTAAAACCTGTTCTTAAAGTTTACTTATGATAGCTCAAGCAAGTTTCCACTTCGTCTTTAGAGCCTAAAATAACCGCAACACGCTGATGGATGGCATCAGGCTGAATATCCATAATACGCTCAGTGCCTGTTGAAGCAATACCACCTGCTTGCTCTACTAGCATTGCCATTGGGTTTGCTTCATAAAGTAAACGCAGTTTATTAGGCTTATTAGGATCTTTAGTATCAGTTGGGTAAGTAAATAAGCCACCACGGCTAAGTACACGGTGTACATCGCCAACCATTGCAGCAATCCAACGCATATTGAAGTTTTGAGCACGAGGGCCTGTATCTCCCGCAAGTAAGTCGTTAATGTAGTTTTGCATCGCCGGTTCCCAGTGGCGCTGGTTTGAGGCATTAATTGCAAATTCATTGGTTTTAGCAGGAATAGCGGCAAAATCTTGGGTAAGTAAAAAGCTACCTTGGGTTTTATCTAAGGTAAACATGCGTGTACCTTTACCCGTTGTTAGCGCAAGCATGGTCGATGGCCCATACAGTACGTAACCTGCAGCTACTTGTTGATGCCCAGGTTGCATAAAAATCTTTTCATCAGCAGCATCAGAGCCCACCGGCGCTTTCATAATAGAAAATATAGTGCCTACTAGCGAGTTAATATCGGTGTTTGACGAGCCATCAAGTGGGTCAAATGCAACAATGTACTCAGCATCTGGGTTACCGGCAACGGTATAATCTTCTTCTTCAGAGGCAATCGCTTTAACTGTGCCTGACTCCAGCAATATATCTTTTAATAACTGATTAGACAGTACATCGAGTTTCTTTTGTGTTTCGCCTTGAATGTTTTCATCGAGGGTTGAGCCTAATACGCCCGATAATTCACCTTGACCGACGCGAAATGAAATTTCTTTACATGCCGCTAAAATAGTACGAATTAACGACAAAAGTTCTCTTGAACAGCCATCTTCTAGTAATACTGGTGGGAGTCTACGCATTCTTTTTTCCTGATAACGTGTTAAAACTAATCATAATGTGAGAGAGATTAGTTTAGAGCGCTGAAATTCGTCTTAAATAACTGTATTGTATAAATAACCCCCTATAATGGGGTACCTACATCGCATTTAAAACGCTAATAACAAAGATAAGATTATGCAAAAAATATCACGATTAAGTTACATACTCTTTACTGTGCTGCTCTGTATGATAACTCAAGCGCACGCAGCAATTAAGTCTATTGACGAATTTACTGAAAAAATGAACCATTTCCCTGGTTATTTTTCTTTCTTTTACGATACCCAAAACGGCAATGTGTATTTAAAAGTTGATAAACTTGAGCAACAATTTTTACTACAGCATAGCTTGCCTTATGGCGTTGGCTCTAACGATATAGGTTTAGATAGAGGCCAATTAGGCGGTACCTATTTGGTACAGTTTGAGCGCTTTGGCAACAAGGTGATGTTACGTGCCGTAAATACTTACTACCGTGCAAACACGAGTAATATAGCAGAGCAGCAAAGCGTTAAAGAAGCGTTTGCATCCAGCATTTTGGCGGGTTTTAAAGTTGTCGCTCAAGATGCCACTGCTGCATTAATAGATTACACCCCTTATTTACTGAGTGACGTACATGGCGTAAGCCGTACTTTAGCTGCGCGCAAGCAAGGGCAGTTTAGCCTTGATGAGTCACGCAGTGCGGTATTTATGAATCGCTCAAAAGCATTTTTGAAAAATACTGAACTTGAAGCCATTCTCACCTTTGAAGGGTCTAAACCAGGTAAATACGTTCGCCAAGTGAGTGCTGATCCTTACGCTTTGAGTGTGCACATGCACCATTCACTTATTCAATTGCCTGATGATAATTACACGCCACGAAAATTTAGCCCGCAATCGGGTTATTGGAGTGTGGAGCATAAAAATTATGCAGCAGGGCTCGATGAGTCTATGTACGTGCGTTACATTCCGCGTCATCGTTTAGCAAAAAAAGATCCAAGCCTAGCAGTTAGTGAGCCAGTAGAGCCTATTGTTTATTACTTAGATCCAGGGGTACCTGAACCAGTAAAAACGGCTTTATTAGATGGCGGGCAATGGTGGAATGACGCTTTTAATGCTGCAGGCTATAAAAATGCCTTTAAAGTTAAAGTGCTACCAAGTAATGCAGATCCTATGGATGTGCGCTACAACGTTATTCAATGGGTGCATCGTGCAACCCGAGGTTGGTCTTATGGCAGTTCAATTATAGACCCACGTACAGGTGAAATTATTAAAGGCCATGTGACACTAGGGTCGCTGCGAGTGCGTCAAGATATCCTTATTGCTGAATCACTCGCTGCGCCTTATTTAAAAGGCAATGAAGTGGCAGGTACTTTACATGCAATGGCACTTGATCGTATTCGTCAACTCAGTGCTCATGAAATTGGTCATACACTAGGTATTGCGCACAACTTTGCTGCGTCAGTAAATAATCGTGCTTCGGTGATGGATTATCCGCATCCGTTATTGAGCTTTGCAGATAATGGTCAGTTAGATGTATCTCAAGGTTATGCTAAAGGCATGGGCGCATGGGATACGCAAGTGATCAAATATGGCTACAGTGACTTTACCGGCCAAGATGAAAGCGAAGCACTCGCTGCTATTTTGCAGCAAAATAAAGCACAAGGTTTGGCGTTTATTTCCGACAGTGATGCCCGTGCAAAAGGTGGTGCGCACCCTACAGCGCATCTTTGGGATAATGGCGGTAATCCAAGTGAAGAATTACTTAGAGTGCTTGATGTGCGAAAGCAGGCGCTCGGGCAGTTTGGTATTAACAATATAAAAACTGGGGTTGCACTGTCGCAGTTAGAAGAAAAGCTAGTGCCACTTTACTTGTTCCACCGTTATCAAGTTGAAGCGGTTGCAAAGCTTATTGCGGGTGTTGATTATGACTATGAAATTCGCAGTGACGCACCCGTTAAAGGCGCCCAAGTTGTAGCTAAAGAGGCTCAGCAACAAGCAGTTAATGCTATTTTAGCCACCCTAAAAGCAACTAATTTAACGCTGCCAGAGTCGATACTGTCTTTGATTGTGCCAAAGGCGTATGGCGAGTCTAAATCACGAGAAAGTATAGTGGGTCGTACCGGCTTGACTATGGATGCACTTGCATTGCCTGAAGTGGCAGCGCAGCATAGCTTATCGTTACTACTCAATGCTCAACGATTAAATCGTTTAGCACAGCAACAAGCTCGTGATAACCGCTTTTATAGCCTAGATGAGCTGCTTAAACAGTTAAATAAGCAAGTGTTTAATGTATCAGCGCCTGCCACCATGATAGGAAAAGTAACACAACGAGTACAGTACCTAACGGCAAAAACCATGGCTGATCTTGTGGCTAACGACGGTTTAAGCCCTGAAGTGCAAGCGCAACTACATTTCTATTTAAGCAAGCTTGCTGATGAGTTTAATCAGCACTCTTTGCTAGGCCATCCTGAAGTGGGTGACAGCGCATTTAAAAATTATTTAGCGTCGCAAATTAATCAGTTTTTAACAACAGGCCAGTGGCCTGACAATTTTAAAGCCCTGCCAATACCACCAGGCTCACCTATTTAATAGTACAAGCCAGAGGATAAAGGCGCTGTGTAAACGTTACGTTTCATGGTGCCTTGTTTTTAGGGTGTTACTTTTGCTTGCATAAAGTTGGTTTTTTGTTAATCTAGCCACCCCCTATTTTAGTCTTTTTGAGGTGTTTATGGCGTTTTTATCTCGTTCGATATTGGCGTTATCAATGGCACTTTTAAGCTCCAATGCAATCGCACAAAAACAATGTGATGTTGAACTTCGTCATGGTTTAATTATTACCGATGATGTGATCCGTATTGTTGATAAAGGCCAAACAAGGGTGCAAATTAACAATAATAATCAATTGTTTATTCGAGGCTACTGGGTCGATTTAAGCACCGACGAAAGCAAAGTGCTAGAACAATTTAGCAATGGTATTCGTCAAACAGTTCCTGAGTTGGTCGATTTAGCGACCGATGGCGTTAACCTAGGACTCAGTGCTATTGAGCATGTTGTTGAGGGCATGTCAGATAAAGAACCCGAAGTGCTAAAAACGCAATTACAATATGTAGAGCGCGCACTTATGGATAAGTTTAAACGTGGCGACGATTTCTTTTTTATAGCCCCTCAATCGCTTTCCCAAATTGATGATTTTTTTACTAAAGAAATTAGTCAAAAAATACACTCCGCAGTACATGGCTCTTTGGGTGCTATTTTAATGTCGCTTGGGGATGCGTTTAAATCTCGAGAAGGCAATATAGAAGACCGCATGAACGACATGGGGCAACGCATGGATATCATCACCAAAGAAATCGATAAGTCGTTACAGAAAAAAGCCCATCAATTAGAACTTAAAGCCTCTGAATATTGTGAATGTTTAAACTCTCTAGATATTACTGAGTCTCGGCTGCAAGCGATTGTACCTGGGATGACAGACTTTGATTTAGTGCAGATTAAATCGTAAGAACAGAGATTAGGCAAGATTATAGAAGGCAACGAGCATCGAGCCTAGAGCGGCAGGTGAACAGCCCGAACCTCGCCCGGAACCATTTCCTAACACCTAAACAACCTCACAGTTTTATCTCTGCGGCAGTTAATGGGCGGTATTCACCTGCAGCCAAATCTTCACCTAACTTTATACCCGCAATTTGTTCACGATGTAGTTCAACTACTTTGTTATCTACCGCTGCTAGCATACGTTTTACTTGGTGATACTTCCCCTCAGAAATAGACAAGCGTAAACCATAATTCCCTAAGCGCTCAGCAATAGCAGGGCGAGTTAAATCTTTTTCATTGTGAAGCTGCACACCGTCGCGTAATTGCTGCAGTGCATCATCGGTAATCGGCTCTTGAGTTTCAACCAAGTAGGTTTTAAATTTATTCTTTTTAGGCGAGGTAATTTTGTGTGACCAGTCGCCATCATTAGTAATAAGCACTAGGCCTGTGGTGTCTATGTCTAAACGCCCGGCAATGTGAAAGTCGGCCATGTTTGGCTCATCAAGCAAATCAAATACGGTTTTGTGTAACTCATCTGAATTAGCGCATACATAACCTACCGGCTTATTGAGCATAAAGTAGCGTTTACCTAAAAACACTAATGGCTGATCATGAAATAACACGTCATCTTGCTGAGTAACTTGGAAGTCGAATGCCGTGATCACCTCGCCATTAACGCAAGCCACTTGGCTTTTTATTGCTGCGCGGGCTTTTGAGCGTGGTAACTCTGCTAAATGGCTAATAAATTTATCTAAACGGCAAGGAAATTTCATGTTGTTCACATTTTTAGTCGGCTACAATGGCCGCGAGTATAGCGGATAGTGAAATACCATGACAGAGCCCAGTACAGAAATTTTAAGCCTGTACCATAGCAAGGTTTCATCAGGAGAGCTTGATTCCGATGCGGCGCAGCACCAAGCTGTGAGTGCGTTACAGTCTTTAAGTGAGCAATTAAATCAGCCTGCAAGCTGGTGGCAAAAAGCACCTTCAATAAGGGGAATATATTTATATGGCCCGGTTGGTCGAGGTAAATCTATGTTGATGGACTTATTTTATGAAAACTTACCCACAGAGAAAAAGCAGCGCCTGCACTTTCATCATTTTATCGAAAAAGTTCATGCTCAATTGGCCAAGTTACAAGGGGATAAAAATCCGCTGCAAATAATTGCTAAACAGTGGGCCAAAAAGATAAAAGTGCTGTGTTTTGATGAGTTTTTTGTTAGTGATATTGGTGACGCCATGATCATGGCTCGGTTATTTAACGCTTTATTTGAACAAGGCGTGGTGCTAGTAGCAACCTCTAACGCAAAACCGGAGCAACTTTATTACAACGGTCTGCAACGCGCGCGATTTTTACCAACTATCGATTTAATAAATGAACATTGTCGTGTAATTAACGTAGCGGGGGAGGAAGATCACCGCTTTAGATACGGCAGAAGTAGTCGTCATTATTTTATTAACTTGCCCGATGCTGAATTTGAGGCTGGGTTTTTATCCGCACATTCTCATGCAATGCGTAATAATACAATAACTGTGCATGGCCGAGTGCTTCCTTATTTATTAAAAACTGACGATGCTTTACTGATTGATTTTATGGCATTGTGCTCAGGCCCTCGTAGCGCCAATGACTATATGTTTTTAGCAGAACAGTTTTCGGTAGTATACATCGCGAATGTGCCAATAATGGGAAAAGAGGCAACTGGTAAAGTTATTGTGCATGGTATAGAAGACAGCTATCAGCGCGAAAAGCAGCAGTTAGATGAGCATACACTCGATGATGAAGCTCGGCGTTTTATTGCCTTAGTCGATGAGTTTTATGATTGCCACAAATTACTGGTGATTAACGCTCAGGCCGACATAAACGAGTTATACCAAGGTAAAAAATTAAGCTTTGAATATGCGCGAACCCAGTCACGGATTGTAGAAATGCAAAATTGGTAAGTACAACATTAAAACACCGCATTTAATTTAAATGCGGTGTTTTAATTTTAAGCTGATAACTTAAAGATGCCTTTATGACTTATATCCATTTGGATTATTTGATTGCCAGCGCCAAGTATCTTGCATCATGACATCAATACCACGCTCAGCTTGCCAACCTAGTTCACTAAGGGCTTTTTCTGGCGCAGCATAACAGGCTGCAATATCACCTGGGCGACGAGGTGACACCGCATAAGGGATTGCTTGGTCGCTAGCCTTAATAAACGCATTAACCATTTGTAATACTGAATAGCCGTTACCGGTACCAAGGTTATAAACAAGCGCACCGGTTTCTGCGGCTATTTTATCAAGTGCTTTTAAATGCCCTAAGGCTAAATCTACAACGTGAATGTAATCGCGAACACCAGTACCATCTACCGTGTCGTAATCATCGCCAAATATAGCGAGCTGCTTTAATTTACCAACCGCAACTTGTGAAATGAAAGGCAGTAAATTATTAGGAATGCCATTAGGATCTTCACCAATTAAACCTGACTCATGTGCACCAACGGGATTAAAGTAGCGCAAAATAGCAAACGCAAAGCGCTCATCTGATTTAGCGATATCTTGCAGCATCATTTCAACCATTAGTTTAGACGTACCATATGGGTTGGTTGTACCGCCAACGGGGAAGTCTTCGCGTATTGGTAAGCTTGCAGGGTCACCATAAACTGTTGCAGATGAGCTAAATACCAGTTTAAACACACCCGCGTCACGCATAGCATCAACTAGTGTTAATGTGCCTTGTACGTTATTTTGATAATACGCGATTGGTTTGGCTACCGACTCACCAACCGCTTTTAAACCTGCAAAATGAATTACACTATCAATGTTATGTTTTGCAAATACTGAGTCTAAAAAGGATTTATCTAAAATATCACCTTGATAAAAAGTAATTGCTTTACCGGTTATTTTTTTCACTCTCTCAAGTGACTCTTCAGAGGAGTTACTTAAGTTATCGATAACGATAACGTCGCTGCCTTGCTGTAAAAGTTCTAAAACGGTGTGTGAGCCAATATAGCCTGCGCCACCGGTTACTAAAATTGCCATGAATGCTCCTTGGAAACCTCTGTTCAATTACCCTAATTTCACCATAAATAATGAGTTTTTACATGTATTATTTTATTTGCTTTGTAATAGTATGATCGTAAACCGTACTTTCGATTACATTTTGTGCAATTTTAATAACACCTCAGCGTAAAGATTAAGTTATAGTTCATATGTAATTGCTAAAGTGATGTATAGCGATTTGTAAAATATTCAATTGATCACAATGATCAAAATACTCGTTGGAGAAACGTATGAACTTAGTTAAAAAAATAGCAATGTTGATGTGTATTGCACTACCGAGTGTTGTTTGCGCGGGTGAGGCTCAAGTGAAATGGCATGACTTTAATGATTATCGCGATGTACGCCCATCAAACCAAACTAAAGGCTCATACCATAAGCAAATAGCCAAAAGTATTGATGAACACTTTGCAAAGCTCAGCGAGCAACTTCCTAAAAACTACAGTTTAAAAATTGAAGTCACCGATTTAGATTTAGCCGGAGACGTACGCTATGGCGGTGTTAACGAAATCCGAGTGGTAAAACCTATTCACTTTCCACGCATTGAATTTAATTATGTGCTCAATGATGAAAGTGGCGTTGTCGCACAAGAAGATAACGTAAGTTTAAAAGATATGGGTTTTATGGATAAAATTAAAATGGGTCGAGATGAAGCATTTTACTACGAAAAACGCTTATTAACAGAGTGGTTTGGTGAACAAATTTTACCGCGTATTAAGTAACATAGCGCAAAACATCTGTGCAACAGATGTTTTGCGCAGTAAGCCCAGAGTGCTTACTTAAAGGTCGCTAACAAGGTTAGTAAGTTTTGTAGTTTAATAACTGCTTGTTTTAGCTTTTCTTCGTCTAAACCGTCGCTTGATAAGCTTTCTACATCTGCGGCAACGTCTAAAACGTAAGGCTTAAAGCGTTTAGCTTCAAAGCTAAATCCAGCGTCTTCGGCAAATAAGGCTTTAAATTTTCCGTGGCCTTGCTGTTGTAACTCATCGAGTTTTTTATCAGCATCAAGCGCCTGACGGTAAACAATTTTTAAGTTGGCGTTGAGTTGTTCAATTATAGAATCCATGGTTTTCCTAAAGCTTAGTGCAATGTTGCCGATAAATACTTAAGTGGGTTGGTAAAGTAATTTACCAATTCAGCGACTATAATACGTGTATTACATTTAAATGTCAGGTGTGAGTTATGAATATATCAGGTGGAAATCTACCTACAATCCCTGGTGCAGGCCAAGGCGCAGAGGTTTTAACTGCTGCTTTATCTAAAAAGCAACAGCAAGCTGATGGCGCCGCTGCACTTGCGCTTATTGAAGGTGCTACACAATCCTCAAGTGCGCAAACACCGGCTAAGTCGGTTACTGCAACACTTGGGAATAATGTAAACGTTTATGTTTAAACCAATTTGAGGTCAATAGGGGTTTTACTTTTTTGGCCCCCTATTTCTCTTACTAGTTTAGGCACTAAAAATCCTGGCAGGGCTTCTAAAAGCTCTGCCATTATTTTTATGGCCTGCGCCTCATCTATATCAAAATGACTTGCGCCTTCTACCTTATCCAGTAAGTGTAAGTAATAAGGCATTACGTCTGTATCAAACAAGGCTTCACTTAAGTTTATTTGCGCATCAACTGTATCGTTAACATCTTTTAAAATAACCGCCTGATTTAATAACAGTACATTGGCTTGTTTTAGCATGTTCATGGCGTTTTTAAAGTCATTATCTATTTCGTTAGCATGGTTAATATGATTCACGAATATAATTTTTAGTGGTGACTTTGCTAATCTTTCACATAATTGTTCAGTAATGCGTGCAGGGATCACAACAGGTAAGCGGCTGTGTATGCGCATCCGTTTTATTTGTGGTATTTGCTCAAGCTCATCTAAAAACCAACTAATAGCATCGTCTTTGGCCATTAGTGGATCGCCACCACTTAAAATCACTTCGTTAATATTTTTATCAGCTTGTATATAGCTCAATGCATCAATTAGGCTGCGTTTATTTAACTGGTTTTCTTGATAAGGAAAATGGCGTCTAAAGCAGTAGCGGCAATTTACCGCACAACCAGTTTTAAACATGACTAAAACACGTGATTTATATTTATGTAACAGACCTGGTTGATTGTTATCTTGCTCAAGTAGCGGATCTTTATTAAACCCCGACTTAGTTAAAAATTCTTGATGGCGAGGCATAACTTGCAGCAATAAAGGATCATTTGCATCGCCATGACGAATTTTTTTTATAAAAGGCAATGGCACACGAACAGGAAACAAGCTACGAGCTTTTATGTCGTTTTCATGGACTTGGCTCGATAAACCAACCATTTCTAACAACACTTTTGGGCAGGTAACTACATTTGCTAATTCTTTTTGCCAGTTTTTATGCAAATTTGCTTCATTTCTTTGTATCATTGGCACGTAGATTACTCGAAAAATATAAATAGAGGAAACGATGGCGAATTATAGCACCAACGAGTTCAAGGGCGGCCTAAAAATTATGATGGACGGCGAACCTTGCAGTATCTTAGAAAATGAAATGGTAAAACCGGGTAAAGGCCAAGCGTTTAACCGTGTTCGTATCCGTAAGCTTATCTCTGGCAAGGTACTTGAAAAAACCTTTAAATCGGGTGAATCGGTTGAAGGTGCTGATGTAATGGATACCGATTTAGCGTACCTATATACAGACGGTGAATTTTGGCATTTCATGAACAATGAAACATTTGAACAAATCGCTGCTGACGAAAAAGCACTGGGCGATGCTGGCAAATGGTTAGTTGAAAACGATGTATGTACTATTACATTATGGAACGGCAGCCCAATTGCTGTAACTCCACCAAACTTTGTTGAGCTTGAGATCACTGAAACTGATCCGGGCCTTAAAGGTGATACAGCGGGCACAGGTGGTAAACCAGCAACGCTTAGCACAGGTGCTGTAGTACGTGTTCCATTATTCGTACAAATTGGCGAAGTAATTAAAGTAGACACTCGTAATGGTGAATACGTGAGCCGTGTTAAGTAAGCAGCAACGCGTCTTATTAATTAAATCCCGGCTTAAGCTGGGATTTTTTTTGGAGAAAATATGTCAGCAGATCTTTGGAAGCCGAGTGCCAGCATAGAAATACTTAAGCAACGCGCAGCAATTATGCGCAGCATTCGGGAATTCTTTTATGAGCGTAATGTAATGGAAGTCGAAACACCGAGTTTAAGTGCTGCCAGTGTAACCGATGTGCATTTAGCCAGCTTTAATACTACATTTGTGGGCCCAGGCCATGCTGGTGGGCTACCCCTGTTTTTGCAAACATCTCCAGAGTTTGCGATGAAACGCTTGTTAGCGGCCGGCTCAGGCGCTATTTTTCAGCTTTGTAAGGCATTTCGAAATGAAGAAGCGGGCAGTCATCATAATCCTGAATTTACTATGCTCGAATGGTATCGGCCTGGGTTTGACGAATTTGCTTTAATGGACGAAATAGATGAGCTAATGCAGCTCATTCTTGAGGTTGCTCCTGCAGAGCGCGTTACCTACCAAAAGGCATTTGAACGCGCGTTAGGGGTCGATCCATTAACTGTATCTATCACGCAGTTACAACAACTCGCATGCGAACATGGCTTTGCTGATATTGCTAAAAACGAGACTCATAAAGATACCTTGCTGCAATTATTATTTTGTATGAAAGTAGAGCCAACAATAGGACAAGATAAGCCATGTTTTGTGTATCACTTTCCGGCATCACAAGCGGCACTGGCACAAATTTGTAAACACGATGAGCGAGTAGCAGGGCGCTTTGAGTTGTATTATAAAAATATGGAGCTGGCTAACGGCTTTAATGAGCTCACTAATGCTAAAGAACAAGCAAAAAGGTTTAACGAAGACAACACCTATCGTGCTGCTAACGGCTTAAAGCAAGTTCCTATGGATACGCGTTTAATTGCGGCATTGGAACATGGTTTAGAGCAATGTGCGGGGGTTGCATTAGGGATTGATAGACTCGTGATGCTAGCAACCAATAAACAAAAAATAAAAGAAGTGATTGCGTTTGATGTGGCCAGAGCTTAAAGCAGCTAATAGCTTTTAGCGGTCAGCTATCAGATAAAAAAACACCGCGTTTGCATTAAACGCGGTGTTTTTTTATCCCTAACTGACAACTGGTAGCTGTATTACAAATTAAGCGTAAACGTAACGCCGGCTACACGTGGCTCACCTAGTTGAATGTAAGTTTGACTTGTATAACCATCTAACGGGTTGTTACCAAATTCAAAACCGCGAGTTGGAACGGTTTCATCAAACACATTACGTGCCCATGCACGAACAGCCCAGTTTTCTGCTTCGTAACCAAGGCTCGCATTTACTAAGTTTGTATTTGGAGCTTGTGCATTATGGCTGTCTGAGAAGTAATAATCGTCTTTGCCTTCAACGCCTAACATTGCATATAGCTCATCAGTAACATTGTAGCGTGCACTAAATGCGTATTGATATTTAGGCGCTTGTGCTTGCTCGCGGCCATCTTGGTTTAAGCCCGATTTAGTGACAAAGTCGTTTATTTTCGTATCTAAATAGCCAGCACTACCGCTAATGAGTAAATTATCAGTAAGTAAGTAGCTGCCTTCAATTTCAAGACCGTAGTTGCTGCCAGAGCTGGCATTGGCGACATAACCGGTAAATTGTTGATCTGATACTTGCCACGACTTTAATTGAATATTATCGCGGTGCATATAAAACGCCGCTAAGCGCAGGGTAAACTTGTCATCTAGCGATGAACCTTTAACGCCAAACTCACCACTCCACAAGTACTCTGGATCAAAGCTGGTATGCTGTTTGAAAAAATCAGCATCTAAGCTTAAACCTTCATCTTTTGCTTTTGCTAGCGCTTCTGAATTAATACCACCAGCTTTGTAACCGCGGGTGATACTGGTGTAAATCATGGTACGGTCAATAACTTGGTATTCAAGTGCAATTTTACCACCGAGCATAATATCGTCAGTTTCTTCAATAAAACCGTTACTATCGGTGTAATCACTTTGATATTGCTCAACTCGTAAACCAGTAATAAGCGTAGTTTTTGGGCCAATTGCTGTGGCTAATTGGCCATAAGCTGCAATGTTATTAGTTTCATAGGTTGAAGCAAACGGGTTGGCTAACCACGTATATTGACGCTCTAAATCCACATCACGGTTTTGATAGTAAATACCCGCAACCCAGTTACCTGCTTTACCAGTAAATTGCAGATCGAGCGCTTGATCATCACGATCGCGGCTATAAATATCTGTTGAACTATAGCCATCAGGATGTAAACCGGCGGCACATAATTGCGGCTTATTAGTATCGTTACACACCCAGTCTTCATCAAAGCTATAAAAAAGTTCTGTATCAATGGCTGAAAGGTTTAAGTTGACATCAAAGGCATCAAAACCAGTGTAAGTATTATTCAGGCCAATAGCATAACTTTGTTGATTATCTTCGCCTGGTTGATCAGCAAGACTGTTACGAGAATTATCAAGGGTAAATGCATCGTAACCGTTATTAATATCGATATAGTGCAGGTTTAGCTCTGAATTTAAATGAGCTGTGAGTTGGCTATTTAATTTAAAGCGTGCAACTTGCTCATCTTGATCTTGAGTGGGTTTATCTAAATAAAGGTTGTCTACGTAGCCGTCAGACTTTCTGCGAAAGTAGCTAACGCGGGCACTGGTGTCATCTGTTAAACCGGTACTAGCAGCAAGGCCTGCTTCGTGGCTGTTATAAGTGCCAGCGCCTAAATGTAATTTTAAGCTAGGATCGCTGGTTGCACTAGCTGATTGCATTTGGATCATGCCCGCCATGCCATCTGCACCAAAACGTGTACCTTGAGGACCGCGATAAATTTCTACTTGGTCAATATCAAACAATAATGAACTACCACCTAAGCCTGAATAATTAATACCGTCAATTACTAAGCCCACAGATGGATTTATCGGGTCAACAAACTGCGAGCGTAAACCGACACCGCGAATTTGAATATAACGACCGCGAGACGCACCAGCAGCAAAGTTTACATTGGCTGCACTGGCTAACATTTCGTCTAAATACGTTGCACCACGTTGATTCATTTCATTTTCAGAAAATAAGCTGGCACTGGCGCTTAATGTTTGAATGCTTTCTTGCTGAAAGTCACCGGTAACAATGATTTTCTCTAGTTCGGTGTCATCTGCGTTAGCATATATAGGTGCTGCGAGCAGGGGTAATAACGTGGCTGTAATTAAAGACAAACGTAAGTTCATTAGGTTACTTAACTCCATTTTAGGGACTTGTATGGTAGCAATTATTTCAACACTTGTGCTATAAACGCGGCAATTATACGTTAAATAATTGGGATTACTAATATGACCTTTAAAGTAGACTTTAAGGTACGTGACTACGAATGTGACCTACAAGGTATTGTGAATAACAGTGTTTATTTTAATTATCTTGAGCACGCTCGCCACGAGTTTTTATACGCACACGGCGTTGATTTTGCACAACTTGCGAAAGATAAAATTAACTTAGTGGTGATACGCAGTGAAATGGATTACAAACATTCCCTACTACCAGGGGATGAGTTTTATGTGGCGGTAGAGCCTGTGCGTATTAGTCGTCTTAAGTTTGCATTTAAACAAACGGTAGTGCGCAAACAAGATGAAAAAATGATGCTCAATGCCTTAGTTATTGGTACATCGGTTAATGAGAAAGGTCGGCCATTTTTACCACCACAGATAGATAACTTATTCCAAGCCGTTGCATAGTTTTAAATAGCATGAATTTTAAACAAAAATTTACATTTAAAATATGCATTTTTAACGGATAAACCTGACAAATATTGATACTATTACATTAATTAGACAATAAGTTAGTAGTAACATGAAATTAGCAGCAATACCGATGCTCGTAATCGGTTTATGTGTTGGTTGCGCATCAACAGGGACAGTTACCACTGAGCAGCTAAAATATACACAATGGCAATTATCAAAGGTTGATGATTTGGCTATTCCCGCGTCCTTTAAAGCATCAATGAGTTTTATAGAAGCGCTACAAATAAACGGCTTTGCCGGATGTAATAAGTTTTTTGGTGAAGGCTCACTTGAAGACAGTAGCCTGAGCGTAAGCAAATTAGGTATGACACGTAAATCATGTGGCCCTGAACTGGATGAGTTTGAACAACAGTTTTTACAAGCTCTGCAGCAAGGTGCAGTGCTTAACATGCAAGACCAAACATTGGTAATGCAAGCTGAACAAAAATTTGTGTTTATCCCAAAATAATTTTTGAGTTTTGAAAAACAGCCCCTTGCAGGGAATTTTCAACTGACGTACACTCATCGCAGATTTGATCAAAACATTATCAAATCAACGAAAAATTCAAATACTTGTCGGAGTGCCTAAGTTTTATTTAGGCTGAGATCGCGAAAGCGGGATCCGTGAACCTGATCAGGTTAATACCTGCGTAGGGAACAAGCTGCCTAACTAGGACGCTTGTGCGTCTTTTTTTATGCGCACAAAAAAGCAACATCCGTCTTAGGCCGCAAAGTCGCATAAAGCTACTTTACGATCTTTCTCTATTCCTCAGCGGAATATCTGACAAGACAACCCTTTAGCAATGAGGTAAGTCATGTCAAATACAACAAATAAAGCCACCCGTCGCGAAACTCGTGCGGCCGCATCAGATTATATTTATAACTTAACCGGTCAGCCGTTTCCAAGCTCCCATAAAGTATACGTTGCAGGTAGCCAGCAAGGCGTACGTGTGGGTATGCGTGAAATCACATTGAGCGATACTTTTATTGGTGGTGATGAACAAAACCCAGTGTATGAGTCAAATGCACCACTGCGTGTTTACGATACATCAGGCCCGTATACCGATCCTGAATTTAAATTGGATGTGCGCAAGGGACTTAATAAATACCGTGAACAATGGATTGAGAGCCGTAATGATACCGAAGTACTCGAGTCGGTAACCTCACAGTTTGCACAGCAGCGTATGGCTGATGATGGGCTAGATCATATTCGCTTTGAACACCTTCCAAAAATACGCCGTGCAAAAGCGGGTAAAAATGTCACCCAAATGCATTATGCTCGCCAAGGGATAGTCACCCCAGAAATGGAATATGTAGGGATACGTGAAAACATGGGGCGTGCGCAAATACGTGAAGAGTTATTAGCTGCGCAGCATAAAGGAGAGTCGTTTGGCGCGAGTATCCCTGAGTTTATTACTCCTGAATTTGTTCGCGATGAAATTGCTCGTGGACGCGCTATTTTACCTAACAATATTAATCACCCAGAAACCGAGCCTATGATTGTTGGTCGTAACTTTTTAGTTAAAGTTAACGCCAATATAGGTAATTCATCAGTGGGCTCATCTATCGAAGAAGAAGTTGAAAAAATGGTGTGGTCAACCCGCTGGGGTGCTGACACCGTAATGGATTTATCAACAGGACGTTACATTCACGAAACCCGTGAATGGCTGGTACGTAATTCACCAGTACCTATCGGTACTGTTCCAATTTACCAAGCACTTGAAAAAGTAAATGGCGTAGCAGAAGACCTAACTTGGGAAATATTTCGCGACACCCTAATTGAACAAGCAGAGCAAGGCGTTGATTACTTTACCATTCATGCTGGTGTGCTGCTACGTTATGTGCCAATGACAGCAAAACGCGTAACCGGTATTGTGTCACGTGGTGGCTCAATTATGGCTAAATGGTGTTTAGCGCACCATAAAGAAAACTTCTTATACACTCACTTTGAAGATATTTGTGAAATTTTAAAACAATACGATGTGTGTTTTTCACTAGGGGACGGTTTACGTCCGGGTTCTATTGCCGATGCGAACGATGAAGCGCAATTTAGTGAGCTTCGTACCTTAGGTGAACTGACAAAAATAGCTTGGAAGCATGATGTACAAGTGTTCATAGAAGGCCCTGGACATGTGCCTATGCATATGATCAAAGCCAATATGGATGAGCAACTTAAACATTGCGATGAAGCGCCATTTTATACCTTAGGCCCACTGACCACAGATATTGCCCCTGGGTATGATCATATTACCTCGGGTATTGGTGCAGCGCAGATTGCTTGGTATGGCTGTGCGATGTTGTGTTACGTAACACCCAAAGAGCATTTAGGTTTGCCAAATAAAGAAGACGTTAAAGAAGGCCTTATTACCTACAAAATTGCCGCTCATGCCGCCGATTTAGCGAAAGGTCACCCAGGTGCACAAGAGCGAGATAACGCGCTATCAAAAGCGCGCTTTGAATTTAGATGGCATGACCAGTTTAATATTGGTTTAGACCCTGTTCGCGCCCGTGAATACCATGATGAAACACTGCCGCAAGAATCAGGCAAAGTTGCGCATTTTTGTTCTATGTGTGGCCCTAAATTTTGTTCCATGAAAATAACCCAAGAAGTACGCGACTACGCCAAAGATCTAGAAGCGCGCGGTATTGATCCTAATAACGTGGGTGATGCCATTGAAATCAAAATGGTTGATGTAGAGGCCGAGATGAAAGCTAAATCTGAAGAGTTTAAGCAAACAGGCTCAGAGATTTACCATAAAGCGCTGTAGCACAGCTTTCAGTTATTAGCTGTCAGCTATCAGCGATAAAGTAAGCAGCGTAGAGGCAAGAGTTGCTTTACTGACAGCTGAAAGCTGGTGGCTATGAGCTACATTTAGGAGTGTTTATGTTTTATAACATTGCTGTGGTGGGCTTTGGTTTAGCAGGGCGGTTGGCTGCGCTTGAGTTAAGTAAGCAACATCGTGTTACCGTATTTGAAGCCGATGATGAACATACTCAGAACAGTGCCGGTAAAGTGGCAGCAGCGATGCTAGCCCCCCTAGCTGAGTCTGTTATGTGCGAACGTGAATTGGCTTTAATGGGAGTGGATTCTATTACTCGCTGGCCTGCTATTTTAGAACAACTAAATAGCGAGGTATTTTTTCAACAGCAAGGTACCCTAGTGGTTGCTCATCCGCAGGATAAAGGCGACTTACAAAGCTTTGCACAGCGAATCAAACCGTTACTAAATTTTAGTGCTCAAGCGATTAATGCACAGCAAATTGAGCAACTAGAACCTGAACTGGCTGGTCGATTTAGCCAAGGCCTATTTTTGCCCGGTGAAGCGCAGATAGATAACCAAGCCTTTTACAAAGCCAGCTTTAGGTTGCTAAATAAGCGCAAAGTAAAGTTTGTATTTAATCAGCGCGCCAGCATCTTTGATAACAAAGTGAATAATCGAGAGTTTGATTACATTATTGATTGCAGAGGGCTTGGAGCCAAACAAGATCAGCCCCTTCGAGGCGTGCGCGGGGAAGTGGCAAGACTCTATGCACCCGAGGTTAATTTATCTCGGCCAGTGAGGTTAATGCATCCGCGTTATCCTATTTATATAGCACCTAAGCCGAATCATGAATATGTGATTGGTGCCACCGAAATTGAGTCTCAAGATAATGGGGCGGCAACCGTGCGTTCAACATTGGAGTTACTTTCAGCCGCTTATACAGTGCACAGCGGTTTTGCCGAGGCTCGACTGTTAAATATTCAAACCGGGCTTCGCCCTGCGTTTAGCGATAACTGCCCACAAGTTACACAACTGGGGCAGGTAATTAGTATTAATGGATTATACCGCCATGGCTACATGCTCGCGCCGAGTTTAGTTGCTGATGCTGTTGCCAGAATAGAGTGAGGAATGATGGATATAATAATTAATGGTAAAGCGCTCACCCTAACAAGTAGCGAACTAAAACAGTGTTTAATTGAGTATGGTGCTAAAGCACCGTTTGCAGTAGCCATTAATGGCCAGTTTGTACCTCAAGAACAACATGCTAACTACACACTTAATGATGGTGATTGCATTGATGTGTTATCTCCGATTCAAGGAGGGTAACCATTATGTTACCTCCCGATAATGTCACTATTTATGGCGAGCAATTTTCAAGTAGATTACTGATTGGCTCTGCGCTTTACCCATCTCCCGCGACGATGACTAAAGCAATTAATGCTTCAGGAGCGAATATTGTTACAGTGTCTCTACGTCGCCAGCAAAGCGCAGCTGCAGGAGATGATTTTTGGCAACTTATAAAGAATACAGGGCTCAAAGTTTTACCTAACACAGCAGGATGCCACAGTGTTAAAGAGGCCATTAATTTAGCTAAAATGTGTCGAGAAGTATTTGCTACCGATTGGATAAAGCTGGAATTAATTGGCGATGACTATAACTTACAGCCAGATCCTTTTGCTCTGCTTGAAGCCACTGAGATTTTAATTAAAGATGGGTTTAAAGTACTGCCTTACTGCACCGATGACTTAGTGCTTTGCCAACGTTTAGATGAATTAGGCTGCGAGGTGCTAATGCCATGGGGCGCGCCAATTGGGACCGGTAAGGGATTATTAAATAGTTATAACTTAAAGGCGATACGGGAGCGTTTACCTAACAGCACATTAATTGTTGATGCTGGGTTAGGTTTACCATCGCATGCCTGCCAAGCCTTAGAATTAGGGTATGATGCGGTATTATTAAATTCAGCCATAGCGGGTGCGGGTTGCCCTATTACCATGGGACTTGCATTTAAAGCAGCTGTTGAAGCAGGGCGCTTTGCTTATAACGCCAAAGCAATGCCAGAAAAAGACGTTGCGGCCCCATCAACCCCCACAATGGGTATGCCATTTTGGCATCAAACGTAAAAAATTAGGAAGTAGGTCATTATGAACAATGTAGTATGGACGATTGCGGGCTCAGACTCCGGCGGTGGCGCAGGTATTCAAGCTGATATTAAAGCAATGCAAAGCTTTGGTGTGCACGGTTGTACTGCGATTACCGCACTAACAGCACAAAACAGTTTAGGTGTTGAGGCGATTAATGCCGTCTCTACTGATGTGATTGAGTCGCAGTTATTGGCACTCGAAAAAGACATGAAAGCCAAAGTAATTAAAATTGGTATGTTAGCTAACGTGCAGCAAATTCAATTGATCAGTGAGCATATTAGCCATTACAAAGCGAAGTGGCCAACCCCGCCGGTGATTGTGTACGACCCTGTGGCTATTGCCTCAAGCGGTGACGTACTAACAGAAGAAGACACTGTAAGCGCGATTAAAGAATGCCTATTACCGCTGGTGGATGTAATTACCCCTAATACCCATGAAACACAGTTATTAACAGGTGTGTATTTAATTGGCCCCGCAGCAATTAAAGAAGCAGCAAGCAAACTAATGGCATGGGGTGCCAAAGCGGTGGTTATAAAAGGCGGGCATTGGGATTACCCAAGTGGTTACTGTATTGATTACTGCTCACAAGGTGGTGAAGAGTACTGGTTGGGTAATGAAAAAATTCAGGTTCCGCACAATCATGGCACTGGCTGTAGTATGGCGTCTGTTATTGCTGCATGTCTTGCAAAAGACTATCCGTTAAAAGATGCGTTTATTTTAGCTAAAGCCTATATAAACCAAGGTTTAAAGCAATCAGTTCGCTATGGCGAGGGGATAGGGCCGGTTGCACAAACGTCGTTTCCGACTGACCTAGCGCATTACCCTCAAGTGATTGAAGCGGGTAGTTGGTTGGGTGATGAGCTAGATTTTGATGTACCGCTTGATTTTAATATGGCAGCTGACTTTGCTGCGTGTGAAAGCAAAGCGCTTGGCGCTTATGCGGTAGTCGATAGTGTAGAGTGGTTAGAAAAATGCTTACAAAATGGTATTAAAACAGCGCAGTTAAGAGTTAAAAATAAAAGCGAAGATGAGCTGGAACAATTAGTCGCAAGCGCGGTCGCTTTGGGTCAGCAATACAGTGCGCATGTGTTTATTAACGATTACTGGCAGCTGGCAATTAAACATGGCGCCTATGGTGTGCATTTAGGACAAGAAGACTTAGAGAGCGCAAATTTAGCGGCTATAAAAGAAGCAGGCCTGCGACTTGGGCTTTCTACCCATGGCTTTTATGAAATGCTTCGGGCGCATAATTACCGCCCAAGCTACATGGCCTTTGGCGCGATTTACCCTACCACCACCAAAGACATGGCAGGGCAAATTCAAGGGCTTGAAAAGCTAACTCGATTTGTGCCATTAATGCAAAGTTATCCTACTGTGGCTATTGGTGGAATTGATTTAAATAGGGCGCAAGAGGTTGCTAAAACTGGCGTGGGCAGTGTAGCCGTGGTACGTGCTATTACCGAGGCTGATGATTATGTAGAGGCAATCAATACCTTAAAATCGGTGATAAATGAGAATGCCTGCTAACATGCAAACGCAGCAGCTCAGCGACAAAGAAACTCTACGTTATAGCCGCCACTTATTATTAAAAGAGGTGGGGCTCGAGGGGCAGTTAACACTTAAAGCGGCAACCGTTGCTGTGGTAGGTGCAGGTGGACTAGGAAGTCCTGCGCTACTTTATTTAGCAGCTGCTGGTATTGGCACACTAATATTAATTGATGACGATACCGTTGAACTCTCTAATTTACAGCGGCAAATACTGTATAAAGTGAATCACTTAGGGCAGCAAAAAGTAAATGCAGCAGGGAAGGTGCTTGCGAGCCTTAACAATCAAATAAACATAGTGACTCACTCGCAAAAGTTGAGCGATGCTAACAGTGATGCACTATTCAGTAACGCCGATATCGTACTTGATTGCTCTGATAACTTTGCGACTCGTTACACCGTCAATCGTTTTTGCGTAAACAACAAAACACTACTAATTTCTGCAGCAGCGCTAGCAACCCAAGGGCAATTAATGGGCTTTGACTTTAGGCAAACAGATAGCCCTTGCTATGGCTGCGTATTTCCACAAAATGATGCTAACCCTGTTGTTAATTGCGACAATGCGGGCGTTATTAGTCCCTTACTTGGTGTAATTGGCTCTATGCAGGCACAGCTAACTCTTAATATGTTGTTAGGTCATTGTGGTGGGAGTGTGTTTATAACCTTTGACGCATTAAGCTTAAAGCAACAGCATTTTAAGATGGCTAAAAATTTAGCGTGTAGAGAGTGCGCAAGTGTGAGTAAAGAACAGCTTCGCTTTTAACCTGAGCAAGCTCTTCGTCTACAAAAAACACCGCGTTCAATACAATAAACGCGGTGCTTTTTAATTTCGATCTGACAACTGGTACTATTTATTAATCATCAATTTTTGCAAACGCAGTGCCTAAACGGGTTACCGTTTCAGGGCGTTGATCATCAAAAATATCGGCTTTATCTGCACCCCATGCAAGTACAACTGTTGAGCCTAATTTAAAGCGACCCATTTCTTCCCCTTTTTTAAGGGTGATCGTATTTTCGCCTTTAGTTGGATAGTTCCAGCTAAACACATCACTGCCAGCTGGTGGAGTGACTGTGCCAGCCCAAATAGTTTCTATGCTAGCAACAATGGTTGCGCCTACAAGGACCATAGCAAGCGGGCCAATTTCAGTTTCAAAAATAGCTACTACACGCTCGTTACGGGCAAATAAGTTCGGTACGTTTTGTGCGGTAAGAGGATTTACCGAAAATAAATCGCCCGGTACATAAATCATTTTGCTTAGCGTGCCATCAATTGGCATGTGAATACGGTGGTAATCTTTTGGTGCCAAGTAAATAGTTGCAAATTTACCACCTAAAAACGGTGTTGTGTCGTCTTCTGAGCCACCTAACAACGCTTGTAAGCTGTAATCATGGCCTTTAGCTTGGATTAGTTGGCCGTCAACAATATCGCCAAGTTGGCTGATTGCGCCGTCAACAGGGTGAATAATAATATCGTCATCTTCAACCATAGGACGAGCACCGTCCTTTAACGGACGGGTAAAAAATTCATTAAAAGTTTTATAATGAGCTGGATCAGAATATTTAGCCTCACTCATGTTTATTTTGTATTGTTTAATGAATAATTTAATTAATGTTGTTGTTAATGCGCCCGCTTTTGCAGCTGCAAGCTTACCTACTACACGAGAAATAAAGTGCTTTGGCATAGCATATTGCATGGCGATTTTAAATTTATCTAAACTCACAGGTTTTTCCCTAATTATACGCGAGGCGCACGCGCGCCGGCACGGCCATCGGCCATGGTTTCTAAAATACGGTGATAGCTTTCAAAACGTAACTTTGAGATATCGCCATCAGCGACTGCTTGCTGAATTATACAGCCTGGATCGTTTAAGTGTTTACAGTCTCTAAAACGGCATCCACCTATAAACTCTCTAAATTCTTTAAAGCACCAAGTGACTCGTTCAACATCTAAATGCCATAAACCAAACTCACGAATACCCGGTGAATCAATTAAGTTACCGCCACTTGGTAAATGATGCAGACGCGATACTGTGGTGGTGTGCTGGCCTAGACCGCTGTTTTCAGACACTTCTTTAGTCAAAATTTCAGCATCCGGCAGCACAGTGTTTACTAAGGTAGATTTACCCACACCACTTTGGCCAACAAAAATATTGTTTTTGCCTACAAGTACTTCTTTTAATTCATTAATGCCTTCGCCGGTTATATTACTAACTAGCAGCACCTGGTAATTAAGTTTACGGTAAATATCGAGTATTTGTTGTATGTCGTTTAAACCAGCTTCATCAATTAAATCAATTTTATTAAGTACTAAAATCGGCTCAATGCCCATGTCTTCGCAGGCAATTAAATAGCGGTCGATAATGCTTGGCGTAAACTCAGGCAATACTGCTGATACCATTAAAATTTGGTCTATATTCGCGGCAATAACTTTTACACCGTCGTAAAAATCAGGGCGCGTTAACTGTGAACGACGTTCTTGAGTTGCTTCAATAACACCCGCTAAATCGCCTTCACTTACTTTTGCACGACGAAATAATACCTCATCGCCACATACTAAATTCGATACGGTACGGCGAATATTACAGCGAAGAACATCGCCATTTTGGGTTTCTACGTCGGCATGTTGGCCAAAGCGGCTAATAACAATCGCATTTTCCACTTGACCTAAATTATCTGTTTGCCACTCTTGCGCGCCGACTTTTGCCGGTTTTTTATCGGCATTCGATAAACGCTTTTGATGATTGGCCTTGATCCTACGGGATTGGCCTTTACTTAATTTTTTCTGTTTCGCCACTTGAGGCCTATAACCTGAGTTAAATGCCGAGTTTGCCAAAAAAAGCTTTAGCTCGACGGTTGATGCTAATATGATATATCGAAATGCGTTGGATCTAAAGAAAAGCACCGTTTAAGGTAATTATGACTATTAATAAATCAAATTTAATTTGGCTCGATCTGGAAATGACCGGACTTGAACCAGAGACTGACAAAATACTTGAAATTGCAACTGTTGTCACTGACGCTGATCTGAATATATTAGCCGAAGGGCCAACGATTGCCATTCATCAAAGTGATGAACTACTGGATGGCATGGATGAGTGGTGTACAACTCAGCATGGCAAATCTGGATTAACGGCTCGCTGTAAGGCAAGCACGTTTGATGAAGCTTATGCCGTGGAACAAACCCTCGCGTTTTTAAAGCAATGGGTGCCAGCGGGTGCTTCACCTATGTGTGGTAACTCGATAGGCCAAGACCGTCGCTTTATGAATAAGTATATGCGCGAGCTTGAAGATTTTTTTCATTACCGTAATTTAGATGTCAGTACTATTAAAGAACTTGCTCGTCGTTGGAAACCAGATGTGTTGGCTCAAGTGAATAAAAAAGGGTCGCATTTAGCGTTAGACGACATTAAAGATTCGATTATGGAATTAAAGGTTTACCGAGAAAAGTTTTTTAATTTATAAAAAATACTTGCAAAGCCCCCTAATTATTGTAGAATCCTGCCCCGCTTAAGACGATAACCCCCGCGGGGTTAGTGTGTTTGGGCTTAAGTTAAAGATTCAAGATGAAAGGTTAATGGAACAAGGTTCAATATTGATAGAACCTAGAACCTAGAACCTAGAGTGCGGCACTAGCTCAGTTGGTAGAGCGCGACCTTGCCAAGGTCGAGGTCACGAGTTCGAGCCTCGTGTGCCGCTCCAATTTCTCACCAAAGAAATTGGGGTAGAAATAAAGATTCAAGGTCAAAGGCGAAAAGGTTTAATTTTGGCAAAACCTAGAACCTAAAATGCGGCACTAGCTCAGTTGCCAGAATGTTGAACGCGACCCGTCGCGCACCAACGGACAAATTACTGACTATTTTGAATGCGGCACTAGCTCAGTTGGTAGAGCGCGACCTTGCCAAGGTCGAGGTCACGAGTTCGAGCCTCGTGTGCCGCTCCAATTTCTCACCAAAAGAAATTGTGGTTCAATTTAAAAAGTTAAAATTGATAGAATCTAGAATCTACATATAATGCGGTACTAGCTCAGTTGGTAGAGCGCGACCTTGCCAAGGTCGAGGTCACGAGTTCGAGCCTCGTGTACCGCTCCAATCTTATTTACTTTCCAGATATTCATTCTCAAATAGCAAACAATGACCCATACGCGAATCACTATAAATTTAATTTATGTAACTTTTTTAAAGTGTTCAATGTGTGAGAGTGACCTATGTTGTAAAACCTAAAACCTAAAACCTAAAACCTAAAACCTAAAACCTAAAACCTAAAACCTAAAACCTAAAACCTAAAACTTTTCGCCTTGCAAAGTTGCAATAATGTGCCTTGAACCACCATGATCACGGTGCTCACCTAAGTATATTCCTTGCCAAGTTCCTAGTGCTAACTGACCATGGCTAATAGGTATAGTTAACTGGCAACCTAAGGTACTGGTTTTTATATGGGCAGGCATATCATCATCGCCCTCATAGTCATGACGGTAATAAGGCTGGCGCTCTGGAACAAATTGATTAAAGTGGCTTTCCATATCCATACGCACGGTAGGATCGGCATTTTCATTAATGGTTAAGCTGGCTGAGGTGTGTTGAATAAATAAGTGTAATAAACCAACTTTAAATTGGCTTATTTGTGGGAGTTGATTGAGTATGTCGTTATCAATTAAATGAAAGCCCCGCGAGCGAGGCTTTAATGTAATTGTGGTTTGCGACCAGCTCATAGCTTATCAAAACTCACTTCAATATTGGCATTACCTGCGTCACTGGTAAACGGCATAAGAATTTTTTTGCCGTCACTTTTGTGAGTAATAGTGTGGTTTTTACCAGACACAACAATGGGTGTTGCCATGGCAAAATCATAGCCTTTTTCACCTAATAAATTCTTAGCACCACCGGTAACCATATTAGTTATTTCACCGACCATGTCGGTTACCTCTTCATTTATGTCGTCTGGTCGTTCGCCTAACATTCGTTCCATAATGGTCAGCGCTAAACCTTCGTCGAAGGTAATTGAAAATGAACCGCGAGTTTGAGGGCCAACCATACCAATTAATCCCGATACATCACCACAGGCTATCTCATCTGTTTTAATGCGTGGCTTGCCTGGTTTTAACTGAGTTTGAGCCATAGTGCTCAATACATTCATCAAAGAAGCTAAAAAGGGATTAATGAACTCTACATTCATATTAGATGTCCTTAAATTGGTACTGATAAAGGTTATACGCAAAGTATAGCTATAGTCGCTTATCTATGCTCGGCAAGAGTCACATTTACCATGTGCTTCTATTGTTTGCCCGGAAACTACAAAGCCACTTTCGGCTGCTAAGTTATTGAGCTCATGTGAAATTACTGTTGAGTGCAGCTCTTTAACAAAACCGCAGCTATCACAAATTAATAGCTGAACAGGATGAATATGATCAAAATGATGACACAGCATAAATGCATTGGTGCTTTCAATTTTATGAATAAAACCGAGTTCGGCTAAAAAGTCTAAAGCACGATAAATTGTTGCAGGTTTAGCACCTGTTTCAGTGACTTTCAATTGCTCAAGTAAATCGTACGCCCCCACACCACCTTGGGCACTGGCCAATAAACGAAATACCTTCTCGCGAATTGGTGTGAATCGCGCACCACGGTTGTCGCACACTTGTTTTGCTTTACTTACGAGTGATTCTATATTCATCTTCTCTCATCCTTACGCTGCCGTGATATACTAACATACTGTATTGTAGTTGCAGCGTTTTATTAACCGATTTAGTGAAAAGGTACTCATTAATGCATGAACTATTAGCTATATTTATTTTCTTTTTTGCGGTTATCGATCCAATTGGCACAATCCCAGTTTTTATCGCCGTAACTCGTGGAGATGACGACAAGTTTAAGCGTAAAGTGATTTTTAAAGCCGTGGGTGTGTCTGCTTTAGTGCTGTTATTTTTTGTAGTTGCTGGCGAGCAATTACTGAATGTGATTGAGATCCCGCTCTCGGCATTTCAAATAGCGGGTGGTTTAATTTTATTAATTTTTGCACTCTCCATGACCTTTGGTGAAAGCAAGCCTGAAGCTGAAATTAAAAGTGTTAGAGACAGCACTGAAACCGCTATTTTTCCGCTCGCTATCCCATCAATAGCCAGTCCCGGTGCCATGTTAGGTGCGGTATTAATGACACGCAATGAGGAATATACCTGGGTTGAACAAATGATTACCTCATCAATGATGTTAGCTGTTTTAGTGGTGGTACTGATTTTGTTATTACTTGCTACGC
Organism: Pseudoalteromonas sp. US3C1004; assembly: GCF_048401065.1. Taxonomy (GTDB): domain Bacteria; phylum Pseudomonadota; class Gammaproteobacteria; order Enterobacterales; family Alteromonadaceae; genus Pseudoalteromonas; species Pseudoalteromonas undina. Next base: position 285,948 of record NZ_CP183073.1, read on the forward strand.
ATGTACATAAAATAATAGGTGATAGCGGGGCGAGTATTATTAGTCGAATTATGGGGTTAATTTTAAGCTCAGTCGCGGTGACTAATATTTTAAACGGTATTGCACAATACTTTGGCTTGCAAGTGTTTGCTTAATATTGCTGCGCATAGGGCTTTTGTGTAAAATGCAGCGCCGTTTAAGCTGTGCTTAAATTATAAATTTTTGAGGATCACATTTTGGATAAACGTACTTTAAATCGACGCTTTAGCGTGGCACCCATGCTTGATTGGACTGATCGCCACTGTCGTACGTTTCATCGTAAAATGACAAAACACACCGTGCTCTACACTGAGATGATCACAACTGGCGCTATTTTATTCGGTCGTGGTGACTACTTGCATTTTAATCAGCACGAAGGCCCTGTGGCATTGCAATTAGGTGGATCAGACCCGCAAGCGCTAGCACAGTGTGCCAAGCTTGCTGGAGAGCGCGGTTATGATGAAATAAACCTTAATGTAGGTTGTCCGTCAGATCGTGTGCAAAATGGACGTTTTGGTGCCTGTTTAATGGCCGAGCCTAATTTAGTTGCAGAGTGTGTTGCTGCAATGAAAAGTGAAGTTAATATTCCGGTTACAGTTAAAACTCGTATTGGTATTGATGAGCTAGATTCTTATGAATTTTTATGTGCTTTGATAGAGGCTTCACATAAAGTTGGCTGTGATGACTTTATTATTCATGCGCGCAAAGCATGGCTAAAAGGATTGAGCCCGAAAGAAAATCGCGAAGTTCCTGAGCTTAACTACCCCCGAGTTTATCAGCTTAAAAAAGATTACCCTCAACTTGATTTAAGTATTAACGGTGGTGTTAAAACCATTGAGCAAAGTCTTGAGCATTTACAGTACATAGATGGGGTTATGGTGGGCCGAGAGGCTTACAGTAATCCATTTATGCTTAATGAAGTAGATGAAAAAATTTATGGTGATGCGGCTAATACTCAGTCTCGACATGATGTTGTACGCTCTATGTATGATTATATTGAAGAAGAGATGCGTTTAGGGGCTAATTTTTGGCATGTTGCACGCCACATGCTGGGTATTTTTCAGGGGCAACCCGGTGCGCGTGGCTTTAGACGCCACTTATCTGAAAATGGTCATGGTAAGCAAGCTGATTTAAGTGTTATGGATAAAGCGTTAAGTTACGTACCCGAGTAATGCCAATTTAATGCAATTGGCATAACAGATACTCTTTATAGAAAAAGTCACCTCAGGTGGCTTTTTTTGATCCCAAATTTTAGTCAAAAATGTAATTTATTAGCCAATTCGACTTAATTTCATTCAGTGACTAGTCATTAACTCACCCGTCAAAAATAATTTAAATTATTGATATTTAATGAAAATAAAAGAATCTTAAGTTGTTGGCATAACTCTTGGAATCCTGTTGATGTATAAATAAAAAATCATCAGGAGAATAACATGGGTATATTTAATCGCGTAAACGACGTCATTCAAGCAAATATCGTAGCTATGCTTGATAAAGCAGAAGATTCAGAAAAACTACTTAATTTGATGCTGACCGAAATGCAGGAGGCGCTTAATGAGTGTCGTAGCACCGCGGCGGCATTATTATGTGAAGAAAAAAATATTAAACGTCAAATAAGCAATAAACAACAAGCGCTCACAAATTGGCAATTAAAGGCCGAACATGCCATTGCAAAAAATCGTGACGATTTAGCTAAATCAGCACTAGCTGAAAAACACAATGTTGAAAAAAACATAGAATGCTTACAAACACAGCTTGAGACATTGCAGCAATCAATTGTAAAAATCACAGAGGACTGTGAGCGCCTACAGCAAAAAATGACACAGGCTAAAGCAAAGCAAGCACAACTTGTAAAGCGTGAAAATGTGGTTGAGGCAAGAGCTAAGATAAATACTCAGCTGCAGAGCGATAAAGTGGCCACTGCTTTATCACGATTTGAGCAAATTGAGCGTCGTGTTGAGAGTGTTGAATCGCAGGTCGAAGCATATGAGCTGACAGATACAGCGAGCAATACTGCGACGCAAATTGAGTCACTGGTTAAAAACGAAAAAATTGATGCAGAACTGGCAAGTTTAAAAGCGAGTTTAAATACTGCTAACAAACAAACAGCCTAAGGAGATTGTTATGAATAATTTTAATACGCATCGTCGTTGGTATAAAAATACGCTTAACAAAAAAATATCAGGTGTCTGTAGTGGGTTAGCCTACCGATTAGACTTTCCGGTATGGTCTACTCGTTTAGTCACCGTTTTATTATTTTTAAGTTTTCCGTTTGCAGTAGCGCTAGGTTATTTAATTGCGCACTGTTGTCTTGAAGAAAAAGCAGTGTAAGGGGAACGACATGAAAACTCTCGCCGTATGCCTACTTATTGTTACATTATTTTTGATTAATAGCGGCTCGATAATTCATTTTGATGTATGGCAATTTCCGTTGTGGATCTCAGATATTAGTTGGACTGGTATAGAGCTCATTGGGGCGTTAATCGCCATTATAGTTGTTATTGCGATTGCAGCTTTGGTAACTATGGGGCTTGTTGGCGCGGCGATGGTGGCACTGGCTGGAACGATATTAGCCTTTTTATTCGGATCACTGATGATTGCTTGGCCATTATTGTTTGTGGCAGGGTTGTGTTGGTTAATCGCAGATAACAAAAAAGTGGCTTCTTAAACTTAAATTAGCTGCCTAATATTAGGGAATTATGATAAATTTGGACTATATTTTTATGTTTTAACAAGGATTTTACTGATGATTAAACAATGTATTTTAAGTGCAAGTGCATTATTGGTGGGTGTTTTTTCGTCTTCGTTATTGGCGCACGAAGGGCATGAACACGATAGTGTTGTTGCGCAATTACAAGTAACAAATGCGCAAGTAAGAGAGTTTTTACCTGCCACTAAAGCCAGCGTGGGTTATTTTAGTATTGAAAACCACAGTAATGTACCGGCAACACTCACAAGAGCGACCATAGATGGTTTAGGTCGTGTTGAGATCCATGAGCACGTCCACGCTGATGGTATGATGAAAATGCAAAAAGTAGAATCATTGCTTATTAAAGCTCACCAGCAACTCGATTTTAAGCCTGGAAGCTACCATTTAATGGTGTTTGAACCACAAGAGCCGTTAAAAGTAGGTCAAGAACGCAAACTCACGCTATATTTTGAAGACGGGAATCGAGTATTCACCAATGCGAAAGTAGTTTCGCTTGCATCGCAAGCTAAGCCGGTAAAAGCATCAAAAGATCATAGTCATCATTAGGGGGATAAATGTCACAGCATAAAGGAAAAATAATAACGGCATTGGTATTATTGTTTGTCGTATTTTACGCTATTGCAGTGTACTGGAGCATAGAGCCTGCACGTTTTGATGTGGTACAAAATGCCAAGCAGCAAGCGCAGCAACGCAGTGAAAAACCAGTAACAGGATATGTAACAACTTCAACGCTTATCACCGTCGCTGATACCCTCTTAACTAAGTCAGGCGGTTATTTATCAAATGATGTACTGCCACCGAGCGTAATAATGGACAACATGCCCGCTTGGGAGTATGGCGCGTTGGAAATGGTGCGTGATTTAGCACTATCAATGCGAAAAGATTTTAGTCGTTCACAGTCACAATCAACTGAGCACGAAGCGCTTAAAAAAGCACAGCCACAATTTAATATTAGTTCTGAAGCATGGGCATGGCCAAGTGCTGAGGGCGAATATCAGAAGGGTATTGATTACTTATTAGTTTACCGTTCTCAAATTGCGAATCAGCATGAGCGCGATAGCCAATTTTACTCACGTGCAGATAATTTACGCAGTTGGTTAAAAGAAGCTGAAAAACGCTTAGGTAGTTTAAGCCAACGTTTGAGTGCGAGTGTAGGTCAAGACAAGGTAAATACCGATTTAGCAGGCAACTCTTCAAATACACAAGCTACTTATACGCCATTACAACAACAAGTAAGAACATCGTGGTGGGAAATTGATGATGTATTTTATGAGTCTCGCGGTGCTACTTGGGCTTTACTGCATTTTTTACAAGCGGTTGAATATGATTTTGCCGAAGTACTTGATAAAAAGAACGCCCGTGTTAGTTTACAACAAATTATACGCGAGCTTGAAGCGACCCAAGAAACCGTTTGGAGCCCAATAATTTTAAACGGCAACGGATTCGGTTATGTCGCCAACCATTCACTCGTTATGGCAAATTATATCTCTAGAGCCAATGCGGCACTGATTGAACTTAGCGAATTATTAGCGCAAGGATAAAAAATGAAAAAGTATTGTATAGCAGCAGCCTTATCAATGGCATGTTTAGCACCTGTAGCACAAGCCGATACTGTATTGGGTTTGTATGTAGGGGTTGATGGTTGGAAAGCCGATAATGACGGTAGCTTTTCTGATAATAATAACGCACTACAAAACTTCAATTTTGAAGATGAGACTTTTGTTAGCTATTACGCCGCACTTGAGCATCCGGTTCCATTAGTGCCAAACTTAAAGCTAAAATACACTGAGCTTGAACTAACCGGTTCAACGCAACTTGAAGATACATTTAGCTTTAATGGCTCTGATTATATTGTTGGCACTGATGTTAATTCAGTCACTGACTTATCGCACATTGATTATATTCTGTATTATGAAATTTTTGATAACGACTTAATCTCAATTGATTTAGGTATTAATGCTAAGCAGTTTGATGGTGAGCTTGTGGTAACAGGTACATCGCAACAAGGTGGCGCTAACTTCACTGAAATTGAAGAGTTCTCAGGTGTAGTGCCTTTAGCGTATGGACGTTTCGAAGCGGGTTTACCGTTTAGTGGTTTAAGTGTTTTTGCTGAAGGCAGCTTTTTAGCTATTGATGACAGTAAAGTACGAGATTACCAAATGGGTATTGCTTGGGAGTTGATTGATAACCTAGCCGTTGATGTTGCGGTTAAAGCGGGCTACCGCTCTATGGTTTTAGAACTTGATGATGTAGATGATATTAATACTGATATTGATGCATCAGGCCCATTTGCGGGCATACAGGTTCATTTTTAAGCGCCGATTAGTTTAATGAAAAGCCACCTTGTGTGGCTTTTTTTAGTTATTTTGAAGTGTGCCACACTAATTCAAACTCCCCTTCAAATGCTGCACCAATTAACTGTTTGTACACTTTATTAATTGGGTAATTCATTAGTCTAAACAGTTCATCACCAGTTTGGGTAAACTTATAATAGCTTAGTACTAAGTCGTTACTTTTTGCTTTTAAAGTTAGTTTTTGAGTTAAAAAGGAGAGGGTGATCTCTTGTCCTGCTTTTAATGCAGCGGATTCAATCTCTTTGCGATAAAGCAAGTTTAAGTCCATTAAGGTCAATACATCAGGAAAGCTCACACCGCTTTTACCTATGCTTAATGACACTTTATTTCCCTTGCCTAATAAATCAAATAACGAGGGCTTTTTGTAATAACCTAAAAATATTAGGTGACTACTATCCTTTTCGTTATACCCTGAAATAGACACACACTTTCTTAATGAATCCGCTTCGCGCTGGGTCATATGTTTGAGGGTTTGTAAGCTTTTTATAGAAAAAGTACCTGGGCTAATGGTTTCGCCAGTAAAAATTTTTGCCCACAATGTTTGCATTGATTGATTTGAGGTATCTTCACACAAGGCAATAAAGTGCTCTACCCAATCGGCATCAGGCTGTTTAGCGCAGGCTACATCAGGACAAAACTCCATTGCCAAGGCTAAAATAGTCTCGATATTTTGTTGTTGTTTTATTAGCAGTAGATCTTGTCTTTTTTGTGCTCGAGCTAACACTGAATGCTCGCTATTAATACGATAAAGTGACTTTGCTTTACCCTGGGTATTATAGGTTTTTTCATCAGCTGCAGGCATATTACTCACTTTTGTGACCGAGTAACCTAACAGTGACTCAATAATATTGGCAAGTTTAATTCTGGCTTGTGCGGTTTTGACTGTCATGGCTTTCCATTATTGCTTGTGCATCACTGAGTTGGGCTACCGTCTTTAGGTTATTTAGCCCTAAGGTGACTATATTACTTAATATATTTTCAGCAAATATAGCAACATAGCCAGATATAAGCGGCACAGTTGCTTGTCCTTCTATATGCCAGGTTACAGTTTTTGCATGTGGGCTAAATAGTAATCGGCTAGTAATAATATGTTCTTGATTAAATAATACATTAAATACAACTTCATTGGCGCTTAATGAAGTGATTGTCATTTCGCCTTGCCCCCACTTTCCTTGCCAAGATTGATAGGCTCCCGCACCAGCACTAGGTTCACCAATACTAAATTCAATATTGGGATCTATTTGCTGCCACGGCGACCATTTGTACCACTGAGTAAAATCTTCCACTAATGACTTTATAACAGGAGGGCGGGCATTTATTTTAATGCTTTTTTGCACGTGATAGTTTTGTGGTAAAAGTAATCCCACTACAACAAACGCCAACAGTAAGATGGCTGAAAACTGCATTAATTGTTTAAGTAGTTTAATAGGTATGCCTCATTGGTTTTAATATTACAGCGTCTATGAATTATTAATAATCACAGCTTATTTAATAGTTTAGCCTAGAGTCGATCATTTTTATCTAGTTTATCTACTTTAAATAAATCTAAAAGCAGACATTAGCAGTAATCAGCTTAGATGATTTGTCTGTTTTAGTTGCGATAAAGGCAAACAATTTTTAATCAGTGCTTTCATTTTGTGCTATATCAACGTGGATGTCGATAGGGTATAATTCGCGCCTTTTGTTATTGAACGGCCAATTTTATGAGCACATTAAAAGCTGATCGCGGCTTATTCTCATACCCTAAGTATTGGGCTGAGTGTTATGGCACAGCCCCATTTTTACCAACAACACGCGAAGAAATGGACGCGCTTGGCTGGGATAGCTGCGATATTATTATTATTAGCGGTGATGCTTATGTAGACCATCCTAGTTTTGGGATGGCCGTAATTGGCCGTGTGCTTGAAGCGCAGGGGTTTAGAGTGGGCATTATTGCTCAGCCTGATTGGAACTCTAAAGATGCCTTTATGGCACTGGGTAAGCCTAACTTATTTTTTGGTATTACAGCCGGTAACATGGATTCGATGATCAATCGTTACACCGCTGAAAAACGAATGCGCCATGATGATGCTTACACACCGGGAAATGTAGGTGGCAAACGCCCCGATCGCGCCGTGATCATATACTCGCAACGTTGTCGTGAAGCCTATAAAGATGTGCCACTCGTTTTAGGGGGCATTGAAGCCAGCTTGCGTCGTATTGCTCATTACGACTATTGGCAAGAAAAAGTACGTCGTAGCGTATTATTTGACGCTAAAGGCGATATTTTAATTTATGGTAATGCCGAACGTCCATTGGTTGAAGTAGCGCACCGTATCGCTGCAGGTGAAACCATGGATACGATACAAGATGTGAGAGGCACGGCGGTTATTCGTAAAGAGCCTTTATCCGGTTGGCGTGGCAGTGATTCAACAGCCATTGATAAAATTGGTAAAATAGACCCTATTCCTAATCCTTATGGTGCGGATGATGTGGGTTGTGCTAAATCAGAATTTAAGCAAGCGGGTATTGATTTAAAAGCCGAAGCTGCAAAACCAATTATCATCCAACCTGCGCGTCCTAAGCCATGGGAAAAAACTTACGTTAAGTTACCCGCTTTTGAGCAGGTCAGTGTTAATAAACCATTGTATGCCCATGCATCGCGTATTTTACACCAAGAAACCAACCCTGGTTGTGCAAGAGCGTTGTTTCAGCGTCATGGCGATCGCTCTATTTGGGTGAATCCGCCAGCCTATCCACTTGAAACCCAAGAAATGGATGATGTGTTTGGTTTACCGTATCAGCGTATTCCGCACCCAAGTTATGGCGACGACAAAATCCCTGCTTACGATATGATTAAAACGTCGGTAAACATAATGCGCGGTTGTTTTGGCGGCTGTTCGTTCTGTTCTATTACTGAGCATGAAGGGCGAATAATTCAAAGCCGATCTCAAGAATCAATTATTGAAGAGATTGAGCAAATTAGAGATAAAGTGCCAGGCTTTACTGGGGTTATTTCTGATTTAGGCGGACCAACCGCAAATATGTACAAACTGCGTTGTACCAGTAAAAAAGCAGAGAGTACCTGTCGCCGCTTGTCGTGTGTGTATCCTGATATTTGTAAGCATATGGATACTGATCATACCCCGACTATCGATTTATATAAAAAGGCGCGTGAGGTTAAAGGGATCAAAAAGATCTTAATTGCTTCAGGTGTGCGTTATGACCTTGCCGTACGTGATCCTCGTTACGTTAAAGAGTTAGTAACTCATCATGTTGGTGGGTATTTAAAAATTGCACCAGAGCACACTGAAGATGGCCCATTATCTAAGATGATGAAGCCGGGTATGGGTGCTTACGATGAATTTAAAGCGCTATTTGATAAGTACTCTAAAGAAGCGGGTAAAAAGCAGTATTTAATTCCATACTTTATTTCTGCTCACCCAGGGACTAAAGACGAAGACATGGTTAATATGGCTTTGTGGCTGAAATCGAATGACTTTAAGCTTGATCAAGTGCAAAACTTTTATCCGTCACCGATGGCTAATGCGACCACCATTTATCATACTGAAATGAACTCGCTACGCAATATTAAAAATAATACTGAGCAAGTTGCGGTGCCAAAGGGCGCGCGCCAGCGTCGTTTGCATAAAGCAATTTTACGTTACCATGATCCTGCCGGTTGGCCAATGATCCGTGAAGCCCTTCGTAACATGGGCAAAGCTAAACTCATTGGTAAAGGTCCAAATTGTTTAGTGCCAGAAGAAGGCAGAGATGAAAGGCAAGCCAAAGGCGGTAAAGGTAACAAGGGCGGTCGCCCTGCGCTTACTCGTCATACTGGCTTTAGTCAGTTTAAAAAAGCCAACACTAAACCTAAGGTGGGCGGTAATCGCCAGCGCGCAAGGTAAAGTAATTATCGGCTTAAACAAAAACACCGCGTATTGACGCGGTGTTTTTGTTTATAAAAAGATTAGAGCCTAAATCAATAACCAAGTTGCAGTTCCTAAAAAGGCAAATATACCAACAATATCAGTTACTGTGGTTAGTACCACACTGCCTGCCAGTGCTGGATCTATTTTCATTTTTTTTAGCAATAGTGGGATACTAGCACCCGCAATACCTGCTGCAACTAAATTCATAAACATAGCAAACGCTAAAACACCACCGAGTTTGAAATCCCATTGCCAAAGCGCAACGACACCGGCAATTAGGATAGACCAAACCATACCGTTAATTGCGCCGATAGCGAGTTCTTTTAATAATAAAAAACGTTGGTTAGTTTGGTTGATATGACCCACCGCGATACCGCGAATAACCAAAGTTAAGGTTTGGCTGCCTGCAACCCCACCCATTGACGGGACAATGCCATTGAGCACAGCAAGAATTGGTAATATAGCTAAGGTGTTTTCGAAAAAGCTCGCCACAATTGCAGCCAGCAATGCAGTTAGTAAGTTTACACCTAGCCAAATTGAGCGCTTTTTAGAGCTTTTTAAGACCGGCGCAAAGGTATCTTCTTCATCATCAAGACCCGCTAAGCTTAATAAGCTATGCTCTGCATCTTCACGGATAACATCAACGATATCATCAATAGTAATACGACCAAGCAAATGCGCGTTGTCATCGACAACTGGTGCCGATATCCAGTTATGCCGTTCAAATAGTTGCGCTACTTCGCTTTCATCCATTGAAATAGGAATAGATTCACACTCTTCATCCATTAAATCCTGAACAATTTTTTCAGGGGGATTAGTTAATAAAGTGCTCAGCGATAAGGCGCCTAAAAAACAGTTATGTTTATCTACAACGTATAAGTCATCGGTGCCCTCTGGCAGTTCACCGCGTAAGCGAATATAACGTAGTACAACATCTAGAGTTACATCAGGGCGAATAGTTACGGTATCTATATTCATCAAGGCGCCAGCAGAGCGCTCTTGGTAAGATAGAGCTTGTGTTGCACGCTCTCTATCTTGAATATCCATAGCGCTAACAACGTCTTTATATACGGTGTCTGGTAGGCTACGTAGTACTTCCCCTAAATCATCATGGCCCATGTCTTCTGTTGCAGCAGCAATGTGCTCAGGTGCCATTTGCGCAATAATGCCCAAACGTACGTCTTCAGAGAGCTCTTCAAGTACATCACCCTGTACATCAGGATCAACCAGTTGCCAGAGCATACGACGAATTTTATGGGGAGATGATTCTAAAAGAAGTGCGGTATCACAAGGTGCCGTTTTTGCTAGCATGCGCCTAACTTGAACAAATTGACCACTATTTAGTGACTTAGTCACCTGTTTTAGTTGTTGTAGTGGAATATCTTGTTCTAAAGCTTCAGGCATTGGCGTCCTTAATTAAATTTTATTACACGATGATGGGGTATCGCTTTATCTTACTTTATATCAGTAAACTACCTCAACCACTATTAACCTTAGCTTATAAGCAGGATTACTCTTGCTCATTAAATCGTTGGTCAATGAGCTCACCAATTGCATTAAGTGCAGGCTCTGCGTCAGGGCCTTCACATACTACCTTAACTTCTTTGCCTTGACTGCTTTCGAGTAACATAAGTGCTAATACACTGTCGCCAGCGGCTTGTTTATCGTCTTGAAATAACGTGATTGAGGCATCAAATTGCACAGAAAGCTGTGCCAGTACAGTGGCCGCTCTGGCATGCAGGCCTAACTTGTTTTTTATTAAAAATGTGTTTTCTAACCGCATTAATATTCTCTCAAGCTTTATTCTTGTTCTCGATGGCGAATTTTTACATTAGGATGACTCATTGCAAAGCTTTCACCTATAGTTTGCGCTAAATAAACTGAGCGGTGTTGCCCTCCGGTACAGCCTATAGCTATGGTCAAATAGCTGCGGTTATTTCTTTCTAAATGAGGCAGCCATGTTTGCACGAATGTTTGAATTTGCCATGTAAATTTTTGTACTATGCTGTGGCTGGCTAGGTAGTCTTTTACTGGTTGATCTAACCCTGTGAGTGGCTTAAGTTCAGGCTCCCAATGCGGGTTTGGTAAAAAGCGAGCGTCAAATACATAATCTGCTTCTTTGGGTATACCGTGCTTAAAACCAAATGACTCAAAGGTAATGATCAGTTGTTTGTCTTTTTTACCGAGTATTTTTTCACGAATAGATTCAGCCAGCTGATGCACACTTAAATCCGTAGTATCAATCATATAATCGGCACGGTTAATGAGTACATCAAGGAGTTGTTTTTCTTTTTTTATTGCTAAATCAAGTGGTAGTGAATCAATAGAAAGAGGATGAAGACGCCGTGTTTCTGAAAAACGTTTAATTAAGGTTTGATCGTCACTGTCTAAATAAAACACCGTTGGCTTAGTGAAACCAGGTAAATATTCAATGATTTCATTAAACTGTTGCTGCTCTTTAGGTAAATTACGCACATCAACACTTACGGCTATTTTGTTGTAGCTGTCGGAAACACTACGAACAAGAGATGGCAATAAATTTAAAGGAATATTATCTACACAATAATAACCTAAATCCTCAACAACACGCAGCGCAACAGATTTACCAGAACCTGAGCGACCACTTATAATTATTAATTCCATTTATCACCCTTAATTGTTACTACGGTTGACTTACAATTACTTGATACAGCTCATTGTCGGATTTTGCCGCTCGTAATTGCTTACAAAATTCTTTATCGTTGAGCTTTTCTGCTATAGTGGCTAAGGTTTTTAAATGCTGCTTATTGTCACCATCAGGTACAATTAAGGCAACAAAAATGTCGACCGGTCTGTTATCTATCGCATCAAAATTAATAGCCGTTTCGCTCACTAATATAAGTGCAAGAGGCTCTTGTACACCACTCATACGACCATGAGGAATTGCAATTCCTCGACCTATACCTGTACTCCCCAGTTTTTCTCTGGCGGTTAACGCGTTAAGAATATCTTGTTGTGTTAAATAGGGCAGTTTATTGTGAGCCAATTCACTGATAAATTCTAAAATTCTTTTTTTACTATTAAAAAGGACCGCAGCTTTACTGCAGTCCTGACAGATAAGTGAGCTTAATTTCATAGTGTTAGTGTCGAGCAAGTTTCTCTTTGTGTTTAATTACTTGACGATCTAGCTTGTCAATCAGCGAGTCTATAGCGGCATACATATCTTGATGTTCAGTTGAGGCAAAAATCTCAGCGCCACTAACATGAACGGTTGCTTCGGCTTTTTGGTTTAGTTTTTCTACATCGAGAATAACGTGCACATTCGTTATGTGATCAGTGTGCCTCTGTAACTTCGAAAATTTACTATTTACGTAGTCTCTAAGCGAGTCGGTAATATCTACATGGCGACCAGTTAAATTCAGTTGCATAAACATTTTCCTCTTTGTTGTACGCCTTAAATCAAACTTTTACGTTGATTAGACGGGGGAATAGCTAGAGATTCGCGATACTTTGCAATAGTTCTCCTTGCTACTTTAATTCCTTGCTCAGCCAATATATCTGCAATTTTACTATCACTCAATGGTTTAGCTGAGTTTTCTGCAGCGATTAATTTTTTAATTAATGCGCGTATTGCTGTAGATGAACATTCGCCACCATTTTCAGTGCTTACATGGCTTGAAAAGAAATATTTAAGCTCAAAAATACCGCGTGGTGTGTGCATGTATTTTTGCGTAGTAACACGTGAAATAGTCGATTCGTGCATTTCTACCATTTCGGCCACGTCATTAAGTACCATAGGCTTCATCGCCTCAGGACCATGTTCAAAAAAGGCCTGTTGTTGCTGCACAATACAGTTAGTTACTTTAAGCAGTGTGTCGTTTCTACTTTCTAAGCTTTTTATAAACCATTTAGCTTCTTGTAAGTGTGAGCGAATAAACTGGCTATCGCCGCTTGATTTCACCGTACGCGACATAGCTGCATATTGGCTGTTTACCCTAATTTTAGGCATGCTATCTGGGTTTAGTTCAACCACCCAACGGCCTTTCACTTTTTTAACCGACACATCAGGAATAACGTACTCAGACTCTTCTCTAACAATAGTGTCTGCCGGTTTGGGACTAAGAGTATGAATTAACGTCATGACTTCTTTAAGCTCATCTTCTTTGAGCTTAGTTTTTTTCATTAATGTGCGATAATCACGCGCAGCCAGTAAATCAATGTGATCAGTTAAGATCATTTTTGTTTCGTTTAAAAAAGGCGTGTCTTGATCAAACTGATTCAATTGAATACACAAACACTCTTGTAAACTACGCGCGGCTATTCCTACCGGATCAAATAGCTGAATACGCTTTAAAACGGCTTCTATTTCATCAAGTTCAACTTCATCTTCTATGTCGTTTTCTTGATTAAAACTTTCTAATATTTCTTCACAGCTAAGGGTTAAAATGCCCGAATCGTCCACGGCTTCTACGATTGCAATCGCGATGGCTTCATCTGTTGGGCTAAATGGCGTCAGTTGCAATTGCCACATTAAATATTCATGCAGCGTTTCAGTTGAAGAGCCTTGATAAATTGATTCATCTTCAGGCATTGGTCCCGAGGAAGAGGCCGGTGCTGCGCTCATGTACTCATCCCATGTAACATCCATTGCCATATCATCGCTAATGGTGTCTTTGGTCATGGCTTCGCCGCTATCTTGCTCATATTCGCTAGGTTTTTCATCAGCTGAAGCACTTAGCGTTGATTCATCGGTATCGGCTTTTTGTTCGTTTTTACCCGCAGCATCTTCACTGTAATCTTGCTCTTCAACTTCAAGTAAGGGATTACTATCGAGTGCTTCTTGAATTTCTTGCTGGAGATCCAATGTACTGAGCTGCAATAAGCGAATTGCTTGTTGCAACTGTGGAGTCATTGTAAGTTGCTGGCCCATGCGCAGCTGTAATGATTGCCTCATTTATCTCTAACAATCCTTTTAAATTAGTATGATTAATCTTAGCAGATGCTTAGTGGAATAACACACATATTAGAGCTTGAACTGCTCGCCCAAATAAACATCGCGTACTGTTTTATCGTTTAATACATATTCTGGAGTGCCTGATGCAATTAACTCCCCATGAGAAACTATGTAGGCTTTTTCACAAACATCAAGTGTTTCGCGAACGTTGTGATCTGTGATCAATACGCCAATTCCTCGGTTTTTAAGGTGCTCTATAATCTTTTTAATATCTAATACAGAGATAGGATCAACCCCTGCAAAGGGTTCGTCTAATAGTATAAATTTAGGATTTGCTGCTAATGCTCGCGCAATTTCAACACGGCGGCGCTCCCCACCTGACAGGGCCATACCTTGGCTGTCACGAATATGTTGAATACTAAATTCATCAAGTAAATTATTTAAGGTATCTTCACGTTGCTGCTTATTAAGCTCTTTGCGTGTTTCTAAAATAGCCATTAAGTTTTGGTAGACCGTCAGCTTTCTAAAAATAGATGATTCTTGTGGTAAATATCCTATACCTAGGCGAGCTCGGCTGTGCATTGGTAATAAAGTGATATCTTGATCATCGATTGATATTTTACCTTTATCGCTCGGTACAAGGCCTACAATCATGTAAAAGGTCGTAGTTTTACCTGCGCCATTGGGGCCAAGTAAGCCGACAATGCTGCCAGCTTCAACTTCTAGGCCAACGTTTTTCACCACTTCACGGCCTTTATAGCTTTTCGCTAATAGCTCTGCTTTTAATGTGCTCATGGTTGGCCTTTATCGTCTTCTTTTTTGTTTTCAACAGGCACTAAAATAGTGTGTACACGGTCTGTTGAGTTTTCGTCTTTTTCTGCGCTAATTAACTGCTGCTCTATATCGTAGGTGATACTTTTAGCAGTTATTTTTTGACCTGCTTGAGCAATACTGGCATCGCCGATTAAGGTTAAAAAACGTTGCGAAACATCGTAACGCACTTCATTCGCACTGGCACTCATGATGGTGCCATCTGCTTGTGTTTCTTCAAAATATGCAGGGCTGCCTGTGGCAATTAATAATTGCTTGTTATCGCCTAAGTCATCGCGTTTATGCACTTCTAAACGGTCAGCTGTGATACGGCGATTACCATGAATAATTTCAACATTTTTCTCAAAAATGCCCACGTTTTCTTTTAATTGACCTTCCTGCCTGTCAGCACTAATTGAGATTTGATTAGCCGCAGGAGCTTCAGTGGTTTCCTCTGCATGGCTATGAAATGCAATCAATAATGAAGGAACAATTAGAATTTTAAATAGGTTATTGGTCATAATATAGGGTTCGCGTATGGTTAATAAGTTTAATCACTTCGGTTTTTAAATCGGCCTCAAGGCCTTTGCCTGTGATTTTTAAATTAGGTCCTGTAATAACGACAGGCTGCTCTGACTGCATAGTGAGTAGTTTTATATCTACATTGATGCTATCGGCTGTGATCGTATCGATCATGGCGTTATCGGCTAAATTTAGCGCTTTTACATTGCCCTCTAATACGAGTTGACGATCGTCGTAGAGGGTGGCCTCATCAGCGTTAATACGCCATGTTTGCTGCTCGTTGTATAACGTAAATATAGGTTTTTCAAAAAAGGTAAAACCAAGTTGTTGGTATAACTCCATTTTTACCGCAGTTACTTTGTGGCTTATTTTACCTTGCTCATTATAAGCGGTTTGTTTTAGCTCAATCGCAGTGTAATCAGGCTTAGCAATAGTTTGAGTTTGTTCATCCGCAATAATATCTACCTGAGAAAAATAAGGATACCAAAGCCAAACCATACAGCTTATGAATAAGATGCTCAGTATTATGCGAGCTACATTCATGAACTGGTTCCTTGGCTAGTAAGTGGCTTATTGTTTTCAAGCATCAGTAAATCTGTTAACTCTCTTACTGCACCAAAGCCGCCTGGCAGCTGAGTGACATAATGCGATAAACGTTTTATCAGTGGGTGGGCGTCGTTTACGGCTACTGCAAACCCGACTTTTTCCATCACTGGCATGTCAGGGCCATCGTCACCTATGTAAGCTATTTGCTCATCGCTTAGCGCTAATTTTTGTTTTAATTCTTGATAGGCAATGAGTTTGTTTTCTTGGCCTTGGTATATATGCTGTACGGTTAAATTGCTCATACGTTGTTGAACTATTTGTGAGTGACGGCCTGTGATCACGGCAACTTCAAAACCACTATTAATAAGGGCTTTAATGCCAAACCCGTCTTTGGTATTAAATGCTTTGAGTTCTTCACCTTGGTTGCCAAGATAAATACGTCCATCAGAAAACACACCATCAATATCGCAAATTAATAATTTTATTTTTTTTGCGCGCACTTTTGCATCATCACTTAACGGCTGATAAAGATCTTCAAACTGCATTTATAGCACTCCCGCTTTTAGTAAGTCTTGCATATTTAGTGCGCCAATAGGGTGATTATGCTCATTAATCACAATTAAACCATTAATACGTTTTTGTTCCATAATGTTCAGTGCTTCAGCCGCGAGCATGTCTTGTGTGGCTGTTGTACATGACTTTGTCATCACAACATTAATTTCTGTGCTGTGTATATCAATACGTTGCTCTAAAATACGGCGTAAATCACCATCGGTAAACAACCCCGATAATTGCTGATTACTATTTATAATAGCGGTCATGCCAAGCCCTTTGGCTGACATTTCAATTAAGGCGTCTTTAATGGTTTGCGTTTCATTAATAATAGGCGTGTGAATACCGCTGTGCATTACATCTTTTAAGGTTAAGAGTAAGCGTTTGCCTAAACTGCCACCTGGATGCGACAGTGCAAAATCATCAGCGGTAAAACCACGGGCTTCTAATAATGCTACCGCCATAGCATCGCCCATAGCGAGTGTTGCTGTGGTACTTGCTGTTGGCGCTAAGCCTAATGAGCAGGCTTCTTGTTCAACTTTAATACACACATGCACATTTGCCAATGTTGCCATGGTTGACGTTTCGTTGCCTGTCATAGCAATCATTTTTGCGCCAATGCGTTTTAATACCGGAATAATATTAAGCACTTCACTGGTTTCGCCAGAGTTAGATATAAGCATAACCACATCATTTGATGTAATCATACCTAAATCGCCATGACTCGCTTCACCAGGATGTACAAAAAATGCGGGGCTACCAGTACTCGCTAAAGTGGCTGCTATTTTATTACCGATATGGCCCGACTTACCCATGCCAATAACAATAATACGGCCTGAGCAGTCGTACATTAATTGGCACGCTTGATCAAAGCTTTCATTAACGTATTGTGCGATATCGCTGAGTGCTTGACGTTCTATATCAAGGACGCGCAAGCCTTGTTGAATAAAATTTAGCGTTGCCATGGATCACCCTACTTGACTAAAAATATAACCTTGGTAAATCATAAATGCGACGATGAGTAAGCCACCTTCTACTCTATTGATACGTCTTTGACCTCTAAAGTTCAATGACATAGCAATAAGTGCCAAGGTTGCACCGATCATAATTAAAACATCACGGTTAGCTACTGATGCGTCAATAACTGATGGGTTAATTAATCCTGCCAGCGGTAACACCGCGAGAATATTAAAAATATTTGAGCCAACAATGTTACCCAGTGCTAGATCATCTTCATTTTTAAGAACACCCGCAATGGAAGCTGCAAGTTCAGGTAAGCTGGTGCCTATGGCTATTATGGTTAAACCAATTACTAAGTCACTTAAGCCAAAATATTTTGCAATATCAACGGCTGAGCCAACTAAAAAGTGTGAGCTAACAGGAAGTAAAATCATTCCGACGACTAACCAAAAAACGGCTTTTTTGGTTGGGACATTATCAGGTACTTCATCACAGGCTTCGCTAACAAAGGGGTCGTCTTGGTTTTTTGCTCGCAGTGATACAAAAATAAGTCCACCAATAAAAACAACAAAACCAAAGAGTAAGGCTGCGCCTTCAAAAAACGAAAAGTAGTTATCTGAAAAAATATACCAAGTAGCGATAGACACCAGTAATACCAGTGGAATTTCTCGTTTTAATGTACTTGAAGAGACTGAAAGCGGTCTTAAAAGTGCTGTAATACCTAATACTAATAATATGTTAGTGATGTTTGAACCAACTGCATTACCTACGGCTGTATCGGTTTTATTTGCCAAAGCAGCTGAAGCGGATACCATCATTTCAGGGGCCGATGAGCCCATAGCTACCACGGTTAAACCTACAATTAATGTTGGTACGCCAAAGTTTTTAGCCAGTGCCGCCGCACCATAAACAAACCTGTCCGCACTCCATACGAGAGCCGCAAAACCGAGAATTAAAATGACAAACGAGGTAACCATTGTGATAAGCCAGTTAGTGTAAATTCAGATAGCGCGAATAGTAACAAAAGCCACCATAAAAGTATAAGTAAAAGAGTAAGCTGTAATACATTAGGCGGTTATTAAAATAATTATTTAATGTGTTAACTTGCTTGTTTAAGCATCGGTTAAGTCAATTTGTCGCAGTCTTATAGCTGTTTTTGCGTGGCTATTACAAAATCTTACGAATTGTTTTTTCCATCTTGACCAAAAAACCCTTAAAATAGAAATATGAGAGAATATTGTTATGGAGAGCGACTTGTCGCAATCAATAGTAGAAGTAAAGGATGTTACCTTTTCTAGAGGCGATAGGGTCATATACAAAAATATGAGCTTTGATGTCCCAGAAGGTAAAATTACTGCCATTATGGGGCCAAGCGGAATTGGCAAAACCACGATGCTGCGCTTAATTGGTGGCCAGCTCAAACCCGACTCCGGTGATATTTTATTTAAAAACGACAGCATAGTTGCCATGTCCCGTAAAGAGCTCTACGCGGCACGTAAACGTATGAGTATGTTATTTCAAAGCGGTGCATTATTTACCGATATGTCGGTGTTCGACAATATCGCATTTCCTATCCGCGAGCACACACAGCTCAGTGAAGATTTAATTCGTTTAGTGGTTTTAATGAAACTACAAGCAGTTGGCTTACGTGGTGCTAAAGATTTAATGCCTTCAGAGTTATCTGGTGGTATGGCACGTCGTGCAGCCTTGGCTCGCTCTATAGCGCTTGATCCTGAACTGATTATGTATGATGAGCCTTTTGCAGGACAAGATCCTATCTCAATGGGAGTGTTGGTTAAGCTTATTAAATCTTTAAATGAAGTACTTGGTTTATCTTCTTTAATTGTTACACACGATGTGACTGAAGTAATGAGCATTGCCGACCACGTTATTATTATTGCCGAGCAAGGTGTGATTGGAAGCGGCACGCCAGATGAAATGCGTAAGCACGAATCACCACTTGTGCAACAATTTTTGAAAGGGTTATCGGATGGGCCTGTACCATTTCATTATCCAGCACAAACCTATGCAGATGAACTGTTAGGAGAGCCGCAGTAATGTTGGATTTACTACAAAAAATAGGCCATAAAACACTGGGTCGTTTTGCTGCGCTTGGGCGTTCAACTCACATGCTAGCAAGTGCATTATGGCATTTACCCAATTTAAAAAAAGGTACGCCTTTACTGGTGCGCCAACTCTATATGGTTGGTTCACAATCGTTGTTGATTATTGTGGTGTCGGGCTTATTTATCGGTATGGTTTTAGCGCTGCAAGGTTATACCGTTTTAGTTGATTATGGTGCAGAAGACAGCCTAGGCCCGTTAGTAGCGCTTAGCTTGTTACGTGAGCTTGGACCGGTAGTTACTGCGTTATTATTTGCAGGCAGAGCAGGCAGTGCGTTAACCGCTGAAATCGGCTTAATGAAAGCCACCGAGCAGTTATCGTCGCTAGAGATGATGGCTATTGACCCGCTTAGGCGTATTATTGCGCCGCGATTTTGGGCTGGCTTAATTAGTATGCCGTTACTGGCATTAATTTTTTCAGCGGTCGCTATTATTGGTGCTCACTTAGTGGGTGTTGATTGGCTAGGCGTTGATACCGGAAGCTTTTGGTCAATAATGCAAGCCCAGGTGTCGTTTGAAAAAGATATACTAAACGGTTTAATTAAAAGTATCGTATTTGCGATTGTTGTGACTTGGATTGCGCTTTATAAAGGGTATGACTGTATTCCTACATCAGAAGGGATCAGCAAGGCAACAACAGAAACAGTGGTGCATTCATCACTGGCGGTATTAGGTTTTGACTTTATTTTGACAGCGGTAATGTTTACTAGCTAATAGGGTATTAAATAATGAATTCACGGAAATTAGAAATTTTAGTTGGTTTTTTTGTCGCGCTGGGTATCTTGGCATTTTCAATGCTAGCGCTTAAAGTGGCCAATTCAGGTATTAGCGGCTCAGGTGAAACCTACACATTAAACGCCAAGTTTGAAAATATAGGCTCATTAAAAACTCGCGCGCCTATTAAAGTAGGGGGAGTTGTTATTGGTCGTGTCGAGTCAATTTATGTACACCCGCAAGAGTTTTTACCTGTGGTGAACATGAGTATTGATGCGCAGTATTTATGTCGTTTTTCAGATACCAGCTCTATCTCAATTTTAACCTCGGGTATTTTAGGTGAGCAATATTTAGGTATTAACCCTGTGATCGCCTCGGATTCAGCTAAGCAACGTTGTTTAGGCGAAGATGTTGCAAACAGTGCACAAGACCAAGCTATTGACGATTTATTTGGGGTGCAAAGCAAAGCATTAGCAAGTGGCGATTCAATTACTGATACCAAATCGGCATTGGTACTTGAAGAATTAATTGGCCAGTTCTTATTCAACCAAGGTAGTGAGTAATTATTATGTTGAAAACATTTTTAGTAAGTATTGCGCTGGTAAGTTTAATGCTATTACAAAGCGTGCAAGCAGCAGAAGTAAAATTAACTGATCCTAATAAAATGGTACGTCAAGTTGCTGACAATACCTTTGCACGAATTACCCAAGATCAACCATTAATAGTAAAAGATAAAGAACATTTACGTGTTATTGTTGAAGAAGAGTTAATGCCGTACATCGACTACAAATATGCAGCACTAAGAGTGTTAGGTAGCGAAGTGTCTAAGGTACGCGCAATTACCGACAAGTCAGAAAAAGCAAAAGCAATTGAAGATATTCAGCGTTTTATTGGTGCGTTTAGAGAGTATTTAGTTGCCACCTATGCCGGTGTATTTACCCAATACACTAATCAACAAGTTGAATTTGCTGCCGAGCAACCGTTTAAAGGTAAAGACGTGGTGGTGGTAAAAACCAAAATTGTTGAAGCGGGTAAACCTGATATAAAAATTGATTTTAAAGTACGTGAAGACCGAAGCGGTGAGTGGCGCGCTTACGACATGATTGCTGAAGGTATTAGTTTACTTGATGCAAAACAAAGTGAACTTCAGGGTATTTTACGCCAACAAGGTATTGACCATGTTAGCGGCCTATTAGAGCAAAAAAGTAAGCTACCGGTTCAGTTTAGAGGCAGCGATACAAATGAGTAAATTGGCAATCAGCCAAGTTGATGAGCAGCATTTACGAGTTACTGGTGAATTAACTCATAACTCAATTGGCAATGAACGGCTTCTGAACACTAAGCGAGAAACTAAGCATAAAACCCTTTATTTTGACCTAACTGAGGTCACAAGGGTTGAC